>JAUIML010000130.1 GCA_030432715.1 Acidimicrobiia bacterium | reverse complement strand
TTCTCCGCACCGGCGGCACCATCCGAACGGAATTCACTCCGCCACTTCGTCACTCCTCCAGTTCGTTGCGCAGGTCGAACTGGAAGATGAAGTCGTCGAGATCGTCACGACCGGCGTCGAGGGCGTCGTAGGCGGCGAGATCGAGCAACGACTGCTCCTTGTCGACGTAGAAACCGACCCACGCCCGGAGGACCAGGGCCTGAGGGTCGGCGGGATCGAGCTCGATCGCCCGGCTGAGCTGGTCGTAGCCGAGTTGCATGATGTCCTCGGCCTCGGGTCCGACCTCGATCGCCACCAGTGCGTTGTAGAAGCCGGCGTACGAAAGGATCTCGACGTCGTCGGGCATCTGCCCGAGGACGAGGTCGTAGAGCGCGATCCCCCGGTCGGGTTCGCTGGCGAGGACCGACTCGGCGGCGAGGTTGACATCGGCGATGTCGAGCCCCGAGGTCGCGAACGAGTCGGGCTCGCCGGTCAGCAACAACGCCTCGACGATGCGGATCCGGAGTCCCTGGCCCTGCACCAGCTGCTCGATGAACGGTGGTGCGTCCAGTGCGTCGAGGGCATCCAGATGGCCCGCGGCCGTGGCCGGCTCGTCGAGGTCGAGGGCGATCGCCGCGGCGAAGACCCGGGCGTCGGGGTACTCCGGATCGGAGACGACCGCGTCCTCGACGTACGCCTGGGCGGCGCCCGGGTCTCCGTCGAGGCGGGTGAGCCATCCGCGGTACGCGAGTGCTTCGGGGTCCGAGGGCGAGTCGGCGAGCACCTCGTCGTAGATGGCCATGGCCCGGTCGGGGTCGGTGCCGAGCAGCTGGCTCGCCTCGAACTTCTTCTGGCGGACCGTCTCCCGGATGCTGCCGGTGGTCTCACCGTCGCCTCGGCTGCCCGAGAAGTCGGCGATGAGCATGCCGGCGAGGCCAGCCACGATCACGATCAGGGCCGTCCACAGCGCGATCCGGGCCCAGCCTCGGTCGGCATCGGCGGCGGGTACCGCCGGCGTTTCCGAGCGCAGGAGTCGGGCGGCGCGGGTCGTGTAGTCGGCCTTGAGGGCCCGATAGTCGGCTTCGTCGAGATCACCGGCCTCGAACTCGGCCTCGAGGTCGTCGAGCGAGGTCAGGACATGGTCGAGTTCGTCCTGCCGCGCCTCGTCGAGATCAGCCATCGTCCCTGGCCTCACGAGCTGCCTCGACGAGAGCCCGGTCGGCGTCCGACGCGTCGAGCAGCGCTTCGCTCTTCCAACGGCGGAAGACGATGACGAGCCCGGCCAACGCACCGGCACCGAACACCACCGGCAGGATCCACACGAGGCTGGTGACACCGTCGCCCGACGGTGTGTAGTCGACGTCGTCGCCGAACAGGCTCCGCAGCTCGGCGCGGATGAAGTCCTCGCTGCGCCCCTCGTCGATCCATTTCGCGATCGAGACCCGGATGTTGCGGGCGGCCGACGCGTTGGACTCGGCGACCGATTGGCCGTTGCACACCGGGCAGCCGATCGTCTTGGCGATCGCGTAGGCCCGGTCGGCATCGGTGCGGGGCGCGCCCTCGTCGACCGAGGCATAGACAAGGGCCGAGAGTGCCACGACGGCGACGCCCAACCACAGGGCGAGGCGGCGGGTCACGCGTTGGCCTCCTGCCAGGACCCGATCACGGCTTCGAGGTCGGCCATGCGGACGCCGCCCTCGAGCTTGGTGATGACCTCCCCCGTGGGCGCGATCAGGATCGACTCGGGCACGAGGGGCACGCCGTAGGCCACGGCGAGCGGACCGGTGTCGGTCGCGAGCACCGGCCACTCGCCACCGAACTGCTCGAAGAACTCACGGATGTTGTTCGGCTGGTCGTCGAACGCCACCGACACGACGGTGGCGAACCCCGAGGGTCCGTAGGCCTCCTGGAAGGCCACGAGCTCCGGGTGTTCCTGACGACAGGGAATGCAGGTGGTCTGGAAGAAGTTCACGACCACGAACGATCCGCGATGGTCGTCGAGATCGAAGGCCGCTCCGTCGAGCGTGGTGCCGACGATGGCCGGGGCCACCTTCCCCTCGAGGTCGAAGCTCTCGAACCCGGTGTCGCCGGAGTCGCGGGTGGCCAGGAGCACGATGAATCCCGCCATCACCACAGCGAGCGGCAACACGATCCAGACCGCCGTGCGGCGGGGCGGGGCGGCCGGTGGCTCGGTCACACCAGCTCCTTCACGGGTTCCGCGGTCGCCGGAGGCTCGGCGCCCGGCAGCGGCGCGCTGACCGGGGCCGTCGGGTTGCGGCGTCTGCCGGGCACGACCGCCAACAGCGTGCCGAGGGCCATGACCAGGCCACCGATCCAGAGCCACACGATCAAGGGCTGGACCGTGACCCGCAGCACGACCTGACCGGTCTCGTTGCCGTCGTCGTCGACCGGGAAGCTGTCGACCGAGAGGGCCACGTCGTCGAACAGGGTCGAGCGGACCGAGGGGATGCCGATCCGCTGGCCTGCGAAGGGATACAGCGCGATGCCGGGTTCGTAGACCTGCTCGCCGTCGATGTCGATCGCCACCCGACGCTCGGACCGGTTCGGGTACTGGCGGAAGTCGGTGCCCTCGAACGTCAGCTCGTGGCCCGCGAACGACGCCGTCTGTCCGGGAGCGAGCAGGAAGGTGTCCTGGCGGACGTAGGCGTTGCTCGCCGCGAAGGCCACCGCGATCATCACCACGCCCACGTGGACGATCATCCCGCCGTTGGTGCGCCCGACGAGGCCGCGCCAGCCCTGACGGCGGGTGGCGAGCACCACCTGGCGCAGGGCCGCACCGCCGGCGAAACCGCCGAGCCCGAAGGCCAGGGTGGGAGCCCAGCCCCGGGCCCCGACGAGGACCGACAGGACCATGGCGCCGGCGCCCATCCACGCCGGCCAGATGAGACGCTCGGCCAGGACGCCCGGCGACGCCTTGCGCCACGGCAACACGGGGGCGACGGCCATGAGGAACAGCAGGGTGAACCCGATCGGCATCGTCATGCGTTCGAAGTAGGGGTTGCCGACCGAGATGCGGTCGTCGTTCAGCGCCTCGACGATCAGCGGGAAGATCGGGCCGAGCAGCACCACGAAGGCGAAGGCCGCGAACAGCACGTTGTTGGCGAGGAAGGCGCCCTCCCGCGAGATGGGGGAATCGATGCGCCCGGGCGAGCGGAGCTGGTCACCTCGCCAGGCGATGAGGCCGAGCGAAACCACGACGATCAGGGTGAAGAAGCCGAGGAGGGCGGGGCCGATCGACGACTCGGAGAACGCGTGGACCGACTCGAGCACCCCGGCCCGGGTGATGAACGTGCCGAGGATCGTCAGCGCAAAGGTGGCCACGACGAGCGAGAGGTTCCACACCCGCAGCATTCCCCGGCGCTCCTGGACCATCACCGAATGGATGAAGGCGGTACCGGTCAGCCAGGGCAGGAAGGACGCGTTCTCCACCGGGTCCCAGGCCCAGTAGCCGCCCCAGCCGAGGGTCTCGTAGCTCCACCAGGCACCGAGCACGATGCCGAGGGTGAGGAATCCCCACGCGATGACGGTCCAGCGACGAGTGGCGAGGAGCCAGCCCTCGCCCACGCGGCCGGTGACGAGGGCCCCGATCGCGAAGGCGAACGGCACGGTGAAGCCGACGTAACCCAGATAGAGGATCGGCGGATGGAACGCCATGAGGATGTGGCTCTGGAGCAGCGGGTTGGGCCCGGGACCGTCGTAGCCGACCGGCGGGTCGAACGACTGGAACGGGTTCGACGGGCCGACCATCAACAGGAAGAAGAAGGCGCACACCACGAAGAGGGTGAGCATCACCCACTGCATCATCGGGTCGTCGCGCTTGTCGCGGAACTTCACCACGACCGCGGCCACATAGCCGGTCAGCACGAAGGCCCACAGCAGGATGGAGCCTTCGAGGGCCGACCACAGGGTCGCGACGTTGAAGATCGACGAGGTCTGGCTCGATCCGTGGTCGGCCACGAACCGGATGGTGAAGTCGCGGGTGATGAGGGCGCGCTCCATCCAGACGATCGCCAACGTGCTCATGGCGAGCATCGCCCACACGAGCCCGCGGGTTTCTCGCCACCAGCCGGGTCGGCGCCCGAGCAGCCCGAGCACGATCACGCCGATGCCGGTCAACGACGCAGCTGCGCCCAGGGCGATGATGACCGCACCGACGGCGGCGCTGCTCATCTCGCGCAGACCTCGGCCGCAGTGTCCCCCTGGGTCTCGCTCTCGGCGAGTCGGTCGTCGTACTCGTCGTCGTTGATGTAGTCGTTGTCGTGCTTCACCCGCATGCGATCCGACGAGTAGTACCACCCGTCGTCGGCCAGGGGTTCGAAGCCGGTGACCCCGGGCTGCCCCTCGACCCAGCTGCCGTCGAGGACGACCGGCGTGCCGCCTTCGAAGAGTTCGGCCGGCTCACCTCGGTGGACGACATCGACCATCACGCCGCCGAAGGTGACGGTGAAGGCGGTGACCACCTCGTCGCCCTGGCTCCCGGAGGTGATCGAGCACCCGACCGGGGTGCCCTGGAGCGTGAAGCGATCGTCGCCCAGTTCGGACCGCTCGGCGACCGCCTCGTCGGCGTTGTAGAAGAACAGCGCGCCGGTGAGGAGATTCCAGACGAGCACGACGACCGCGACGACCACGCCGACGGCGATGAGTGCGGGCAACCACCGCCGCGAACGACGGCGGCCCGCTCGAGGCTCCTGGGGCGCGAGCGTGTCGGTCATGTGTCCTCGGCGGTCATCCAGCGCCGCCGGTCGGCCGGGACGCGCGCGGTGAGGCGGCGGCCGCGACGGAGAAGGGTTGCGGTGTAGACGAGTCCCACCGCGAAGGTGGTGCCCCACCCGACAAGGAGATAGCCGACGTGGGTCATACGCGTTCCTCCAGAGGGCTCGCGCCCGGCTCGCCCTCGGCCCGCCGCTCGACGAGGGCGCGATCGAGGTCGGAGGACCGGATCTCCCGTTCGAGCCAGGCGATGCGGAAGCGATGCAGGATGGCCCACCAGAAGAAGAGGCCCCAGACGATCAGGCCGACCACGAGGGTGAACAGGGTCATGTCCTCGAGGTTGCCGTCGGTGAGCGAGGACTTCTGGTGCAGCGTGTTGTTCTCCCACCACTCGACGGAGCGGTTGACGATCGGCAGGATCGCGGCCGCCATCACGCCGACGATGGCGGCCCGGGTGGCGGTGGCCGACTCGGGCCCGCCGAGCGAACGCACCGAGAGGTACCCGATCATCATCAGGAAGAGGATCAGGGTGGTGACGAGACGCACGTCGCCCCAGTCCCAGTAGGTGTTCCAAGTGGGGCGGCCCCAGACCGATCCGGTGAAGAGGGTCAGGCCGCAGAACAGCACCCCGATCTCGGCCGCCGCCGCGGCGACGGTGTCCCACCAGACCGAGCGACGCACCAGCCACATCACCGAGCCGATCGCCGTGGTGACGAAAGCGATGTAGGTCCAGATCGCCGACGGGACATGGACGAAGATCATGCGCACGGCGTCTTGTTGGTCGTCGTCCTCCGGCGCGACGAACCACCCGAGGAGCACGAGGGCAACGAGACCGACGATCACGGCCGCGCCGAGCAGCCGGGTGGTGCGGCTCCCCGTGTGGTTGATCTCCTGCATCTCAGGTCTCCTCGAGTAGGACGCCGTAGGCCAATGCTCCCAGCACCGTGTTGATCGCGCCGAACCCGGCGAGAAGTCCGAGCCAGGCCCAGCCATCGACTGCCACGGTGCCGAGGGCGTCGTCGAACGCCCGGGTGGCACCGATCAGCACCGGTGCCAGCACCGGAAGCAGGAGGATCGGCAGAACCGTTTCTCGCGCCCGAACGCCGGCAACCAGCGCGCCGAGCAGCGTACCCGCCGCCGCGATGCCAACGGACGCGACCAGACAGGTGGCGGTGAGAAGGGGCAGCGACTCGATCGAGGCATCGAAGAGCACGATCACCCCGCCCACCAGAACGACCTCGACGAAGAGGAGTTGCAGCGCAACGGCGACGGCCTTGCCCAGGAACACCGCTGCGGGCTCGACGCCGGCCAGGAGCAGGGCGCGACGGGCGCCATCGGTCGTCTCGATGGCGGTCGCCCGCTGGACCGACATGACGCCGACGAACAGCACCGTCACCCAGTAGAGGCCGCTGGTGGCGGCGTCGAGCACGGGCCGGTTGGCGTCGAGGGCGAAGCCGAACAGGACGAGCACGAGCAGGGCGAAGGGCACGACCTGCGACAGCGTGACCCGCGATCGCCACTCGATCCGCAGATCCTTGGCCGCGACGAGCCGGATGTCAGCGAGCATCGGTCACATCCCCCGTGATGGTGCCGCCGGCGACCGTGATCCGGCGAGTCGCCAGCTCGAGGGTGCGGTCGACCTCGTGGGAGGAGAGCAGGACGGTGGCGCCGGCCGCGGCGGCGTCGACCACGAGCTGGTCGACGAGATCGCGCCCGGACGGGTCGAGCCCGGCATGGGGCTCGTCGAGGAGCCACAGTCGGGGGCGCCGGACCACCACTGCGGCGAGGGCGACCCGCCGCCGTTGACCGGCCGACAGCAGCGCGACCGGCACGTCGTGGAGGCGGTCGGCGACGCCGAGACGTTCCATCGCCGGTGTGACCGCCGCCTCGTCGACCCGCGACGCCCGGGCCCAGAAGTCGAGGTTCTCCCGAACGGTGAGATCGTCGTAGAGCGCGGTGTCGTGTCCGAGCAATCCGACCGACCGACGGATCGACGGTCGTTCGGTTGCGAGGTCGTGACCCAGCACGGTGCCCTCCCCCGACTCCAGCCTCATCAGCCCTGCACAGAGCCGGAGCAGGGTCGACTTGCCTGCGCCGTTCGGACCCTGGACGAGCACGACCTCGCCCTCGCCCACCTCCAGATCGATGCCTGCGAGGGCAGGGAAGCGGCCGATCAGCGCGACCGCGGCCTGCAGCCGAATGATGGACACATCGAAAACGCTATCGGCGACCGCGCTCAGCTCGCCCTTGCGGTCGCCGATAGGTTGCGCGTATGCGCAGCCCGCACAGCCCCGGCGAGGTGTCCACCGGCGCCCGTGTGCTCGGCGCCATCGGCCGTGGACTCATCGCGACCGGTGTCGTCGTGTTGCTCTTCGTCGTGTACCAACTCTGGGGCACCAACCTGCAGGAGGCGCGCGCCCAGGACGGGTTGCGAGACGAGTTCGACGAGATCGTGGCCGACGCGGCGACGCAGCTCGCCGCCGTCCCGACGGGGGCGGACGACGGTGCCGACACCGACGATCGCTCGGTGGATGCCGGCGCGCTCGACGACGAGGTCGAAGCCCTCCCGGCGCCGGCGACGACGCTTCCCGGCGGCTACACGCCGGAGCTGCTGCGCATCTTCTTCCCCGAGGACGGCGACGCCGTCGCCCGTATCGAGATCCCCGCGATCGGGGTCGACAAGATCGTCGTCAACGGCGTGCAGGTCGCCGACCTCCGTCAGGGCCCGGGTCAATACCCCGGCACCGCCGCGATCGGCACCGAGGGCAACTCTGCGATCGCCGGGCACCGGACCACCTACGGCGCTCCGTTCAATCGCATCGACGAACTCGTCCCCGGCGACGAGATCCGCGTCACCGGGGTGCTCGGACGGTTCACCTATCGCGTTCTCGAACCGGCCGCCGCCTACCCCGACCAGCTCCCCACCGTCGACGCGGTCGGTGTCGGCCACGTCATCGTCCGCCCGTCGGCCACCTGGGTTCTCGACGACTTCGACGACAACCGGGTCACGCTCACCGCGTGTCACCCGAAACTGTCGAGTCGCCAACGCATCATCGTGGCAGCCGAACTCGTCGAAGCCCCGGCCGACGCCCCCGAGTTCGATGTCGCGACGATCGCCGCCTTCGTCGGAGCCGGCGACGACGACACTCCCTCCATCGCCGGCGAGGACCTCTCGTCGGTCGGGGCCGACGAGCCGACCCGGCGACCCGCGGCCACCGCCCGTCCGGACGACCTCGACGAGGGACTGGACGGCGAACGCGACGCGATCCCCGGCGCCGTCGTGTGGCTCCTCGCCGCCGCGGCGATCTGGATACTCGCGGGCGCGCTCGGCCGACGCCTCTTCGACGGCCGACGGCATCGACTGCTCGTCCGCGCGGTGAGCCTCGCACCGGTGGCCTTCTGCCTCTGGTTCGCGTTCGAGATGGTCGACCGAGCCCTTCCCGCGGGCTGACCGCCCTAGCCTCGTGCGGGTGCAACCCCGTCTCGCCGTTCTCCTCGCCGCCGTCGTTCTCTCGACGGTTGCCTGCGCCGACGACGACGGCGCGAGCTCACCGGCGAACGATCCGGCCCAGTTCGCCGCAGAGAGCCTCGACGCGCGATCCGAGGCTCAGCGGGAGACCGCAGCCGACCCGGACTCGACCACGACCACCAGTGAGCCACCGCCGCTGGCACCGACCGAGATCCCCGGTGAGCCGGTGAACCAGTACGACCTCCGCGTCCGCGACTGCTTCGACCAGATCGAGGACCGGCGCGACGGCCTCCCGGTGATCATCACCACCCGGCTGCCCTGCGAGGACCCGCATCATTTCGAGGTGTTCGCCCAGCTCACCTACCCGGCCGAACACCCGTCGGTCTTTCCCGGCGATGGCGTCATCCGGGACTTCGCGCTGGCCTCCTGCTACCGCCTGTTCCCCGGTTGGGTCGGCCGCGACTACGAGACCTCGACCCTCGAAATCGGCGTCATCGTGCCGACCCGGGAGAACTTCGAGAACGACGCCGCCCGGTACCGCGGCATCCACTGCTGGGTCGAACACGTCGCCGGAGAACCGATGGTCGGCACCTCGCGTGACTCCGGCTGGTAATTTCCGCGTGTGGTAGTCGCTCCGATCATTCTCGCCGTCTGTGTCGGTCTCGTCATCGGTGCCCTCCGTCGTGGCCGCCTCGCGTCGATCGCCCGAACCCGGATCCGCCACCCGGAGTTCCTCCTGGTCGCCATCGCCGCGAGCCTCTTCGTCGACCTGACCGACATGGGTCCGTCGGGCGCGATCGCCCTGCTCGGCCTGATCGGGGGGCTCGCGTTCGCCATCGTCAACGTGCACCTGGCGGGCATGACGGTGATCGCCATCGGCATCGGAGCCAACCTGCTCCCGATCGCGCTCAACGGCGCGATGCCGGTTCGGCCCGAGGCGCTGGTCGAAGCGGAGATGGTCACCGTCGACGAGCTCCCCCGCGTCACCCTCAACGGCGCGCGGGAGTTGTCCGACGACTCCACGATCCTCTCGATCCTGGGCGACACCTTCCCGGTCCGTTGGACCAACCAGGTGGTGTCGATCGGCGACCTCATCATGATGGTGGGCCTCGCCGCCCTCGTCTCCAACCTGATGCTCCAGCGCCGGCGGCCGCGCCTGCACCCGAGCGCTCTCCCCGCGCTCGAGGCGATGGGGTGGCACGAGGAGATCGACCTCACGACCGAGGCCGGCACGGGTGTGGTCACGATCGACCTTCGCGACCCGGTCGATGAGCAATGGGTCGACGAGCAATGGGTCGATGAGCAATGGGTCGACGAGCAATGGGTCGATGAGCAATGGGTCGACGAGCAACGGGTCGACACCGTCGAACCCGCACCCCCGGCCTGACGGCGCCTTCAGGCCCCACTCATCAGCAGCGCCAGCCCGGTCCACGACTGTGGAATGGCCCCGAGTCCCTGGCCGGAGTCGCCGTGCCAGTATTCGGCGAGCCCGGACTCGACCGCGCCCGACACGGTGGTTGTCCGCACGACCTCGGCCGCATCGTGCTCACCCGCTCGAGCCAGGCCCACCCACAGCAGATAGGCCAACTGGGGCCACACGGGACCGCGCCAATAGCTCGACGCCGAGTAGGTCGGCTCACCGAGATGGACCCCACGGGGTCCGTATCCCGAGGCATAGGCATCCTCGTCGAGCACGTCCTCGATCACCCGATGACGCGAATCCCCGTCGGCGGTCACCAGCAGGGGGAGCAACCCGTCGGCGGTTCGCGACCGCCCGGATCCCCCGGCGGCCGGCCCGGCGTCGACCCAGGTCCGCAGGTCGCGGTCGAAGCGGGCGTCGATCGCCGCGACGATCCGGTCGACCTCGGGAAGCAGCGAACGGTCACCGGTGACCGACGCGAGTTCTCGGGCGTTGAAGGCGACGAGGGAAGTGAAACCGATCGAGCCCACCGCGAAGGCCGGGTTGTGCAACGGCGCCCCCGAGGGTCCCCGTTCGACATGGGCGAGCAGTTCGACCTTGTGGGTCCTCCATCGCTCCAGGTCGAATCCCTCGCCCGGGCAGTAGTCGTCCCACCGGGGCGAGTCGTCGCATCCGGTCTCCCACGGATGGACGACCTCGATCAGGCCGTCGACACGGGGTCGATCGCGGAGCAGATGGGCAAGAGCCCGACCGGCGGCGTCGATCGTCGCGTGCGGCACGTCGATGCCCACGTCGACCAGTCGGGCGATCGTGTGGCCGAACATGGGCGGCTGGGTGATCGACGACGCACCGACCCGGCCCCACAGCTCCATCGGCCGGTCGGGATCGAGTTGATAGCCCATGTGGGCCACGAATCCGGACTCGTCGATCGTCGAGAGGGCGGCGGCGAGTTCGGACCGGGCCCGGTCCGGTTCGCCCAGCTCGGCCCACACCAGTGAGTGGAAGCAGCTGTCCCAGAGCCACATCCACGGGTAGACCTCGGTGTTCGGCGCGGTGTACCCCTCGCCGGCCACCCACGCGGCGTCGAGGGCCTTGCGCACCGAACGGCGCAGATTCGGAGTGCGGTCCGGCGGATCTCCAGGCATGGTGTCG
>JAUIML010000129.1 GCA_030432715.1 Acidimicrobiia bacterium | reverse complement strand
GTCACCGATCGACGAGATCGCTCGCCGGATCGCCCTCGTCACCCGGACACGGGCCTTCTCGATCTCTCTGGATCCCGTCGGGAAATACGCGGCGCCCGCCAGTTCGCGCCGGATGAACTGGCGCTCCTCGTCGACCCCGCTCGCGTCGGGGGGTTGCCCCTCGAGCTCGGCGAGACGACGGCGATACGCCGCCCTCGCGTCGGGATCGATCGACGACTCCACCGACGAAGAGCGAGGAACCGACGGGTCCATCCGGTCGTCGAGGTCCATCACGTCGATCGGCTCGCCGGGCCGCTGCAGCAGCCGGCAGAGGTACCGCACGCCGACACCCTCGGGCACGTCGACCCGCCCGGCGGGGTGGATGAACGTCCAGACCCCCTCGCGGAGTTGGGCCACCGGACCGCCATGACCCTCCAGCCGGAGACGGGACGCGAGGTCCCGCGCGTCATCGGCTCGCACGTCGAGGCCGAACCGGCGGAGCTCGACCTCGGCCTGCTCGGCATCGACCAAGGCCGCTGCCGGATCCCGTCGGGCGCGAGACCGCGCCCGGTCGAGCCGAGTCAACGTCGTCCACGGACCGGGGTCTCGGTGGTCCAGCACCCACGTGAAGCAACGCGCCGCCTCGTCGTGCTCCCCGACCGCATCGGCCAGCAGGCCCACGACCCGCCCGACCGGTCCGTACGACGCGTAGCCGGAGCCATGGGTACTGTCGAGCGCTCCATAGGGGCGCAGCTCCTCGAGCAGCACGGCGGCCCGAACCCGGTCGTCCAGGGTGACGGCGATCAGCCCGAGCAGCTGCATCGAGACGAGCCAGTTGAGGTCGCGGGGCACGATCGCGAACCGATCGCAGGCCAACGCCTCGAAGCGCGTTCGCGCCTCGTCCAGCTGTCCGACCTCCGACAGGGCGAACGCCAGGCCGACATCCCAGTTGGCCTCCACCCGAGGCGACGACGCGCGGATGGACCGGATGGCGTCGAGTACATCGCCCAGACCCCGACGGAAGTACATCGCGATGGCCATCGTGATGGCGACGTTCTGGAACGAGAACGGGGAACCGGCGAGGTCAGCGGTCGACGCGATCGCCTCCTCGTTGAGCCGAACTGCCGCGTCGAGATCGCCTTCGAGCATCTCGAGGTTGGCCCGCCAGAGCACCTCACGTCGAGCGAACAGCTTCGAGTCGAGACCGGCGGCCTCGGTCAGGAACCGAGCGATCCCGTGCCGGACCCCGGCGAGGTCGCCCACGTCGAAGCGGTCGAGCACCTGCCACTCGACGATGCGGAGCCGCGTTTCCTGGTCGCGCACCGTCGGCCTGAGTCGCTCCAGTTCGTCGAGGACGACCCGACGTTCCTCGGTCTCGGGTGGACCCCATCGGGCGTACAGTCCGCCCAGCAACGCCGTCGCGATCAGCTCGGGGTCGGCGGTGGACCGCGCGAGTTCGAGCGCGAGGCGTGTGTCGTCGCAACGGCGCTGTGCCGAGTCGGCCCAGGAATCGTCCGTCGCGCCCGTCGCCGACGCCCAGTAGCAGGCCAGGGCACGGCCGACGAGCGCCGTGACGCGGTCACCGACGTCGCTCGCGACCTCCACCCGTCGGTTCCAGGTGTCGATCAGGGCCCGGTCGCTTGAAGGCAGGGTCTCGACGATCTCCCAGGGAAGACGCTCGGGTGTCATCGGTCCTCGTTGTGCCGGGTTGGAAGACCCTCTGGATACCACGGTCGACTCGTGATGTGGAGTCGGCCGAATCTACGCTGGCGAGGATGGCGGAGGGGCACGAGACGATCGAACGCGGGGTTCCCGACCTGATCGACACCAACGGTCTCCCCGGCGTGCTCGCCGCCGAGATCGACTTCCTCGCCGGCCGTTTCGAACCGTGGTTCGCATGCGGCCCCCCGGCGGTGCGGGCCCGAGCAGCGGCGGCCGCGGGCGACGAATCCCACGCCGCCGCCCTGTTGCAGTCCATCGACGTCGACTCGCTCGAGGAACACGAACTCGCCGCCGCGGCCTGGGCGGTCTCGCGGGTGGGCTCGCGCCCGCTGGCCCACGCCCTGCTGGCTGCGCTGGCGCCCAAGCCGCCCTTCCTTGTCGTGCACGATGTCCCCCTCGGGCCCCGAGCCCTCGCGGAAGGCCCGCTGATCGCCGCCACCGGAGACCTCGACGGCGCCATCGTCCGCCTCGAGGAGGCCATCGCCATCGGCGACGCGAGAGCGCCCCTCTGGGGGGCGCTGGCCCGGGTGGAACTGGCTCGGGTCATGCTGTGCGCCGAAGCGACGTTCGTCGCCGGGTCATCGACACCCGGCCACAGTGCCGACCAGCTGCTCAACGCCGCCCGCCTCTTCTTCCGGGCCGGTGGTCACCGGTCGCTGCAAGCCCGAACCGACCGCGTGGCTCACCCCGAGCAGGGGGTCCCACTGCTCGGCGGTCCGACCGTCGGGCGTCTTCGACCGGGCTCCCCGTGGCTCGTGGGCTTCGGTGTGATGGGCGACGTCACGCTCCGCAGCAGCAAGGGTCTCGTGGCGATCCGCCACCTCGTTGCGAACCCCGGGCGGCCGTTCCCCGCGCTCGCTCTCGATCGGGTGGCGAACGGCGGCGACGCGGACGCGGTGCTGGCGGCCGCCGACCGGTTGCGGGGCGAGGACGGTCGCGCCGGCGCATCGACCCACGACATCCGGACCATGCTCTTCGACGACACCGTCCGATCGAGGGTCGGAAAGCTGCTCGCCCGCACGATCGAGCGCATCGCCGAGGTGCATCCGCTCCTGTCGGATCACCTCCGGGCGACGGTACGGTCCGGACACCTCTGCCGCTACGACCCGCCCGGGGGCCGGTCCACGGTCTGGGTCGTCTGACGAGTCACGGATCGACGCGGCGGGTCCGGCGTCGGGACCGCGAACCGCAGCGTCGCCTCGGTGGTCGGTGGCAGCACGCCCCGCGGAGCGGCTCGGCGCCGTCGGGTGACGCCACGTCCCCCGCCTCGGGCCGGAGGTCGATCTCGAGCGGAATTCCCCGCCGGAGGGCCCGACCCGCTTCCACCAGCCGTTGGCTCGGTTCCACGCCGAAGTGGTCGCGCAGCCGGGCCACATAGGTCCGATGGACGGCGAGCGCCTCGCCGACACGATCGGCGCGTTGGAGCGCGACGCAGAGGAGTTCCCACGCCCGATCGCGCAACGGGTCGTTTTCGACCTCGACCCGCAATTCGGCGATGCCTCGTTCGAGGTCGCCGAGACGGATCCGGCCGAGTGCGAGCAGATCCGCCGCCCGCCCGCGCGTCTCCGCCAGACGAGCGCGTTCGACCTCGGCGGCATGACTGTCGGGAAGGTCGACATAGGGCAGGCCCCGCCACAGGGCCAGCGCACCGGCCAACGAATCGGCGACGCCGGGAGTGAGGAACGTCGCGCGGGCGCCGGCGACCGTCTGTTCGAACAACTCGACGTCGGTGGGGCGGGTGAGCCGGTATCGGGCCTGATCGCACACGATGAGGTCGTCACCGTGGAGCCGGCGCAGCCGTGTCATCTGGTTCTGAAGCGACGCGCGGGAGCTTCGGGGCGGCCGGCCGCTCCACACCTCGTCGGCGAGCTCTCCGATCTCGGCGCCACGTTGCCCGGCCAGGGCCAGCGCGGCGACCAGCGCACGCTGTCGCGGCGTGGCCGCGCCTCCCCCGATCGTCGTGGTGCCCAGCACCCCGACGCCCACCGCCGCGAAATCGCCGACCAACCGCTCGCCAACAGACACGTCCGTTCACCTCCGTCGTTGTTGGTGAGATGTGACATGGCCCGCGGCGACGGGACATTTTCTCCCCGGACGGCTCGATCGCCGCCACGACGAAGCGCGCCGACGACGCCGAGACTCCTCGGAATCAGGCGCAGGCGGGCCGACGGGTCAGTCGGCGACGGCGTCGGGTGATGTCCAACCGAAGGGCAGGTAGAGGCCCGCCGCGAGATTCTCGTGCATGCCGTAGCCGACCCGGCCGTCGTTGGTCTCGTGACGGCACAGGGTCTCGTTGAGGAGCGAGATGTCGAGGCGCTCGGTGGGCGCGCCGATCGGCGTGTCGACGCCCTCCACCTTCAGGTCGGCCCCCTGCCAGACCCCATGGCCCCAGTACCCGTCGTACATGTAGCCCGACCCGGCCTTGAGATAGACGGTGCGCAGCGGCGTCGTGGTGATCCGGAGATCCGAGGCACCGTCGCCGCTGAACCAGATCTCGGCCTTCTCCACCTCGCGGGTGCCCGGGATGTAGGTGATGTCGATCTCCGGTCGGCCGAGATGCTCCGGCTCGCGCTCATCACCGAGGTTGTAGAGCTTCACCGCCTCCTCGAGGATGCGACGGCCCGCATGGTCGTTGTCGATGGTGATCTTGACCATGTGGTCGTCGAACTGGATCGGCAGCCAGTTGTGGAAGAACCCCATCGACATGTCGGGGTGGATCTTCCCGCCGATGCCCTTCGGCTCGGGCTCTCCGACACCGTGGCGCACCCCCCAGCTGTGGTCGCGGGCACCCATCCAGCGGTCGGGGGTGATCTCGTAGCGCTGGCCGTCGACCTCGAGCCAACCCTCGTAGGCCCCCACGTGGGCGAGGCGGAAGGTGTTCTGGGTCTGGCGCTGACCCACGTAGGTGTAGGACTTCGGTTCGGCCAACGCCTCGGTCGTGGCGGTGAAGGTCACGTCGAGCGACAGCCCCCACTCGTTCTCGTCGCAGGTCAGCCGCAGCCGGCGCAGACCCTCGAGCACCTCGACCCGGAGGGGGCCGACGGTGGTGTCCATTCGGTCGGATCCCAGCTCGCGAGACGCCCGCACGGTCACCTGGTGATCACCGTGCGACACCGTCACGAACGCGTCGGTCACCCCGAGGTTGGGGTACTGGCCCATCCCGAAGACCATGAACAGCGAGTCGTCCGACCCGTGCATGTTGAAGTAGTACCGGTCGTAGAAGTGGCGGTCGCCGGTGAACACCGTGTCGATCGGCTCGGGAAACTGGTGGATGAGGTAGTCGTCACCGGGGCTGAGAGGCATACCGGTCAGTCTGGCGCCTGTCTGCGCCCCCGGTCCAAACCCCCACCCGTCACACCGGGGGCGGGTCTATGGCGCGGTGCAGACCCCGCCGAGCGAACCATGCGAGCGAAACGAGGACCAACGCACCGGATCCCACCAGGGCCACCCCGATCGACGCCACCTCCGCCACCAGCCCCTGCGCGATCACCGCAACCGGCGAGACCATCCCGAACCACATCAGCCACAGCGACATGACCCGGCCGCGGTAGGCATCGTCGGTGTGGGCCTGCATTGCCGCGACGACCGTCGACACGCCCGGCGTGAACGACACCCCGGCCAGGAACAACACGACGACCCCCATCCACAGTTGGGGGACCAGCCCGACGAGGATCACCAACGATGCCATCGCGCCCAGGGCCGCCATCACGATCCGGCTGTGGATGTGGCGCTGTTCGATGAACACGAGCAGCAGCGCCCCTCCGAGGGCACCGAAGCCGAACGACGACGCGAGCACACCGAACTCGCCTTCGCCGGTATCGAAGCCGTCGGTGGCGATGACCGCGATGAGCCAGGTGAGCGGCGCCAGGAGCACACCGACCAACCCACCGGCGAGCAGGCAGGAACGGATGCCCGGCGACGCGAAGGCATACCGCATCCCTGCTCGGATCACTTGCCAGAACGACTCGCCGGTTCCCGACGGCACCGGACGGGCCGGGATCAAGAAGAGCGCCGCGACCATCACGAGGAAGCTGATCGAGTTGATCCAGAACACCCACACCGCGCCGACGAGGGCGATGAGCACCCCGGCCAGCAGCGGACCGAGCGCACGAGACGTGTTCCACTGCGTCGAGTTGAGCGAGATCGCGTTGCGGAGGTGAGCCGCCGGCACGAGTTCGGTGACGATCGCCTGCTGCACCGGCGCACCCAACGACGAGACGAATCCGCCGACGATCGAGAGGGCGAACAGCAACCAGTAGGGATCGTCGAGCTGCCAGACCGCGATCGCGACGAGGGCGCCGAACACGGACTGCAGGGCCAGGGTCATGGCCAGAAGGTCGCGACGGCGCATGCGATCGGCGAGTCCGCCGCCGATCGGTCCGGCCACCGCCAGCGGCAGCAACCCGGCGACGGCGACCAGGGTGACCCGCCAGGCGCTGTCGGTCTGTTCCTTCACCACCCAACCGAGCGCAGTCAGCGACGCGATCGATCCGACGTTCGACACGATGCTGGAGAACCAGAAGATCCGGTAATCCCGATGCCCCATGGCAGCGATGGGCGCGGGAACGGTGACCATCACGACAGAGTGTCCGCTTCGTGGTCTGGGCTCCAAACTCGCCCGGTCGGTCCCGTGACGAGTGTCCGACACCGGCAATGCTTCGCATTGCCGGTGTGACGGGTCAGTCGAGGATGCGGTCGACGACCTGCCAGCGTTTTGCGCAGCCCATCATGCCGGTGACCATCTTCTCGAAGCGCTGTCGGGTGCGGTCCTCGGGCGGCGCACCGCCCGCGATCACCCCGTGGAGGCTCGCCACGGCAGAGGTGCAGTGGAACTGGAGACTCGCGGCGGCGTCGTCGAGCACCTCGTCGCGCGACCAGTCGGGGCCACCGGCGGCCGCGAGGGCGGCGCGGTACACATCGAGCAGGGCACCCTCCTCCGCGATCGACTCGTCGCTGGCGCCGAGCCCGAGGAACCAGGCGAGGTCGCCGCCGGGGAAGCTCTTCATCAGCGTCTGCCAGTCGAGCACCACCGGGCCCTCGACACCGAAGAAGATGTTGTCGAACTCGTAGTCGCCGTGGATCATCGTCCATGGCCGCTCGGCGATGCGTTCGAGCCAGGTCTCCGTGTCGTAGACCCACGTGCGTTCGAAGAAGTCGAGGATCTCGACCGGGGCCATGTCGGGCCACACCTCGCGCACGGCCGACCACCCCTCCTGGATGATGGGGATCCCGAGCCTCAGCGACGGCAGGGTCCAGTCGATGGCCCAGTCGAGGTCGCCGTAGACCGGGCTCTGCCAGAATTGGCCGTGCATCGTGCCCAGTTGACCCGCGAGCGTCGCGAACGACTCGATGTCCGGCGGCGAGAGGATGTCGCCCGACTCGCCCTCGATCTTCTCGAGAAGCAACACCCCACGACCCGCTTCCTCGTCGTAGTCGTTGACATACGCCCGAGGCACCCGCATCGGCACCTGATCGGCCACGTCCCGGTAGAAGCCGTTCTCCCGCTTGTAGGAGTTCATGACCTGGTTGTACATCCGGGCCAGATCGTCATCGAGGGGGCACTTGCCGATCATGGTCGACGGCAGGTCGGCGGAGCCCGCGTAGGTGAGATCGACGACCACGACCTCGCCCATGATCCCCGTGAAGCCCGAGATCGGGCTGACGTCGACCGCCGCGACCTCGACATCGTGACCTCCGGCGGCCAACCGGGCCGACACGAACTCCGGTGTGAGTTCCGACAACGACAACGGCAACTGACTCATCCGGGGGGCTCCTCGTCGGGTGCGAAACGATCGACGCCGACGGTAGTTCAGGAGCCGCCTGGGGACGCGGCGGCGCGGAGCACCGAGGCGAACTCGGCCCTGTCGATGTGGGCGCCCAGATCCCCCACCTCGGCGACGACCGCAGGACGATCGAAGAGCCCGTCCGAAGGAGCCGGGAGACCCGTGGCGGGCGGGCGGTCGTCGAACGCCTGCAACCGAAGGGCCATGGCGAAGGCGTCGCGTGGGGTGAGGAAGTCGTCGGGCGAGAAGGTCTCGCCCGTCGTCCCCGTGACGACACCGTTCGCCCACAGCCAGTCCACCGCGGCGCGGAAGTGGTCGGAGTCGTACACGTCGACGAACGGCGCGTGCCCGTCGGTGGCCGGCGCACCGTGGAGCCGCCACAGGGCCGAGGCGGCCTCGCCTCTGGTGACGGGGTCGTCGGGACAGAAGCGGCCCGGGGCACACCCGACGGTCACGCCGATGTCGGCCAGCCACTCGATGTCGGCCGCCCGCGGCTCGAGGAGCACGTCGCAGAATCCGGCCACGGGAGCCGCGCCGGTGGCACACCCGATGCGGCCGGGCCCGACCCACACGAACTCCCACGCCTCCGGATCGGGACCCATACGCTCGCCGCCGACCGGGTACGACGGGATGAACCCGAACAGCCGCGCCCGCGCGAAGTCGAACTCCGACAACCAGCGATAGGCACGTGTGTTCACGAAGCCGGCGTCGGATGCACCGACCTCACCGATGTCGACGGCGTAGCCACTGTGGTGCTTCGAGTAACCCGGCGGGGCGCTGGTGCGCAGAGCCCGATCGATCGCGGCATCGGTCGTGCCCCCGCCCAGACGCGACCGGAACACGGCCCGCTGGTCGGCGAGGTCGCGATACGCCGAGGTCAACATGAGCGAGATCCCGTCGACCGCCGCCGCGGCCTTCATCGCGGTCCACGCCTCCGCAGCCGGGGCTTGGAGCCGGCGGCCGTCGACGCCCACCAAGCCGGCGGTCGCCACCGGTCGACGGACGTAACCCCGTGCCTCGGCGGCCAGCCGGATCCGCGCGTCGAGCGTCGCGTCGCCGGTGATGGCCACGAACAGGTCGTAGATCTCGTCGTCGGGCTTCTCGATCCCCCGGAGATCGGCGTCGTCGAACAGGCTGAGGTAGACGGCCGCTTCGACCGGGGCCGGGGGATCCTGGGCGGCAACCGGTGCGGCGACCACCATCAGTGCCGCCAGCATCCCCAGGAGGACCGTCGTCCGGAACTCAGCCACCGGGGAACGGTACGACACGACGGGCGAGCCAGCCGGCCACACCGCCCATGAGCGCAGTGGGGGCCGGGCGCCAGAGGATGGTCGCGAACCGGGTGAAGAAGCGGCGTACTCCCCCTGACGACTCTGCGAAGAGCAGGTCGAGGATGTGGACGATGGCCAGGATCACCACGACGGTCGCGACGAGGCTGACGATTCGCCGGAGCCGGGGCGTCACATCCGCGGCAGGGGTGGTGGCGACGAGCACGGCGGCCGCGAGGATGACGATCCCGGTCGACGGGCTCGCCGAGCCCTGCAGGGCCGACCGGAGCCCGTTGCGGTCCCACTGACCGTCGATGAGCCGGAACGCGACCGGACCGAGGGCCATGAACGTCGCGCAGAGACTCAGGACGAGGGCGACGATCTCCCGGGCTTCGTCCCACGAGACCGGAGCCGGTCCGCGATCATCGCGTCCGGCCGGTTCCATCGATCAGCCGGCCAGCGCGAGGATCGCGTCGTTGGCCAACGAGTCGATCGGTCCGGGCACGAGTCCGAACCCGATGGTCAACACCAGCGCGACACCCACGGCGACCGCTGCGGTGGGGTGCACCGCGATCGGCTCCCGCTCGTCGTCGGCTGCGGTACCCAGATACATCGACAACACGATGCGCAGGTACAGGAAGGCGGAGACGACGGCCGAGATCATCGCGACGACGGCGAGCCAGAAGGACCGGGCATCGACGGCGGCTCCGATCACCTCGAACTTGGCGACGAAGCCGGTGGTGAAGGGCACACCGGCCTGGCCGAGGAGGAACAGCGTGAGCGCCAACGCGAGGGCCGGATTGCGACCACTGAGGCCATTGAGATCATCGAGGCTGGTGCCGCGATCGCCGCGGCCCGACACGATCGACAAGACGCCGAACGAGCCGATCACCATGAACGTGTAGGCGGCCGCGTAGAAGACGACGGCGGCGACGCCGCGGTCGGTGGCGGCCTGGACGCCCACGAGGATGAACCCCGCGTGCGAGATCGACGAGTACGCGAGCATGCGCTTGGCGTCTCGCTGCACCACGGCCATCACCGCTCCGACGACGAGCGTGGCCACGGCGAGCGCGTAGATGGCCGGTTGCCAGTCGTCGCGATGGTCGAGGAACGTCAGGTAGAAGACCCGGACCAGGGCGGCGAACCCGGCGGCCTTGACCGCCGACGCCATGAACGCGACGACCGGTGTCGGTGCGCCCTGGTACACGTCGGGGGTCCACGCGTGGAAGGGCACCGCGGCGACCTTGAAACCGAAGCCGACCAGCAGCAGGGCGAAGCCGGCCAGCAGCATCGCGTTGTCGAGGATGACGACGGCGTCGAGGTAGGCACGGATCTCGACCAGGTTGAGCGAGCCGGTCGCGCCGTAGATCATCGCCATGCCGTAGAGCAGGAAGGCCGACGAGAACGCGCCGAGCACGAAGTACTTCAGGCCCGCCTCGAGCGACTCGGTGCGACGGCTGTGCATGGCCGCCATCACGTAGACGGCGATCGACAGGGTCTCGAGACCGAGGAACAGCACGATGAGGTCGTTGGCTCCCGCCATCAGCACACCACCGGCGGCCGACAGCATGAGCAGTACGTACATCTCGACGCCGTCGATGCCCTCGCGGCGCAGGTAGTTGTCGAGCAGGAGCGCGGTCAACACGACCGCGAGGGCGATCACGCCACCGAATACGAGGGCGAACCCGTCGACTCCGTACTGGGCGCCGAACGCCGCGATGGGCTCGCCGGTGACCCGGAACGAGTCGGTCCAGATCTCCACCGTGGCCACGAACGAGACGAGGCCCACACCCACGGTGAAGGCGGCATCGAACCCGATCTCGAGCGACCGCACGAACGCTGCGGCGAGCACGAGCACGGCCAGCAGGCCGACATAGAACAGCGGCTCGCCGATGTCGTCACGCACACCGTCGAGCGGCACTTCGTCGCCGACGAGTCCACCGACGATCCACATGCCCACGACGGTGACGGGACCGATCGCCGCGGTGGCGGCGCGGTTGAGCTC
>JAUIML010000128.1 GCA_030432715.1 Acidimicrobiia bacterium | reverse complement strand
CCGTCTTCCAGGGTCATCTTCTGCTCGGCGTTGAACGTGCTGAAGCAGAGATGGGGCGTGCCCTTCTTGCAGGCCCGGCAGTTGCCGCAGACCGCACGCCAGTTGAGGATCACGAAATCGCCCGGCTCGACCTCGGTCACGCCGTCGCCAACGGATTCGACGATGCCGGACGCCTCGTGGCCCAGCAGGAAGGGAAACTCGTCGTTGATACCGCCCTCGCGGTAGTGGAGGTCGGTGTGGCACACGCCGCAGGCTTGGATGGCGACGACCGCCTCGCCCGGGCCCGGGTCGGGGATCACGATGTTGTGGATCGCGACCGGCTCGCCCTCCGCCATTGCCACCACGCCTTTGACCGTCTGCGCCATTCGTCTCTGCCTTCGTCGCTCTCGTCGGACGGCGAAACCGTAGTGCGCGGGGCGGCGTGGCGTCGACGGGTCAGCTCGCCAGCAGTGGCTCGACTCGATCCCAGGTTCCCGGCACGACACCGAGCATCTCGTCGCGACCGACCGACTCGAGATCGTCGAACTCGAGTCCGGCGAGCTCCTCGACGATCGCGTCGTAGTCGTCGTGGAGGATCGTGTTGTCGGGGTCGAGGCCGCTCACGATCGCCAGGCCGGTCGGCTCGACGTCGACCGTCGTGACCGTGAGGTCGGGCCGGTGGCGACGCAGCGCGACGACCACCTTCCAGACGTCGCCGGACCAGACGACGGTGGTGCGGTCGCGCGCCGCGGTCTTGGCGTCGATCGGGAGGCAGTCGTGGATCATGATGATCCCGTCGGGGTGCGAGTGTCGCTCGACGTTGGCCACGTCGCGGAGAGTCTGCTCGTGGAGGTGCAGCCCATCGACGAACGCGAGGTCGATCGGTCCGCCGAGCAGACCCACGAGTTCCGGATCGGCGAAGAAGGCATCGCTGGTCGCCGGAACGATCACCGTGTTGTCTGGCGGGTTCTCGACCTTCGGTTCGGGATCGACGCCGACGACGCGGGTGCCGGGCTGGACGAACGACAACGAGTGGCCCTCGTGCACCCCGATCTCCAGATAGCGCTCGGGCCTGATGATCTCGTGGGCCCGACGGAGCAGCCCGTAGTAGGTGGAGATGTCGTTCATGTCGTTCCTCGGATGGGCGACGCCGTCATGCGGTGCGGCGCCAGTGCACACCAGTCCAGTCGATCTCGACGATCTCGTCGGTGATGCCGTGGCGGGCGCGATAGTCGGTGCACGCCTGGCGGCATGGTTCCCAGGCGCCGTAGTCGTCGACGATCACGTAGCCGCCGACGCTGAGCTTCGGGTAGAGCGCCTCGAGCGCGTCCATCGTCGACTCGTACATGTCGCCGTCGAGGCGAAGGACGGCCAGCCGGTCGATCGGAGCCGCGGGAAGCGTGTCGCGGAACCACCCCTCGAGGAACCGGACCCGGTCGTCGAGCAGGCCGTAGCGCGCGAAGTTGGCGCGGACCTGATCTGCCGAGACGGCGAGGGTGGGGACATCGGACATGTCGTGACCGACATCCTGTGGGAACGCCTCCGCATCCGGAGCGGGGAGTCCCTGGAAGCTGTCGGCGACCCAGACCAGTCGGTCGGTGTCGCCCCAGGCCTCGAGCATGCCCCGTATCAGGATCGTCACGCCGCCTCGCCAGACGCCGGTCTCGATGAAGTCGCCCGGCACGCCGTCGGCGAGGACCGCGTCGACGCAACGGCGCACGTCGGCCAGGCGTTGTCGGCCGACCATCGTCTCGGCCGCCGGCGGCCAATCGTTGCCGTCGGCGCGCTTGACGGCGTCGCCGCCCCGGCTGGTGAGCCGCCAGCCGTTGTCGCGCAGCGTCGAGCGCAGATCGGCGATGTCACCGGGCCAGAGACCGAGATCGACGTCGTGGGCTTCCTCGCCGAGGAACAGCTCGCGGGTGAGGCACCCCATGAGCAGGTCGACATAGCGGTCGCGAAGCGCAGCAGGCGGGGTGGCGGTCATCGGCGAGCAGCCTATTGAGGGCGGGGGAGAACCCAGATGCCATGGGGGGCGGCCGGAAAAAACGCGAGGATTCGTTCCTCGAGCAGCGTGAAGCCGAGCCGACTCGCCACCGCCTGGGACGGCCTGTTGGTCGGAAGGATGACGCTGAACAGCCGGTCGACGTCGTGGGTCGCGAACGCCCACTCCACCGTGGCGCGACCCGCCTCGGTGGCGTATCCCTGGCCCCAGTGGGCGGGGTCGAAGGTCCAGCCGCACTCGATCCCGGGCCAGTCGGCACGTTCAGGCCGGTGCGTGCCCGCCCGGCCGATCATCTCGCCCGTCGCCCGGAGCTCGACGGCCCACTGACCCGTGCCGCGTAGCGCCCACTGTCCCCGGTGAGCCGCCATCTGGGTCCACGCGTCCTCGCGGGAGAAGGAGTCGGGTGTGTGGAGCGACGCCCGCACCTGTGGCGCTGAGTGGATCGCGAAGAACCGGTCGAGGTCGGATTCACGGAACGGGCGGAGGACGAGGCGCTCCGTCTCGACGGTGGGGCACTCGGGCATTCTGGTACCGTATCGAGTCGCCTACCCGTGAGTACTCGGCGGCCATACGCATCGCGGAAGACGAGTTGGGCGCATGTTGCACTTCGCAGTTGTTCGTAGTCGTGGAGCCATCGATCCGGCCGCCGAGATGCTGCTCCGAGATCCTCGATCCCGGTCGCTGGTGTCGGCCCGCCATCACGTGTACCACCGGTTCGGAGACACCGCTGTGGCGTTCTGGTCCGATCGTGGACGGCCGTGGCTCGATCAGGCATGCGGTGTGGTTGGCTCGGTCGGGATGCCGGTCAACATCGAGCGCCCCCGTGACTCGTTGCTTGCCGACCTTGTCGAGGTGGGACCCGGGGGCTGTCGTACTCTCGACGGCTCGTTCACCGTCGTTCGCATCACCGAGAACGGCGACGGTTGGATCCGCTCCGATCGATTCGGGCTCTCACCGGTCTATCGAGGTCGAGCGAGTGACCACGAGATCCTCTCGAACCGGCCGTCGATCATTGCGGCCCTCTCAGAGGCTCTCACGGGTCGACTGCCTGCTCGTGACCTCGATACTGCGACTCACGTCGCAGTTCTCGGGACGGCATTCGGCGACGAGTCCGGCTTCGTCGGGGTTCGTCGAATCGCCGACCGCTTCGATGTGGACATTCCGGTGCTCGGCCCACCGGTCGAGACGTGCACCTGGCCGCATGTTTGGGAGACCGACGACGCCGAGATCAAGGGTTCCCCGAAGGAGATCGTGTCGGCCGTCACCGACCGCCTCGTGCGTGTCGTCGATCGACTGGTGGAGGACAGCGGGGGGAGTGCTGAGGCCGAGCTGACTGCAGGCGAAGACTCCCGGCTGGTACTCGCTCTCGTGCGCCTGGCCGGGCGGCAGGACAGCGTGCAGTTCCACACCTTCGGACCACCGGGGTCACAAGATGCTCGTGTCGCTCAGCATCTCTCTCAGAGTCACGGGTTTCGCTGGGAAATGCGCCGAGCCCGCACCGGTGAGGTGAGCGACAGCGGCCTTCTCGACCGGATCTGTCGGCTCTCGGGAGAGTTCGGAGCGGGAAGCATCGTGCCCCCTGAAGAGGGAACAGTGTTGTTCTCGGGAATGATGGGCGAAGCCCTCGGTGCCAAATACCGAGGCTGCAAGCCGCGATCGGTCGAGCGAGCGCAGGCCCGCCTGGGTGAGACCCTCGCCCGTTCGCAACCCTTCGTGAAGCCCGACATCGTGGAGGATGTGCTGAACCAAGTCGGCGTCGACCTCCGCGCATCTGCTGCGGCGGGATGTGGGTCGCTCGAGCTGCTCGATGCCTTCTATCTCCGCCAGCGTGAACGTCGTTGGATCGGCGGACGCCCCGATCGTTGGGATGGGAACGCGTTCCCCCTCTATTCACCTGACGCGATCGTCGCCAACCTGCAGTTGCCGGTTGGTGAGCGTCACGATGGGCGTATCCATCGAGCGATTGTCGAAGCTGCCGGGCTACCGGTCACCAATGCTCCCCACGAGCTTCCGCCAGCGCCGAAACTACCGCCGCTCAGTTCATGGCCTTCCAAGGTCTGGGGCGACGTCGTCGGCGATCTCGCACGGAGGACGGTCGACGGTCCTCTGGCGCCCATCATCGAGACCGAAGAGCTCTTGCGGGCGGTCGACGGGTACCGCAGTCTTTCTGGTGTCGAACGCCAGAAATGCACCGATGCGGTCACCGCGATGGCGTGGGCGATGCCCGAGGTCGTCGACGCGTACCTGCGCGTCTGAGGTCGCACCCGCCCGACGTCTGCCGTACCCTCCGCAGCCATATGTCGTGGTTGCTGGACGAACGCACGGAGCTCGAATCGATCGGCGACGGGCGCTATCGCCGTGAGATCGACGATGGCGAGTTCTGGGGCACCGGTAGCCCATTCGGTGGCTACCTCATGGCGTTGACGTTCGCAGCGATGCGAGCCGAGGTCGCCGACGACACGCGGGTGCCGCGGATCTACTCCCACCAGTTCCTCCGGCGGGTACCGGTGGGACCCCTCGACATCGTGGTGACGAGCGAACGGATCGGGGCTCTCGTCCATTCGGTCACGGCCCGACTCGTGGTCGGCGATGACACGGTCGGCGTGGCCGGCGGGATGTTCACCGGCGACCGCGACGGCCCGGAGTATCTCGACGAACCGCTCCCAGAGGTCGCCCCGCCGACGGAGGTGGGCGGCACCGAAGTGCCGGGCTGGGCGACCAATGTGCACGCCCGGTTCACGCCGCATCGCCGATTCGGCCACGACGGACCGGTGGTGCCGAACGAGGACGGCGGCTGGCTGATCGTGAACGAGCCCGGCGACTGGGATCACCGACTGGCGTTGATGGCGAGCGACGTGTGGCCGCCTCCCGTCATCCGGCACCCCGATCGCATGTGCGCGACGCCGAGCCTCCACCATGTCGTGCACTTCGGCCCCGACGTCGGCGGGACCGCCGGGCAGGCGCTCCTGGTCCGTCACCGGGCCACCGGTGGCCATGTCGGCCTCACCGACGAGGACATCACGCTGTGGGCCGACGACGGTCGGTTGTTGTTGAAGGCTCGTCAGTTGCGCACCGTGATCGACCTCAGTCGTCTCGACACGAGCTCGTTCGTCACCCCTTGAGTCGACCGGCGTCGGTGGCGCGGCGGGTGGGGAGTTTCGGTTCGGCGTCCCATGCGCCAGGATGGCGTCCCGCCTGCTCGAGAGGTCCTCGCCCATGAAATTCGGAATCGGATTCGCCAACACCGTCACGTTCGTCACCGGTGACGGCGCCGCATCGCTCGGCAAAGCAGCCGAGGCCGCAGGATTCGAGTCGCTCTGGACGGTCGAGCACATCGTGTATCCGGAGGGATACGAGTCGACATACCCCTACGCCCCGGACGGCAAGATGCCGGGCTCCGGTGACAGCCCCATCCCCGATCCGCTGATCTGGCTCTCCTACGTCGCCGCCAACACCACCACGCTCAACCTGGCGACGGGGATCTCCCTCCTCCCCGAACGCCACCCCGTGACCTACGCCAAGGAGGTCGCGACGCTCGACATGATGTCGAAGGGTCGAGTCATCCTCGGGATCGGCATCGGCTGGCTGAAAGAGGAGTTCGAGGCACTCGACATCCCCTGGGAGGGACGGACCCGACGCACCGAGGAGTATGCCGAGGTGATGCGGGCCCTGTGGGAGAAGGACGACGTGTCCTTCCACGGTGAGTTCATCGATTTCGACCACATCTCGTCCAACCCGAAGCCGGCCGATGGGCCGGTGCCGATCCACATCGGTGGTCACAGCAGGGCGGCCGCGGAGCGGGCCGGCCGCATGGGCGACGGTTTCTTCCCGGCAAAGGGAGACATCGCGGAGCTGTTCGACATCGCTCGCCAGACGGCGGCCGACCACGGCCGCGACCCCGATTCGATCGAGATGACCAGCTCCCATCCCGGGATCTTCGGCGAGGACCCCGCAGCCGCCGTCGAGGAAGCGGCCGCATGGGGGATGCACCGGATGATCGTGCCCGGGTTCATGTTCCTCGGCGACCCGGCCGAGAAGATGGCCCCGTGGGCCGAACTCATCGCCTCGTTGGATTGACGGGTCAGGCGCGATCGAGCGGCCGACTGTGGTCCCAGTCGGCGATCAGACTACGGATCGCCGTGATGAGGATCAGGGGGACGTCGAGCATCGGATGGTGCCCCGCTGTCGGGAGTTCGATGACGGGTGCCACTCGTCCGAGCTGGTTGTACATGTAGTCGCCGATGTCGGGCGTCACGAGGCCGTGTTCACAGCGCAGCAGCGCCACCCGACACGTGATCTGCGAGAGGTACTCCGCCGGCTCGCGGCGAGGGGGAACGAAGATCGCCGAGTCGAACTTCCAGCGCCAGAGGCCGTCGTCGTGACGGCGCAGCGATCGAGTGGCGATGTGGTTCTTGACGTAGGGGAGGTAGACGTCCTGCTCGGGGATCGTGCGGAATCGTTCGATCGGACCGGCCGGGTCCTCGTAGGCGCGCTCCTTACGGAACGTGTCGGTCCCGCGGCCGACGTCGACCTCTGGGTCGACGTCGACCACCGGGGAGTCGATGATCACGGCGCCGGCGAGCATCGACGCGTGTCGGGCGGCCGTGGCGATGGTGACGAACCCGCCCATCGAGTGGCCGACCAGGATCGGCGGTCGATCGAAGGCGGCGTCGGCGATGACCGCGGCGACCTCATCGCACCAGAGGTCGAGCGTGTACTCGCCCCGGCGACCGCTGTCGCCGTGACCTGAGAGGTCGATCGCGGCGACCGAGTGGGTCTCGAGGAACGACGGCGCAACATGGCTCCACCAGTGGGCGTGGGCCGCGCCCCCGTGCACGAAGACGATGCCGGGTCGATCCCGTTCGCCCCATGACAGATAGTTGATCGAGGCGCCGGCGACCTCGACGGTGCGGCTCGACGGCTCCACCGACAGCGCGGCCGTGAACCAGGGCGGGGCATCGTTCATGCGATCGACGCTACCGGCGACTGCGAGGCCCGATGTCGTCGAGTGTGGTCGTGATCAGGGCATCGCCCAGAAGCCGCCGGGCGGAGAGGAGCGCTGTCGCCGCGACCACCGCGCAGACGAGGAAGCCGGTACTGAGGTCGGTCCAGTCGCCGATCGCCCCGATGATCGGCCCCCCGAGCCCGAAGGCGAGGTCGAAGAACATCGAGAAGCTGCCGATCGCCTGGCTCCTCTCCTCATCGGGGGCGCGGTCGACCACGAGTGCGAACAGGGCCGGGAAGAGGAAGGTCTGGGCGACCGCGAGAACCGCTGCGGCGACATACACGCCGGCCGGCTCCCGCCACACGAAGAGGATGAACAGGCCGCTCACGCCGAATGTGAGCGAGATCCTCGTCGTGAGGAGCGGCCCGAGCCGATCGGGGAGGCGGGCGGCGAACAGGCGCAGCGTGATGATGACCGCCCCGAACACGACGAAGATGCGCTCGGGATCGTCCATTCCCAGCCGCTCGCCGTGAACGACGGCGAAGGCGAGGAAGCCCGTGTATCCGAGCAGGCCGGCGAACAGCATGAACCCCGGCCGCACCGCTGCGGGGTGGATCAAGCGGCGGAGCGGCGGGAACGGGGGCTTGTGGTCGGGAGGGCCGGGGGCGGTGACCCCGACGACTGCCGCGCCGGCCGCCAGCATCCCGGCAACCAGCCAGACCCAGTCGGTTCCGTGCTCGTCGCGGATCCAGCCGCCGAGGAGAGGCCCGACGAGGAGGGTGCCGTAGATGGTCAATGAGAAGTACGAGGCGGCTTCGGCTCGTCGGTCGTCGGGGCTCAGGTCCTGAATCGAACTGGCGATCCCGACGAAGACGGCCGCCTCTCCGACGCCGGTGACGGCCCGGATCGCGATGACCGCCGGGATCGTGGTGGCGAGCGCGGTCGACGCGGTGGCGGCGGCCGCCAGCAAGGTGCCGCAGTTCACGAGTGTCCGGCGGCCCATGCGGTCGCCGAGAGGACCGATGAAGGGTCGGATGAACGCGGCGGCGATCCCGAACGAGCTCACCGCCAACCCGACCTGGACGTTGCGGCCGCCGAGCTCCTCCTCGACGAACAGCGGCAGCACGGGCACCGTCATGTTGAGACCGAGGAAATAGAGCGAGGCGGCTCCGCACAGCGCGAGGAATCGCGAGGTGAGGAGGCGTGACGGCATCGAGGGAGCCTGGCCGGTCAGCGCCCCAGCGACAACTCCGGCCCCTCGGGCCGAAACACCGTTGGCGCCATCGGTACGGCGCGGGGATCGAACTCGGCCAGCAGTTCGGGCAGCGACGCCCTGCTCCCGACCGGGACGCCGAGTGACCGGCCGATGGCGGCGATGAGCCCGTGGGTCGTTCCTCCGGCCGCGATCCATGCGGCGAGCCCGGCGGATCCGTCGCGTTTCGCGAGCCGGTCGCCGCCGCCGTCGACCACGAGCGGGACGTGTGTCCATCTCGGCTCGACAATGCCCAGCACGCGCTGGAGATAGGCGTGGCGGGGCGTGGAGTCGAGGAGGTCGGCCCCTCTCACCACCTCCCTGACCCCCTGGGCGTCGTCGTCGATGACGACGACGAGGTTGTAGGCCGGGATGCCGTCACCCCGTTGGAGCACGATGTCGTCCATCGGGCGTCGATGTCGGCCGTGCAACGAGTCGACGACGGTCACGACCTCGCCGTTCGTCCGAAGGCGGATGGCCGGCCGTTTACCGGACGCCTCACGCTCGGCGATCTCGACCGCGGTGAGTGTCCTGCAGGTACCGGGATAGGCCCCTGGCACCCCGTGGGGCGCTGCCGCGGCCTCGCGGATGTCGCGTCGCGAGCACCAGCAACGATAGGTGTGGCCGGCCTCGACGAGTGTGGAGATGATGTCTCGGTACTCGTCGAGACGGGTCGATTGGCGCAGCGGTTCGCCGTCGAAGTCGATGCCGAGTGCCGCGAAATCTGCGAGTTGCTCGGTCTCGTGGCGAGGGTCTGCCGTCTCGTCGAGGTCGTCCCACCGGAGCCGGAACGGGCTCCCGTCGACACGGGCGAACAGCCAGGCAGCCACCGCGGTTCGCAGGTTGCCCAGGTGCAGGCTCCCCGTCGGGCTGGGGGCGTAGCGGCCGGTCGGCATGGTCAGGGGGCCAGGAGCCGGTTGATGACCTGGGCCACTCCGAACTCCAGGTTCGTGCCCGTGATCTCGTCAGCCCGCTCCTTGACCATCGCACGAGCGTTGCCCATGGCGACGCCGTGCCCGGCCCACTCGAGCAACGAGAGATCGTTCTGGTTGTCGCCGAACGCGAGCACGTGGGTGGCGTCGAGGCCCAGCGACTCGGTCAGGCGAGCGACCGCGGAACCCTTGTCGGCTCCCGGTGGCGTGAGTTCGACGAACGGAACGCCCGACGTCGTCACATTGACCTCGCCGGGCACGAGTGGTTGTACGACTCCGACGAGGTCGACGTCGGTGATGTCGGGATGGGCCACGAACATCTTGCCCACCTCGTCGAACCGGTCATCGGGGAGCGGCGACCGCGGACGACGGTCTCCGTCGAGGCTCACTGGGGTGATGTCGACGAAGCGGTCGGTCCACACCATTCCGTCGCGTAGCTCGAAGCCGAAGCCGACGTCGCCCAGGCCGGCCCGAACTCGGGTGAGCACGTCTCGGACCGTGTCGGCGCCGAACTCGATCCTCTCCTCCAGGCGTCGAGTCGCCACTGTCATGCGGTGGCCACCGTTCGAGCCGATGAAGTGTGCGATCCGGGCGCCCGTGCCCACGGCGAGATCCACGCCACGGAACCAGCTTCGCCCCGTCGCCGCCACCACGATGATGCCGGCGTCGACCGCCGCGTTGATCGCCTCGACGGTGGGCGGGGCCGGGCGGTGGTCCGCTCCGAACAACGTGCCGTCGAGGTCGGTCGCGATCAGCCGGATGTCCACGTCCCGGGTCTACCAGTTCGGTGCGACCGCCCGGCGCGAATTCGATCGGTTGGCGGTCCTCGCGCACAACCTGATGAAGTGGCCCCCGTGACTCTCGCCGACGTTCGCCTCATCGATCTGTCCCACGGAATCGCCGGGGCCTATCTCGCCCGGCTCTTCGCCGATGCCGGCGCGGATGTCATCCGGGTGGAACCGGCCGACGGTTCGCCGTTGCGTCGTCGGTCGGCGACGGCGCTCGGGCCCGACGAGAGCGGCGTGCTGTTCCGACATCTCGCGGCCGGAACACGGTCGGTCGTCGGAGCGCTCGGCGACGACGGCATCGAGGGTCTCCTCGCCGGAGCCACCGCCGTCGTGGTCGATGCCGAGCAGACGCCGGAGCAGGTCCACGGTCTCGTCGCCCGCCACCCCACCGTGGTCGTGGTCTCGATCCGCCCGTACGGCCTCGACGGGCCGTGGGCCGACCGGACACCCAACGAGTTCCTGGTGCAGGCCGACGCCGGGTCGATCCTGTGCCGAGGCCATGTGTCCCAGGTGCCGTTCGCGGCCGGTGGCTCGATCTTCGAGTGGACGGCTGCGTCCTACGCGGCGCCGGCGGCGCTCGCCGCGATCGAGCGGGCCCGGCGCTGTGGAGTCGGCGACGTGGTCGACGTGTCGATCGCCGAGGCCGCCGCGATCGCGGCTTCGACGTTCACCGACCTCTCCGTGCAGATGTCGGGCCGTGACGAGCCGCCGCTGCGCAGTATCGAGGCTCCGTCGATCGAGCGCGGCTCCGACGGTTGGGTCGGTTTCAACACCAACACACGCCAGCAGTTCCAGAACTTCTGCCTGCTGATCGAGCGGCCGGACCTGATGGACTCGGAGTGGGTCGACTTGCGCGAGCGAACGTCCCGACTCGATGAGTGGAACGCCATCGTCTCGGCGTGGACGACCG
>JAUIML010000127.1 GCA_030432715.1 Acidimicrobiia bacterium | reverse complement strand
CGACGGCCGCGAGGTGCGCTTCTCGTCGCCGGCCGACGCCATCGAGGCCGGCGTCGGCATGGTGCACCAGGAGTTCCGGCTCGTCCCGACGTTCACCGTGGCCCAGAACGTCGTGCTCGGCGCCGCTCCCGGGATCGTCAACCGGACCCGCATCGACGCCGAAGTCGCCGCGCTGGCCGAACGGTTCGGATTCCGGGCCGAGCCCGAACGACCCGTCTGGCAGCTCTCGATGGGCGAACGGCAGCGGGTCGAGATCCTCAAGGCCCTGTGGCGTGACGCCCGCATCCTGATCCTCGACGAGCCCACCGCCGTCCTGACCCCACAGGAAGCCCAGGAACTCGGGGCGGTGCTTCGCCGAATGGTGGCCGAGGGTCGCTCCGTCATCTTCATCTCCCACAAACTCGACGAGGTCACCGCCTTCTGCGACGAGGCGACGGTCCTGCGCGGTGGCAGCACGGTGGCCGCCTCGGTCGAGGTCGCCTCGGTCGACGCAGCCGAACTGGCCAGGCTGATGGTCGGCGACGTCGACGCCCCACCGGTCAACCGGCGCGACACGGCCGCCGGCGACATCGTCCTGTCCGTGCGCGACCTTCGTGCCATCGACACCCGCGGGGTCACCGCCCTCGACGGGGTCTCGCTCGATGTGCGATCCGGTGAGATCCTCGGCATCGCCGGTGTCGCCGGCAACGGGCAGCGCGCGCTCACCGACGCGATCGCGGGACTGCAGCGAACCGTCGCCGGCACAGTCGAGATCGCGGGTACCGACATCACCTCGGCGCCGCCACGCGCCCGCCACCGGGCCGGGCTCGCCTACGTGCCCGAGGATCGTCTCGGAGTGGGCCTGGCTCCCAAGCTGCCGATCACCGAGAACGCGATCATGCGGGAGTACCGGGCCCTGCGCCGGGGCCCGCTGCTGTCCTGGTCGACGGCCCGTACCTTCTGCGACGGACTGGTCCGGCGGTTCGAGGTGAAGGTCGGCCGAGTCGAGGCCCCCATGGCGTCGCTGTCCGGCGGCAACCTGCAACGCCTGCTGCTGGGCCGCGAGCTCAGCGGCGAACCGCGGGTGGTGGTCGCCTCACAGCCGACGCGAGGCCTCGACGTCGCCGGGGTGCGAGCAATCCAGCAGCTGCTGGTCGCCCAGCGCGACCAGGGCACCGCGGTCCTGATGGTCTCCGAGGACCTCGACGAACTGCTCGCCCTCGCCGACCGCATCGTGGTCATGGTGGAGGGCCGGATCGTCGGCGAGTTCGATGCCCGCACCACGAGCCGAGCCGAGATCGGCGAGGCGATGATCGGCAGCCGGCGGGCCGACGCATGAAGCGCCTCGTCCTGACCCGTCGGGAGATCCCCACCCGAGGCGGCCAGCCGGTCGCGTTCCTGTTCGGGTTGGCCTTCGCCCTGCTGGTGGGTGCCATCCTGATGCAGGTCTCCGGCGATCCCGCCATCGACGTCTACCAGCGAATGTGGGAACGGTCGCTCGGGTCGACCGACACCTGGAGCGTCACGTTCAACCGGGCGGTGCCGCTCGCCCTCGCCGGTCTGGCCGTGTCGATCGCGGCGACGATGGGCCTCTGGAACATCGGGGCCGAGGGGCAGATCCTCTTCGGGGCGACGGCAGCGACGTTGGTCGGGCGCCTGTTCCCCGATTGGCCCGGCCCCGTCCTGATCACGGCCATGTTGATCGCCGCGGTCATCGGCGGCGCACTGTGGGCACTCGGTCCGGGCCTCGCGAAGGCCGAGTTGGGAGTGAGCGAGATCATCACCACCCTCATGCTCACCGAGGTGGCGATCCGCCTCATCACCTACCTCGAGCAGGGACCCTGGAAGGACCCGGAGGGATTCGGATTCCCCAACGTGACCGCGCGCCCACCGCAGGCCGAGCTCGGCGACCTGTGGGATCGCACCCACATCGGTGTGCTTCTCGCCCTCGCGGTGATCGGGGCGTTCGCGTGGTTCATCAACCGCAGCGTGTGGGGCTACGAGCTCCGCATCGCCGGTTCGTCGCGCCAGACCGCGGCCTACGCGGGCATCTCGATGCGCCGCAAGGTGCTGGGTGTCCTCCTGCTGTCGGGCGCGGTCGCCGGGTTCGCCGGCGGCATCGAGCTCACGGGCACCGCCGTCCGCCTCAACGCCCAGATCTCCAACGGCTACGGGTTCTCCGGGATCATCGTCGCCGCGCTGGCGCTGATGCGGCCCAGCGCTATCCCCGTCGTCGCGCTGGCCTTCGGAGCCGTCCAGGTCGGCGGCCAGAGCATCCAGACGTCACTGGGCGTTTCTCCCGCGGTCTCGACGATCCTGCAGGCGCTCATCCTCTTCGGCGCCATCGGCGCGGCCGTGTTCTCGAACTACCGGGTCGTCGCCGTCGATCGTCAGGTGTCGGTCGCATGATCCTCGCCCTCACGTTCACCGAGGCCAGCGTCATCGGCCTGCTCGTCGCCGGGGTCCAGTTCGGCACACTGCTGTACCTCGCGGCGCTGGGAGAGACCGTCGCGGAGAAGTCCGGTGTCCTCAACCTCGGAGTCGAGGGGATGATGGCCACCGGCGCCTCGGTCGGCTTCATCGTGGCCGTGGAAACCGGGAGTCCGTGGGCGGGCATCCTCGCCGGCGCCGCCGCCGGTGCCTTGCTCTCGCTCGTGCACGCGGTCGCCGCGGTCGGCCTCGGTGCCGACCAGGTGGTGAGCGGGCTCGCCCTCACCTTCCTCGGGCTGGGCCTCGCCGACTTCGTGGGCGACGGCTACACCGACGATGCCCGTCGGTCGCTGTTCCGCGATGTCGAACTCCCCGGCCTCGACGGCATCCCGTGGATCGGGGAGATCGTGTTCCGTCATTCGCCGGTGACCTACGGGGCGGTGCTGAGCGGCATCGTCGTGTGGTTCGTGCTCAACCGGACCGCGGTCGGGCTCGGGCTCCGCGCCGCGGGCGAGACCGCGGCCACGGCCGACGCCGCGGGCCACTCCGTCCTCCGCCTCCGGTTCGCCGCGGTGATGGTGGGTGGCGCGTTCGCCGGCGCGAGCGGGGCCTACCTCACGACCTATCTGGTGGGTTCGTGGAGCCAGAATCTCACCGCAGGGAGGGGATGGATCGCGGTCGCGCTCGTCATCTTCGGCGCGTGGCGACCGGGCCGCGTCGCGCTCGGGGCTCTGCTCTTCGGGTTCACGCTCGCCCTCAAGAGCCGCCTGGCGGTGTTCGGCATCGAGTTCTCCCCGATCCTGCTCGACATGACGCCGTACCTGCTGACGGTCGTCGTCCTCGTCGTGATCTCGATCCGGGCCCGCAACAAGCCATCGCCCGCCCCCGCAGCGATCGGGATCCCCTACCGGCGGGAAGAACGCTGACCGGCGCCTCCATCCGGCGATCGGCCGACCTGCTCGAGGGCCTACGCCTCGAGCCGGTCGGGCCGGGGTCCTGGACCGGCGCCGGCCTGGTGATGCCCAAGGCCGTCTGGGTCTTCGGCGGGATCGTCGGCGCGCAGGCGATGGTGGCGGCCGCGGAGACGGTGGCCGACAAGTCACCCCGGTCGGTGCGGATCCGATTCCTCCGCCAGGCCCCGCCCCACGAGCGCATCACCCACACGGTGACCGTGGTGTCCGACTCGAACACCTTCGCCGATCGACGGGTCGAGACCCGCTCGGGGGACGATCTGATCGCCACCACCACGGTGGTGTTCCACAGCCCCGACGACACCGATCTCGGACATCAGCACCAGATGCCCGATGTCGCACCACCCGACGAGGACCGGGCCGTGGGCGGCGCCGGCTTCGAGACCATCGACCTCAACACGCCGCCCATCCACGGCCATGCGGCGGCACCCCCACGCCAGCAGCACTGGATGCGCGCTGCGGGCACGCCGTCCGGCGACGTCCTCGTCAACGCGGCGATGCTCACGATGGCGAGCGACCTCTTCCTGGTGGCCTCGGCCTGGCGACCGATCGAAGGCCGCTCCATCGTGGACGTGGGCAACGTCATGTCGTTCGGCCTCGACTTCACGGTGTGGTTCCACCACCCGGTCGACATCGCGGACTGGCACCTGCTCGACGTCGACACACCGTCCGCGGCCAACGGGCGCTCGCTGAGCTTCGCCAACTGGTTCCGGCCCGACGGGCTCCTGGTCGCTTCGGTCGCGCTCGACGCCGTGATGCGGGTGCGCGATCGGCGCTAGCGCATGTGTCCGCGTCAGCGCACGTGTCCGCGTCAGCGCATGTGATTGACCGCGGAGACGATCGCCCGCAGCGATGCCGAGACGATCGACTCGTGGAGACCGACACCCCACACGACGTCGCGGGCGCCCGTGTCGATGGCGACATAGGCCGCCGCCGTCGCATCGGAACCGGCGCCCATCGTGTGCTCGGTGTAGTCGGCGATCTTGCCCTCGAACAGGCCGGCCTCGGTGAGCCCGTGGACGAAGGCGTCGATCGGACCGTTGCCCTCGCCGGTGATCATCCGCTCCTGGCCGTCGATGATCATCTTCGCCTCGATGGTCGTGAGCCCGGAGTCGATCGTGTCGCTCGTGGACCGATGGCCGACGATCTCGACCGTGCGGTTCTCGGGCTCGACGTATTCGGCCATGAAGCGACGCTGGATCTCGTAGGACGTGATCTCGGTGCCCGATTCCTCGGTCACCTTCTGGATGCGCTTGGCGAAGTCGACCTGGAGACCCCGCGGCAGATCGAGCCCGTACTCGTGGAGAAGCACGTAGGCGACGCCACCCTTGCCCGACTGGCTGTTGACGCGGATGACCGCCTCGTAGCTCCGGCCGAGATGGCGGGGGTCGATCGGCAGATAGGGCACGTCCCACGCGTCGTAGTTGCCGACCAGTTCCTCGCCGGGCTGCACGTCGTAGATGTCGGCCATGCCCTTCTTGATCGCGTCCTGATGGCTCCCGGAGAACGCGGTGTAGACGAGATCGCCGACATAGGGGTGCCGCGGATCGATCGACATCCGGTTGGAGAACTCGTAGACGCGGCGCATCTCGTCGATGTCGCTCATGTCGAGCTTCGGGTCGACGCCCTGGGTGAACAGGTTGAGGCCGATGGTGACGACGTCGACATTGCCGGTGCGCTCCCCGTTGCCGAACAGGGTGCCTTCCACCCGGTCGGCCCCGGCCATCAGCCCCAGTTCCGCAGCCGCGACGGCCGTGCCGCGGTCGTTGTGGGGGTGCAGCGACAACAGCACGGTGTCGCGGTCCTTGATGTCGCGATCGAAGCGTTCGATCAGGTCGGCGTAGAGATTGGGTGTCGACATCTCGACGGTGGCCGGCAGGTTGAGGATCAGGGGCTTCTCGGCGGTCGGCTGGAAGACGTCCATCACCGCCTCGCAGACCTCGATGGCGAAGTCGGGCTCGGTGCCCGTGTAGCTCTCGGGTGAGTACTCCCACCGGATCGACTCCGGGTTGCTCGAGCGCTCGAGGCCTTCCATGCACACCCGGGCGCCGTTGACCGCGATGTCGACGATGCCCTTGCGGTCGAGCCCGAAGACCACCCGGCGCTGCGTCGTCGAGGTGGAGTTGTAGAGGTGGACGATGGCGCTCGGTGCGCCGTCGATCGCCTCGAAGGTCCGGTCGATCAGGTCCTTGCGGGCCTGGGTGAGCACCTGGATCGTCACGTCGTTGGGGATGTGGCCCCCTTCGATCAGCTCGCGCACGAAATCGAAGTCGGTCTGGGACGCAGCGGGGAAGCCGACCTCGATCTCCTTGAACCCCATGTGGACGAGCAGGTCCCACATGCGACGCTTGCGGGTGGAGTCCATCGGGTCGACCAGGGCCTGGTTGCCGTCACGGAGGTCGACCGAGCACCAGATGGGCGCCGACTCGATGCGGCGGCCCGGCCAGGTGCGATCGGGAAGCTCGACCGCGGGATACGGCCGGTACTTCTCGAACGGCATCTTCTGATCTGCCTGGGTGGTCATGGGATTCTCCGTGATGGATTGATCGGGTTGGATTCTTGCGGAAACCGGCGGGAAAACGACGAAACCCCCCGGCCCGAGGGCACGAGGGGTCTGGCGAGCGCCATATGGGGCGCTCGCCTACACGAGAAGAAGCAGGTTCTGCGGTGCGACCGCGTTGCCGTTCATGGACCTCACCCTATGGGAATCGGCAGCGATGTACAACAGATGAGCACCACCTCTGCGCACCGCGTGGGCACGTGTGACAGGCTGGACGCGTGCGGGTGGTGCGACGCATCCTGATCATCGGGGCGATGACGGTGCTGGTGCTGCCCGGCGCGTCCGCGGCACAGGACGATGCACCGACGCCCGACGAGCTCGAGGCGCTGGCCGCCGAGTTCGACTGTCCGACGCTCGAGGGGCTCGAGGCCGGACCGGCCACGGCGACAGGCGGCGCCGACAGCCGAAGCGTCACGTGCCGGTACCGGGGCGACGACCCGGCTCAGTCGGCCTCCCTGACCCTCGACTGGCAGATTCCCGGTGCCGACGACGCCTACCTCTGCAGCCGCATCACTTCGACGACCGACGACGACCAGTACGCCAACATCAGGGGTGTCGTGCGAATCGAGGGCGTCGCCGCCACCAGCTCCTTCGACCTGATCCGCGACGCCGCCGGGCCTTCGGTCGGCGCCTTCGAAGCCGCCGCAGCGCAGTTCGGGTCACAGGTGGCGGATCGCGCCGAGGGCTGCCCTCCCCCGGTGGAGTGCACCGGGGTGGTCGGTGGGTTGTCGGTCGCGTTCGACACACAGGCCGACGTCTCGACGCGTGGTGGCGTGTGGAACGCGAACTGCTGGTGGAACGCGGGTGAGGGGTCCGACATCCCTCCCGACGAGTTCGGACTCTGGTCCGACGTCATTCTCGACGTGACGTTCGCGACCCCGAGCCAGTCCGGCGGTCGGGTGATCACGGTCTGCTCGACCGAACCCTTCGATCGCAACGGCACCGTGATCATCCCTGGTCCGCAGGGCCGCGCCATCTCCGCGCGACTCGACTTCCGCCAACCGAATCGTCGGTTCCCGCGCGAGGAGATGATCGCCGAGGCCGAGCGGATCATGGACGAGCTCACGGATGTCGCCCGGTCCTGCGACGGGATCGACATCATCCCCAGGTCGGAGTACTTCACGCCCCTGCCGGAGTGGCTCGACATCGACGAATCGTTGGCGTCCGGCGGGGCACCCATCGAGATCGACACGAGCGGTGGAGGGGCCGACGCCCCGAGCATCGGGGCCGACGGCTCGGTCACCCAGCCGAGCGCGGTCGCACCGCCCGGCGCGACCGGGGCCTCGACGAGTACGGCGTCGACGCTGCTCCGGCTCCTCGGCGTCGTGATGCTCGTCCTCTCGGTACTCGGCATCCTGCTCAGCCTCATCCTCGTCGGTCGCGAAAGCCGTCTGCGTCCACTGTTCGACATCCTGCGGGTCGTGGTGATGGGCGTGGTCGCCGCCACGATGACGTTCGTCTTCGCCACGAAGACCCCCGCCTGGGCATTCGGTGCGGCGGTGGCCCTCGGCCTCGTGCTCGGCGTGCTCCAGGGCCGCAACCTGACGGTGCGACGGACCGAGAAGGGGCTCTATGCGAAGCGGACCGCCATCGCCGTCATCGCATTCGTCGCCGGCCTCGTGATCACCCAGGTGGCGGGTCTCATGAGCCGAGCCGGCGCAATCCAGTTCGGACTCGCCCTCTCGATCCTGTCGGTCGCGACGGCGATCGGTCTCATCGTCGGCCGCCAACCCGCGGTCGGCGAGGCCCGCAGACTCGGGGCGGCGGTGACCGCGATCGCCCTCGTCGCCCCGGTCATCGCGATCCTGACGGTCAACCCGACACGGGCGTCGGCCCAGGACGACGAGCCCGTCGACGCCGACCCGCGCGACGTCTTCCTCGACATGGTCGACTGGGACACCGTCGAGATCATCGGCGGCCTCGGTGCGAGCGATGCGAAGCCACCGATCCCGTTCCCGGTGCTCGACGGCTTCACCGCACCCCCCGCGCCGATCACGTTCGACAACGCCTGGGAGGAGATCGCCGACGCCACGACTCTCGCCTACGACCTCGAGGAGGGCTACTCGTTCGCGCTCACTGCGACCGGTGTGTGCTGCGACGTGACCTACACGGTCGAGGGTTCGACGAGGCGGACGGCGGAGGGCGCCGAGCCGGTCACGGCGGAGGTCGCCGGGTCGACAGTCATTCCCGAGGTGGTGGTCGGCGCCGGTTCCACCGACCCGGTGCCGTTCGGCCAGGCGACGATCATGGGCGACTCCTGCAACCGCACCATCGCCGGTCCGGTCGAGGGTGGCGACTTCACACAGTTCGACTCCTTCGTCGTCGACGGTGCCGATGCTTTCGAGAGCATGCCGACACCGAAGCTCTGGATCGACTGTGACGTGCCCGGGTTCACGGTCACCGATGCTCTGGCCATGGCCCCGCCGACCCCGGCCGCCGACGACCCGGCTCGCACCGGCACCACCTGGGGGGCGAACAAGCCCGGGTGCCCCGTCTACCAGGAGGCGGTTGCCGCGATCCACGACCCTACGTTCGAGGACGGCAAGCTCAACCCGAGCCAGCTGGGCCAACTGTTCCTCGAGCCGAACCGGCCGGCGTGCCAGGGACAGATCGATCTCGGCGGCGACGAACGGGGGGCCACCAGATCCGAGTTGTCGTTCGATGCCGCGAGCACCGACCCCACCGCCGAGGCCCAGCGGCGCTGGGACAAGTGGGACAGCTTCCTCAACGAACGCCCGCTGCACGAGATCGCCGAGGAGGACCGGTGTGTCCTCGACAGAATGGGGGTCGCCCAGAACCCCGAGACGACCGATGCCTGCGTGTATCGCAGCTACCACGAGGTCGCCGAGGGCGTGATCACGATCTGGGTCGACCGGTCCGTCGCCGATGGTCCCAACACCTGGGTGCGGGGCTACTTCCCCTGGGGCGACTACAACTACCGCTGCCATCATTGCGAACCCGGCAGCCCCGAGATCGCCCGGGTGCTCGACCGTTGGCATGCGTTCGGCTCACGCGGCGTCGGCGGCTACGACAGCATCGACATCACCGTCGAGACGGTCGAGACGGTCGAGACGGTCGACGACACCACCAACGACGAGGGACTGGTCGACGACGACCTGCTCGACCTCTTCGCCGGGGACGATGCCGACGACGAGACCCGCGCCGCAGTGGCAGCCGCCCTCGCCGGGCTGCTCGGTGCCGCCGGCCTGGCGGGCATCTCGATGGCCGAGTCCGCCACTTCGGCCTCCGATCTTCTCAGTGCACTGCGGTCCGGAGAACTCGACGCGCTCCGACCCGGGGAACTGCCGTCCGACGAGGAGATCGCCGCACTGTTCGACGATCCCGAGAGGGCTCAGCAGTTCGCCGACGAACTCCGACGACGACAAGCGGCCGCCGGTCTCGCGGCCGGTGGCGTGCTCGACGAGCACGGCAACGCGATTCGGCCCGACGACGACGGCTTGTTCGGTTGGGAGACGCCGGACGGCACCGAACGACTCACCCGCGAGGAGATCCTCGACCGCATCGCCGAGGCCCGCGAAGCCAACGCCGAGCGCGACGCACGACACGATGCCATCGTCGCCGACCAGTGGGACGAGGACGCGAGCGACCGTCGCCAGCGCGAGATGACCCAGCGCAGCATCGACGACGACGAGCGTGCGGCCGAGGAACTCGCTGGGCACCTCGAGCACGAGGCGGCCCAGGACCGTACCCGCCAGCGGGTGGCCGACGCCCTGCGGGAACGAGCCGAACAGGGCGGCTGGGATGCCATCGCCGATCGGCTGGAGCACGGCGACTCGTTGTCACGCGAGGAGATCCAGGACCTCCGCGACGCGCTCGACCGGTTGACCGAGGAACAGGGTGCCTTCGATCCCGAGACCACCGGCACCTACGCCGAAGACCTCTGGAACGAGTTCGCCGCCGACGCGCGAACCGGCCAGGAGATCATGGCCCAGGTCGCCGAGACGGTCTACGGCCCGGTTGCGGGCTGGATCGTCCGCAACCCCGGCACGACGGCGCGAATCGGACTCGGCATCGCCACCGGCGGCTTCTCCGAAGGGGTCATCGCCCCCCACGAGATGATGGCCGCAATGGAGGCGGCGGCCGCCAGAGCGCACGCCGAAGGCCGCGATCTCACCTACGGCGAGGCGATGCTGGCGGCCGCCTGGCACGCCGGACCGGGCATGTTGATGGGCAAGGCCGCGGAGCTCGGCATCTCGGCGGCCGGCCCTACCATCGCCCGCTGGGGAAGCGATGCCCTGGAGTCGATGGGCCGCTCGCTCGACGAGTTCTTCGAGAGTTCCCGCGGCAGCATCGACGTCCCGGCGCCGAACTCGGTGCGCAACTCGGCCCGGCTGGCCGAGGACCACGGACTGCGGTGGAACCCCGACCAGGCATCGGGTGGCGTGCGCTCCATGGAGCCGGGCACGATCGTCCCCCAGTCGCGGATCTCGCAGGACTACGGCATGACCCCCGACGGCTACCGCCAACTCCGTGGCGCCGTGCAACGAAACGATGTCGCGGTCTCCGTACGGTCCCGGTCACCGGGGGCGATGAACCGGATCAACGCCGGTGCCGTTCCCAAACCCGCGCCCATCAAGATCAAGACGGGAGGCGAACTCGACGAGTTCATCGGGATGAGTCCATCGCAGCGCGATCTCGTCCCCTGGAAGCCCGACGGCGACTGGATCCCGCCGGTCCGCGACACGCCGCCGCCCAACTGGCCGCCGAACCGCGCCTGGGACAACGAGGCGTTCGACTCGGTCATGAGCCGCTACAACCAGCGGCGCCAGGAATGGATCGACAACCGCAACACGATGAACGAGCTCTTCGACAGCAACCAGGCCCGGCACAACCCCGAGACGGGCAACCTCGAGTGGAACACCACCGGAGGTCGCCGTGCCGATC
>JAUIML010000126.1 GCA_030432715.1 Acidimicrobiia bacterium | reverse complement strand
ATCGTCATCACCTGCGATGCCGAGCGGTGGGGTTCGCAGCCGGCGGGCCGCTCCAGCGGCGACTGGATTCACCTCACCGGCGCCGGTCAGTTGGCCGACCTCTGGCGGTTCGAGCACCATCGCACCACGGCGGCGATCGGCTGATGCAGTTGCGACGCAACGTCCTGCTGGGGGCCGAGATCGCCCTGCTGTCGCTCACGGTCGTCGTGACGATCTCCCTCGAACGTCTGTTCACCGACACGACCTTCCTCCGCGAGCTGCTGATCCTCGTGGTCGGGTCCCATGTGGTCGCCGCCGTGCTGCGTCGAGCCGAGCTCTCCATGGTGTGGGCCACTCCGCTGAGCGGCATCGCGCTGGTCGTCCTCGCGACGGCGGTCTTCTATCCCGATCAGTCGGCCCTCGTTCTCCCGACGGGCGACACCGTGCGCGTGCTGGGCGACGACCTCCGCGAGGCCTGGACCGTCTTCGGCGAGGACGCGGCGCCCGTCCCGCCCTTGCGAGGCTTCCTCGTCACCACCGCCGCGCTCGTCTGGTACGGCGTCTTCCTGGCCGACTGGGCGGCGTTTCGCCTGCGCTCGCCGCTCGAAGCCGTCGCCCCGGCGACGTCGGTGTTCGTCTTCGCGTCACTGATGGGGGTCGACCGCAACTCGATCGCGCACGGCTCGCTCTTCGCCGTCGCCCTGCTCGGCGTCTTCCTCACCATGCGGGCCGAGCGTCAGGTCCGCGAGGAAGTCTGGGTCGGCGCCGGTGCCGCCGACGGCGTGCGCACCACGCTGCGGATCGGGGCTGCCGCCGGTGTCGTCTCCGTGCTCGCCGCCGCGGTCCTCGCCCCGCAGGTGCCGGGCGCCAGTGCCGATCCATGGGTCGACATCACCGACCTCGACAACGGCCCTCAGACCCGATCGGTGCTCAGTCCCCTGGTGGAGGTGTCGACCTCGCTCGTCAACCAGAGCGACACCGAGCTCTTCTCGGTCAGGGTCGACCCCGCCCAGCAGGACTATTGGCGGCTCATGGCACTGACGAAGTTCGAGGACGAGATCTGGCGCCGCAGCTCGAACTTCGACGACGCCCGGGGGCAGGTCGGCAGCGACATCGACCCACGGGTGCCGACCACGCGGGTTCGCCAGGAGATCACGATCTCGGCGCTCGGCAACATCTACCTCCCGGCGGCCTACGAGGTCAGCGAGATCATCGACAGCGGCGGCGTCGACTTCGAGTACGAGGTCGCCACGGGCGCGCTCGTGGTCGAGCGTGCCTTCGAGGACATTCCCCGCAACCTGACCTACACGATCGATTCCGAGGTGCCCGACTACAGCCCGGCCGACCTTCCGGCCGACGCAAGCGCCGGCATGAGTGGTGGATTCATCGCCGAACACACCCAGCTGCCGCCGGCCTGCGCGCCGGGTGAGTCGACGCTCGAGACCGGCTGCTGGCCGACTGAGGTCAGCGATCGCGCCGCGCAGATCGTGGAAGGGGCGACGACCGACTACGAACGCGTCCGGGCCCTCCAGAGCTTCTTCCTCGATCCCGCCGAGTTCACCTACAACCTCGATGTCGCGCTGGACCACGACATCAACTCGATGAACGAGTTCCTGGTCATCCGGGAGGGGTACTGCGAACAGTTCGCGTCGACCTTCGCGGCGATGGCCCGCTCGCTCGGCATCCCGGCTCGGGTGGCCGTCGGCTTCACCTGGGGAGACTGGGACGAGGCCCGCCAGGAATACGTCGTCAGCGGCAGACACGCCCACGCGTGGCCCGAGGTGTACTTCGCCGGGGTCGGGTGGGTCGTCTTCGACCCCACCCCCGGCCGCAGCCGCGGCCTCGACAGCGACATCACCGGACTCGCCACCCCCGAACAGACGGGCCCGCAGGACGATCCCGACTTCGTCGACGAGAACCCCACCACCACGACCGAAGCGCCGGTCACCGATCCCGACGACGCCGACCGCTCCTCGCGCCCCACGCCCACGACGACGCCGGCCGACCTCGCCGAGGCGCCGTTCCCCGGCACGGGCGGAGGGTCCGGCGACGGCGGCAGCGGAGCCCGCACCCTGCTCGCCATCGTCGCCGCCATCATCGTCCTCGTCGGTTTCGTTCCGGCGGTGCAGCTCGTCCGCCGACGGCGCCGCCTCGCCCTCGTCGCCGCCGATCCCGTCGGTCGGGGCGACCTCGCCTGGGACGATGCCCTCGGCGCGCTGCGAGCGGTGGGGTTCACGATGTCGCCGACGCAGACGCCCCTCGAGTTCGCCTCGGCGCTCGAGTCGTCGCGGCGAGACGTCGGTCCCGTACGATCGCTGGCCGATCATGTGACTGCGCTGCGCTATTCCGAAGGCGCCGACGCCATCGACCACGCGGTGGCGGCCCAGGACGCCGCCGAGGAAATCGTGCGGCGCTGTCGTGATCAGATCAGCCGGGCCCGCCTGATCGGCGACACGCTCGACCCGAGGGGTCTGCTGCTCCCGGCGCCGGCGCCACTGACGCTGCGCTGACCGGCCGAGGGGTCAGTCGAGATCGTCGGGGCGCTGGAAGCGCTCACGCATCCGTGAGCCGGCGCCGCCGAGCGCGTCGCCGAAACCTCCGCCGCGGAAGTTCTGCGTCATCTGTTCGAGCCCGGCCCGGCCGAGCTTGCGGGCGTTGTTCTCGAACCACAGCAGGCTGGCGAGCATCAACAGGAACCCGCCGAAGGCGAGAACGAACGACGTGGACAGCAGCACCACCATGAGCACGGCGCCGACCAGGAACCCGAGGAAGGCCCACTTCAGGTTGCGGAACGCATGCGTGTAGATCGTGGTCTGTGCGACCTCACGGGCGAGCGCGGGGTCGGACTCGTACAGGTGATCTTCGATCTCGCTGAGGATGCGTTGTTCGTCCTCGGAAAGCGGCACCGACCTACTCCTCCAGCCCAGTCGTACTACCCGACATTCTCGCACAGCGCGGTCCCTTGGACAACGCGCGACCGGCCCAACCGAAGATTTCGTTCGATCGGCCTAGTCGCTGCCCGAGGCCGGTGCGCGATCAGGACCCCATTGCTGCTGGCCCACCTCGAAGCGACGGATTCCCTCACCCTTCGACGCGAGGGCCGCGGGCCCGATGGCGCTCGACCCGAACTTCTCGCGGATCTCGTCGACCACGGAGTCGGCCTCGCTCCACGACGGGCCCCGCGCCTCGTCGAGGGTCAACTGGCGCACGGACCCGTCGACGAGCTGCGAGAGGCTGACGCCGAGGAGGCGTACTCCGGGTGTGGGGTCGAGACGGCGGAGCAACGCCTCGGCCTCGATCCCGATCGCCCGGGCCCCGTCGAGTGGCTCGGGCACGGTGACCGACCGGGTGATGGTGCTGAAGTCGGCGAAGCGGACCTTGATCGTCACGGTCCGGCCGAGCACCGATCCGGCCCGCAGCCGGGCCGCGACCGCGTCGGCCATGCGCATCAGCTGAGGACGGAGATCCTCGTGGGTGCAGAGATCGCGGGCGAAGGTCTCCTCGTGACCGATCGACTTCAACTCCTGATCGGTGACCACCGGGCGATCGTCCCGGGCGTTGGCCAGCGCATGCAGGTGTGCTCCCGCCGCCTTGCCGATGCCCTTCTCGAGTCGGCGGACCGGCTGGGCGGCCAGGTCACCGACGGTCTCGATACCCATGCTGGAGAGTCGCTTCGCCGTGGCCGGGCCGACTCCCCACAGTTCGCGCACGGGCATGGGGTGGAGGAAGTCGAGCTCGGCCCCGACCGGCACGACGTGGACCCCGGAACCGAAGACGGGTCCGCTGGGGGACGCCTTCGGCTTGGCTCGTTCGGTGGCGAGCTTGGCCAGGAACTTGTTGGTGGCGACACCGACGGAACACGTCAAGCGCTGCTCGGCGAGCACCCGGGCCCGGATCTCCGCGGCGATCGCTGCCGCCCGGTCTTCACCGTGCAGCGCGCCCCGCACGTCGAGGAAGGCCTCGTCGAGCGACAGCGGTTCGACCAGGGGCGTCACGTCGCGCAGGATCGCCATCACCGCTGCGCTCACCTCTCCGTAGTGTGCGTGGTCACCCGGAAGGAAGACCGCGTGGGGGCACAGCCGCCGCGCCCGGGTCGAGGGCATGGCCGAATGGATCCCGAAGAGCCGCGCCTCGTAGCTCGCCGCCGCCACGACACCTCGATCCCCGGTGCCGCCGACGACCACGGGTTGCCCGCGCAGCTCGGGGCGACGGCGCAACTCGACCGCCGCGAAGAAGGCGTCCATGTCGACATGGACGAATCCCAGCGTGCCGTCGGGTGGACGGCCCGCCTGGCTCACGGCCGCACTCGCTCCGCCGACATCTCGGCCGGTGACCGTCCGAGAGCCCGGTACTCGAAATGCCGACAGTCGGGCCACGGCTCGGCCATCCAGTGACGCATCGGCTCGGCGACCCACCGAGGGCTCGTGTCGAGCCGGGTGTCGATCGACGCCGCATCGAGAAAGGTCGCCTCGACCACGATGCCGTCTGGATCGTCGATGAGCAGCGTGCCGCCGAAGCGCTCCGCCAGGTGGACCTCGACCTCCAGATGCATCTCGAGGTCGACGAAGTGCACCTCGGTGGTCCAACAGAGCCGAGCCCAGCTCGCCACGGCGAGGCCGGTCTCCTCCTCCACCTCACGACTCAGAGCGCCGAGCGGGGTCTCTCCCTCGTCGACGACACCGCCGGGGGTGGACCAGTCGATGCGTCCGTCGCGTCGACGGTTGGCCACGAGCAGGAGGCCGTCATCGTTGGTGATCAGACCTCCGGCCACCTTCCACTGGCGCATGGCCCCAGCATGCCAGCCCACCGACCGGCCGGTCGGCTAGCTCCCGGGATTCGTCTCCACCGCACCACCGTTGCCGATGTCGGTCACGACCTCGACCGGCTCCTCGATCGCGGCCGTGGCGATGCGGGCGGCGCCGTCGTCGGTCGAGGGCACGGCCGCCGGTCCGGGCGGCGGCGCATCGTCGGAGACGAGCACGAGAGTGCCCACGCCGGTCGCGGCGATGACCACACCCACCAGCGGGAGGAGCAGCTGTCGCCGGATGCGGCGCTGATCGGCCTCGACTTCGTTGCCGCGGCGCATGAGCCGCTGGAGCCGGGACTCGACGTCTTCGGCCGGCAGCGACAGGGCGGTGGACAAGACCTCGACGTCGATGTCACGGAGCGGGAGCGCGGTGCCGAGCGGCATGGAGCGGAGGCGGTAGACCAGCGCCAGGTATCGGATGAGCACGGCGTCGGGTCCGTGGGCCGGGTCGACACCGACATCGGCGTGGTCGACCGCGATCCGACCCTCGTCGAGGTCGATGACCAGCTGTGAACGGACCGGGACCAGGCCGGCGCCGTCGACCCCGTAGGCGTCGACCAACGCGGTCAACGTGGGCTCGTCGAGGGTGCGACGGCCCCGTTCCACGTCGTCGAGTTCCACCACCGACAACCCGGCCACAGCGGAGAGGTCGGCGAGTTCACGCCCGGCCGCCACCCGGGCCTGCCGAAGGAGCGAGCCGAGGCGGCGCGGGGGCACGAGGGTGGTGGTCGGGGCCATACCCGACCGATCGGCATTCAGCGTCGGAATCTGAGGACCCGATCGCGCACGCCCCACCAGGAGACGAGCACGAGGGCTTCGACCACGATCCGGCTCGACATCTTCGAGGTTCCCCGTACGCGGTCGACGAACTGGATCGGAACCTCACGGACGGTGCCGCCGGACTGGAGAACCCGATGGGCCATCTCGATCTGGAAGCCGTAGCCATCGGCGCGAACCGTCTGGAAGTCGATCTTCGCGAGGGCGGGCGACGCGTAGGCGCGAAACCCGCTGGTCGCGTCCTTCACACCGATCCCCAGCACCCGCGATGCGTAACGGTTGCCCCACTTCGACAGGGCTCGCCGATGCCACTTCCAGTCGGGGATCGACCCGCCCGGCACATAGCGGCTCCCGATCGCGAGATCGGCGCCGTCGGCGACAGCATCGAGGAGGGCGGGCAGCGCCGCGGGATCGTGTTGGAGGTCGCTGTCCATCTCGACCATCACGTCGAACCCGTGGATCAGGCCGTGCCGGAACCCGTCGCGATAGGCCGAGCCGAGACCGGACTTCGACGGGCGGCGCATGACCTCGACGTTGCCGATCTCCGCCCCCATCGCCTCGGCGAGGTCGGCGGTCCCGTCGGGCGATCCGTCGTCGACGACGAGCACGCTTGCGTCGGGGCAGGCATCGCGCAGCAGACGAAGCACCTCCTGGATGTTCGCCGCCTCGTCATATGTCGGAAGAACAACCAGGGCACGCACCGTCGGGCACTCTACCGTCGAGCGCCCGGGGGGTCGCGCTGCCTCGGTCGAGCGGCTTGCCCGTCGGTAGGCTGACCGTCGTGGTGACTCCCCCGCAGTCCGCAGCTCCCCCCAACGCCGCTCCACCCCTGCTCGCCCGGGTGCTCGCGATCGCGGCCATCGTCGTCGGCGGCCTCTGCGGCGGACTGATCGGATTCGCCGTCACCGATGTGTCGTGTACCGACGGGTGCACGGGCACCGCGAGCGTGGTCGGCTTCGCCAGTGCGATCGGATGCGCAATCGGTATCGCCATCGTCGCCGTGCTCGCCCTGCGGGCGATGGCCGAATGGAACGAGAAGGAAGCGCGTCAACGCGCCCACGACGAATGAGCGACGAGTCGGCCGCCCTTCTGGCCGTGGCCGACGCCGCGATCGATCTCGTGGTTCCCCGCCTCCGGTCGCTTCTCGCCGACATGGACCTCGGGGCGGAGACCAAGTCGAGCCAGACCGACCTCGTGACCGAATTCGACACGTGGTCCGAGGCGACGCTGGTCGACGCGATCACGCAGGTCCGCCCGGGCGACGGGTTCATCGGCGAAGAAGGAGCGTCGATCGTGGGCACGTCGGATGTCTGCTGGCTGATCGACCCCATCGACGGCACCACCAACTTCGTCTACGACCTGCCCGGATGCTCGGTTTCGGTCGCGGCCCGGGTCGGCGCCGACGTGACCGTCGGGGTGGTGCACGACCTCGTCCGCGACGAACGGTTCCGGGCGACCCTCGGTGGAGGCGCAACCCGCGACGGGGAACCGATCCGGGTCAGCCCGAAAGCCGATCTCGCGACCGCCCTCGTCGCCACCGGCTTCTCCTACGACGCGGATCGCCGCCGAGCCCAGGCCATGGCCCTGGTCGACATCCTTCCTCGGGTGCGCGACATCCGGCGCTCCGGCGGCGCCGCAATCGATCTGTGCGCCCTCGCCTGCGGCCGGGTCGACGCGTACTACGAGCGCGGCCTGAGCCCGTGGGACTCGGCCGCGGGGGCGCTGATCGCCGGTGAGGCCGGGGCGGTGATCGCCGACCGTTCCGGCGACGGCGGTGCGCTGGTCGGTGCGAGCCCCGCCATCGCCGACGAGTTCTTTTCGCTCATTGATGCGGCTGGCGGGCATCTCGCCTGACCGGATTCCGGGAGTGGCCCCCATCGGGGCCGAGAATCTGGCAGCATCGTGCACGATGGGAAGCCGAATTCTGACCGTGGAGGACGACGAGCGCATTCGCACGTCGGTCCGCCTCGCCCTCGAAGACGAGGGCTACGACGTGGTCGAGGCCGAGTCGGGCGAGGACGCGCTCCTCGCGTTCGGCCAGGACCCCGCCGACGTCGTGCTGATCGACATCATGCTGCCCGGAATGGACGGCTTCGAAGTCTGCCGCGCCATCCGCAAGATCTCCGACGTGCCGATCGTCATGGTCACCGCCCGGGCCGACACCCACGACGTGGTCGCCGGGCTCGAGGCCGGCGCCGACGACTATCTCACCAAGCCGCACGCGCCGAAGGAGCTCTCGGCCCGTATCCGAGCGCTGTTGCGCCGGGTCCGGCCGACGGAGCCCGGGGCCCGCCAGCTGGTGTTCGGCGACCTCGAGATCATCCCCGACGAGGGCGTCGTCCGCGTCGCTGCGGAGGAGGTCCACCTCACCAAGACCGAGTTCCGACTCCTTGTCGAGCTCGCGTCGAACGCGGGTCGGGTGTTCTCCCGTGAAGTCCTCCTCGAGCGGGTGTGGGGCTATGGGTACTTCGGCGACGGACGCCTCGTCGACGTCCACATCCGCCGGCTGCGCACGAAGATCGAGCCCGACCCGGCCAACCCCCGCCACGTGGTCACCGTTCGCGGTCTGGGCTACAAGTTGCAGGCCTGAACACCGTGCGCTCGCGATGGGAGCGGCTCGGTCTGCGGGCCCGCGTCGCGCTGCTCTTCGCGCTGGGGGGACTCCTCCTGTCGGTCATGATCTCCGTGGTCACCCTGACCTTCACGCGCCAGACGTTGCTCGAGCAGCGCGAGGACGCGGCCCTCGAGAGCTTCAACTTCAACGCGCGGACCGTCCAGGAACAACTGACCGAGGAGTCCGACGCCGTCGCGATCCGCGACCTCATCGAGTCGCTGTCGACCCCTCGCGGAGAGTTTCCGCTGCTGCGGGTGGACGACCTCTGGGACGGCCGCAACACGACCCGCTTCAACCAGGATCGGGTGCCGGACGGGCTCGTCAGCTTCGTCGAAGCCGGCAACGCGGCCACGATCCGAGCAGAGATCGACGGCGTGCCGGCCGTGATCAGCGGCATCCGCTTGAACAACAACACCCGGGATGCCGACTACTACGAAGCCCTGCTGCTCGACGACGTCGAGAGCACGTTGTCCTCGCTCGGCACCGTCGTCGTGGGGGCGAGCGCGATCACCACGATGCTCGCGGCCGCCATCGGGGTGTGGGCGGCCCGGCGCGCCCTGTCGCCGGTCAGCGAAGTACGACTCGCTGCGGAATCCCTCGCCGCCGGCGAACTCGACACCCGTCTCGACATGCCGGCCGACCACGATCTGGCCTCGCTCGCCTCGTCGTTCAACGGCATGGCCACTTCCCTCGAAGACCGGATCGAGCGCGACGCGCGCTTCGCGTCCGAGGTCAGCCACGAACTCCGGTCACCGTTGATGACGCTCAGCGCATCGGTCGAGGTGCTCAACAACAGCCGCGACGCGCTTCCGGAGCGCAGCCGACAGGCGCTGACGCTGCTCAACGACGACCTGACGCGCTTCACGCAGCTCGTGGAAGATCTCCTGGAGATCAGTCGTTTCGATGTCGGCACGGCGTCATTGCAGGTCGACTCGCTGAACCTGGTCGAGTTCGTCCGGCAGGCGATCGAGCACTCGAGCCGGCCCGACACGATGTTGACCGCATCACACGACGTCGAAGAACTCGTCATCGCCGCCGACAAGCGCCGGCTCGCGCAGGTGATCGCCAACCTGATCCAGAACGCCGACAAGTACGGCGAGGGCGACATCGATGTGCTGATCTCCACCGCCGACGACATGGTCCTGTTGGCGGTGGAGGACGAGGGTCCGGGGATCCCCGAGGAGGAGCGATCGGTCATCTTCGACCGCTTCAGCCGAGGATCCGCCGGCGGGCGAAGCGGCTACGACACCGGTACCGGACTCGGCCTCTCACTGGTCGCGGAACACATCGGCCTGCACGGGGGTACCGTCTGGTGCGAAGACCGGCCCGACGGCAGGCCCGGGGCCCGATTCGTCGTCGCGATCCCGGTGGGCGACGAGGTACTGGAGGAACTCGAGTGAGACGCTGCATCTCGACCCTCGTCGTCGGTCTCGCCGCCTTGGCGGTCGGCTGCTCACTGCCCACCGACGACAATGCCCAGTTGATCGCCGAGGCCGACCTGGCGCCCTCTCTCCAGGACTCCCCCACGACGACGACCGAGCCGACCCCCGTGGCCCAGACCCGCGAGTTCGCCTATTTCCTGCTCGAACCGAAACCCGGGTCCGAGCAGCGGGTCGTCCGCCAGATCGTCGTCCCCGTCCAGACGGCGTGGTCACTGTTCGAGACCGTGGAACGAATGGAGGTCGATGGCTTCAAGGAGACGATCGGCGCGGATCCGGCGTGGATCAACACCGTCAACCAGTACGACATCGTCGGCCTCGAGGTCGACGACCGCGTCGCCACCGTCTTCCTCGAGTCCCTCGGCAGCGGGCCGCCCGATGTCCAGGCCCTGCGCGACGTGGCAGCCCAGTTGGTGTGGACACTCACCGGCGACGTCGACGTCGACTCGGTGCTCTTCGACGTCGATGGCGCTCCCCAGTCGATCCCGACATCGGCAGAGTCCGTCGATCGCCCCGTCGACACCGACGACTACGCGACCTACAACGACGAACCGACGACCACGACCACCTCGACCTCGTCGACGACGACCACCACGACGGTGCCGTCCGAGGACGCCTCCGAGGACAGCTGACGCCGCGATCAGCTGAAGAACGTCCGGCTCGCGTCGAGCAGGTCGGGATGGGTGTACTTCAGCTCGGCAATGCATTCGGCGAGCGGGGCCCGGACGACCTCGCCGTTGCGCAGCGCCACCATCGTGCCGAAGTCGCCGTCGTGGGCCGCTTCCATCGCCGCCACGCCGTACCACGTCGACAACACCCGATCGAACGACGTGGGCGTGCCGCCCCGCTGCACATGTCCGAGGACGGTCACTCGGGTCTCGAAGCCGGTTCGCGCCTCGATCTCGGACGCGACGACGTTGACGATGCCGCCCAGACGCTGATGGCCGTACTCGTCGACGGACGGTTCGGGGACCACGATCGTCCCGGGAGCCGGCACCGCACCCTCGGCCACGACCACGATCGAGGCGAAACGCCCCCGCTCGTGACGGCGGGTCAGTGACTCACACACCGCGGCGATGTCGAACGGCTCCTCGGGTACCAACGTCACCGTCGCCCCGCCGGCGATGCCCGCCCAGGTCGCGATGTGGCCCACATGACGACCCATGACCTCGACCACCATCACCCGATTGTGTGACTCGGCGGTGGTGTGCAGCCGATCGATCGCGTCGGTGGCGATCTGCACCGCGGTGTCGAAGCCGAAGGTCATCTCGGTGCCACCGATGTCGTTGTCGATCGTCTTCGGCACCCCGAC
>JAUIML010000125.1 GCA_030432715.1 Acidimicrobiia bacterium | reverse complement strand
AAAGGACCGGGAGCTCCTCGACGAACACGCAGCGCCCCCGGCCCTGGACCTCGCCGAGTTCGATCGCCTGGTCGAGGGCGGCGCGATGATCGTCGACGGTCGCGACCCGGAAGCGTTCGCCGCCGGGCATCTGATCGGATCGATCAACGTCGGTCTCAACGGTCGCTACGCCGAGTTCGCCGGCTCGGTCGTCGCCTCCGACGTCGACATCGTGCTCGTCGTCGAGCCCGGTTTCGAGATCGAGGCCAAGAACCGGCTGGCCCGCATCGGGTTCGACCGCGTGGTCGGCTACCTCGAGCACGCGATGGTCGCGATGGCCGACAACCCCGACCGGGTGCAGCGGGCATCGCGCATGACGGCGCGGGAGTTCGAGGCCCGCAAGGCCGACATCGACGGCCTGCAACTCGTCGACATCCGCAACCCGGGTGAGGTCGCCGTCGGCACCATCGACGGTGCCGTGTCGATCCCGGTCGGTCAGCTCCCGTCACGGCTCGACGAGCTCGATCCGGAGGCTCCCACCATCGTCTTCTGCGCCGGCGGCTACCGGTCGTCGGTCGGCGCCAGCGTGTTGCGCCAGGCCGGGTTCCGGGACGTCTCCGACATCCTCGGTGGCTATGGCGCCTGGCTCGAGTCGCTGCCCGTCGCCGGCTGAACCGGGCGGTGATCGCCGATCCGACAATCGACGATCTGACCTACTCCCTCACCGACACCTCGCCGGTGCGGGTTCCCTGACGGGCGATCACCTGCACCACCGCGCCGTCGCCGGTGTGCCCTGGTCCCTCGACGACCGGCCGCACGAGTTCGCGGCCCAGTTCGATGTCGAGCCCCGTCAGTTCGTCGCGGAGCCCGTCGAGTGTCATCGTCAGCTCGGGTACCGGTGGGCCGCCGGTACCGCGCCCGATCTGGTCGGGGGTGTAGGCCTCGAGGACGAGTCGTCCGCCGGGTCGAAGGGCGAGCGCGACGGCGGCGTGCACCCGCCGGCGCACGGGTGGCGGAGTGTGGGCGAAGATCGACACGATGAGGTCCCACCGCCGGGTGCCGAGGTCATAGTCGGCGAGGTCGGCCACGACGGTTGTCAGCTCGACGCCCCGCGACGCAGCGAGGCGGGCGGCCTTCGCCATGCCGGCCCGGGTCAGGTCGACCGACGTCACCCGGTGACCGAGCGAGGCCAGGAACACGCCGTTGCGCCCTTCGCCGTCGGCGAGACAGAGGACGTCGCCGGGTGGGAGATCGGCCACCGATTCGACCAGGAAGTCGTTGGGTTCGGTGCCGTACAGGAACTCTTCGCCGCCGTAGCGGTCCTCCCACATCGACGCCGGGTCCGCGCTCACGGGGAGACCGTGGGCAGTCCGGCGTCGACCCAGCTCGTGATGCCGCCGTCGACGTCGGCTACATCGGCGAAGCCGAGCTCCCGCATGATGCCGACGGCCTGTTCGCTGCGGTTTCCGGACCGGCAGTAGACGAGGTAGGGCACGTCGCGGTCGAGGTCGGCGAGGCGGTCGGCGAAGTCATCGAGATAGAAGTCGATCATCGTGGCACCTTCGAGGTGGCCCTCGGCGAACTCGTCGGCCGTGCGCACGTCGAGGATCACGAGCCGATCGGGCGGGTCGGTCTGGATGTCGGCCGCTTCCTGCACGGAGACCACCCGCACGCCGGGGCTCTCCGGTGATGCGACATCGTCGTCGCCGCAGCCGGTGGCCGCGAGCAGGGCGAGAGCGAGGGGGATGACGACCAGGCGGAGGGTGCGACGCATCCGGTGAGCCTGTTCGCCGACGCGGGCCCGTGCCAAGTCGTCGTGATTCCCGGTGGTGGGGGCGACGCCGAAAGGGCCGGATCGGCGCCGGCCTTCGATGGTTGCGATGGTGGATTCGGGCGGCGACGATGTGGGTGTTCGGAGCGATCGGGAGGTGGTCATCGTGGTCCGACTCGGCACCACCGCCGGTCATGAGTCGACGGAGCGTCGGCGAGGGTACGACTCCGGGGCAGGGGTGGCCGACACCTCCGAAGTCAGATGGTTCATCGCGGCCGAGTTGCCGAACCAGGTCGTGCAATGGTTCACCGCCGCCGGGACGAAGGGTCGCGTTCACCATCGAACGGACCTCTACCGCGTCGACGGTCCGCCCGATCGGGGGGTGAAGCTGCGCCACGGGGAGACGCTCGAGCTGAAGCTCCGTACGGGGGAGCCGACAATCGTGGAACTCGGCCCGGGGGCCCGTGGCGTGCGCGAGGAGTGGAGGCGGTGGAGTCCGGCGGAGGAACGCGTCGAGAGCGCCGAACACGGCAGGTGGGTCGAGGTCTCCAAGACGGTCATCAAGCGCCGCTTCCGGACCGACGGTCGAGAGGAACCGCTGACCGTCGTGACCCAGGCGATGGCCGGCACGGGATGCGAGGTCGAGGTCGCCGGGATCACGACCCCGGCCGGCCCGTCGTGGACGTTTGCGTTCGCGGCATTCGGCGACGACGGCGCACGACAGGTCTCGCTCGAGGTCGCGGCGCGAGCGGTGCTCGGGGCCGTCCCTTCGCCGCTGCACCTCGAGGGTGCGGTGTCCTGCGGCTACCCGGAGTGGCTCACCCGCGTCTGCACGGGCGGCGAAGACTCGACGCCCGTGCAGCGCTGATCGGTCCGGCGCGTCAGGACTCGGCGTCGGCCGTGCGCTGCAGGCCGTCGAGGATCACTCCCAGGCCGAACTCGAACGCCTCGCCGAAGTCGTAGCCCGGCTGCAACACGTGGTCGAGCGTGAACTCGACCAGATGGGGGAACTGGTCGCCCGGCATGGCCTCGACGAGGGACCCCGCGAGATCGTCCATCTCGGCGCCGCCGGTGGCCGGCAACGTCGCCTCCTGGAGTGCGAAGCCGTACAGGAAGGCGTCGATCGTGGCGTAGGCGTGGGCGGTCAGCCCGAGCGAGAAGCCGGCACGGCGAAGGCAGCCGAGCACCGCATCGTGGTGGCGCAGGGTCGCCGGACCGGGGTTGGTTCGTGATTCCATCAGGGGAGACGCCCAGGGGTGGTCGGCGAGGACGCGGCGCATCGACCGGCACCGATCCGTGATCGCCGTTCGCCAGTCGAGGTCGGTCGGGGGGAGGTCGATCTCGTCGAAGACCCGGTCGACCATCCCGTCGATGATCGCCTCCTTGTTGGGCAGGTGGTGATAGATGGTCATCGGCTTCACGTCGATCGCCTCGGCGAGTTTGCGGATCGTGAACGCGTCGAGGCCGATCTCGTCGGCCAGGGCCACCGCCCCGTCGATCACCCGCTCGGCGCTGAGCGGGGCGCGTTCCCCGGCGCGTCGGGTCGATGTGGTCATCCGGCTCGCCTCATGGCCACATCGTACCCGAGCGTTCGTACTAAGTACGACACCGCCGGAACGGGTGTGCGGGTCAGCGTCCTGCCTGCGCCAGCACGGCGGCGACGGCAGCGCGGTCGCCCAGCACGATCACGACGTCACCCGAGCCGACCGCTCCCTCGAAGCTGCGGGGACTCGAGAACTGCTCCCCGCCGGCGGGACGGTGGGCCACGACGACCACACGGTGGGCGGCCTCGATCTCCGGCACGGTCCGGCCGACGAGCGGGGCGCCGGAACCGATGTCGACCTCGGTGAGCTCGACCTGATCCGACTCGGTCGAGAACACCTGGTCGAGGTAGGCGCTCGTGCTCGGTCGGAGCGCCGCGGTGGCGAGGCGGTTGCCGGCCATCTCGTAGAGGTCGACCACGGTGTGGAGGTGCATGGCCCGCAGCTTGTGGGCGTTGTCCGACTCGTTGGCCCTGCTCACGATGCGCACGGCGCTGTTGATCTGCTGGGCCGACACCGCGAGGAAGAGGTTGGCGGCATCGGACGAGAGCCCTGCGACGAGCGCCTCGGCGTGTTCGACGCCCGCTCGGCGAAGCACGTCGTCGGATGTCGCGTCGCCGGCGATGTTCGGATACGCACAGTCGGCGAGCGCGTCGGCCGACTCGTCGATCACGACGATGTCGCCGCCCAGGCCTTCGGCTCGCCGGGCCACGGCTCTCCCGACCCGGCCGTATCCGCAGATGATGACATGGCCCCGGAGGGCAGAGATCTCTCGTTGCATTCTTCTCTCCCGAAACACGCCGGCCCGTTGGTCGACCATGAACTCGATCACGATGCCGGCCGCGAAGACGGCGCTGCTGGCCCCGGCCAGCACCAGCCCCAACGTGAACCAGCGGTAGGCGGCCGTCGGATCGCCATCGGAGGTGATCTCCCCGAACCCGACCGTCGTGATGGTGATGGCGGTCTGGTAGATCGCGTCGGAGAACCCCAGTCCGAGGATCATGTAGCCCACGGTGCCGACCCCGAGCACGACGATGAGAAGGCCGATCGCCCACTGGCGTCGCTGGGTGTCGGTGGGGCCGCCCCGGCCGCTGCTCGTCACGCCCGGAAGAATCGCACAGTCGACATCAACGGCGCAGCACGTACATCGGGAAGGCGCCGTAATCCTTCGCCGTGGGCACGTGACCCACGTATTCGAGGCGGGTCGCGGCGGTCGCATCCAGCGCGACCAGGGCGGCGAAGTTCTCGGTCACGTAGACCTCGCCGGCCGGGGTCCGGGGTTCGATGCGCGCCGCCCGGGTGACGTGGGTGCCGTAGAAGGTCGGCTCGTCGGTCACATGGTCATGGCCGTCGAACACCGGCCCCGCGTGGCCGCCGACCCTCGCCGTGAGCGTCGGCCAGCCGAGGGCCTCACGGGCCACGACCAACTCCTCCTGGATCGCGAGGGCGAGTCGGGCGGCATCCGACGCGGTGTCGAGCACCAGGTACACGGCATCGCCCCAGGTGTTGCGATACCGGACCGTCTCCCCGAACCCGTCGATCACTCTGGCCAGGCGGGCCATGACGTGCTCGAAGAACTCGGGCAATTCGTCCTCGCCGAGAGCACTGAAGCCCTTCACGTCGGCGAAGAGCATCGCCATCACCCGCCGGGGCCGTGCGGTCGGGTCGTCGGCGGTCGCCGTTGGCGTCGCGACCGGCGTGAGGTCGTCTCGAGGCAGGTCGATGACGATCGTCTCGTGGCCGGTGCGGGCCCAGCGAGCGACGGCTGCGCCCGTGCCGGCCTCACCATCGGAGGCGACCCCGTCCCAGAGGGCCAGCTGGAACGCATCGGAGCCGAGCTGGTCGGCGCGGGCGAGGGCGAAACCCATCGCCAACTGGTCGGCGTAGCCGAACATCGACTCGTCGGGCACCGCCACCGTCGGTTCGATCACCACCGACGACGCGGCGGCGATCGCTGCATCGAATCGATCGACCCAGCCCTGGCCACCGGGTCGAACCGATCGGTCGACGAATGCCGGTGCGGGGCAGGGGAGGACGATGTGGACCTCGATCCCGAGCTCGATGGCCGTCTCCACGACCAGGGTGTCGGACCCGCACGCGAGCGAACCGTGGACCGCGCCGACGTTCCGCGCCAGCAGCTCATCGGCGATTCGTCGCCGCAGAGCGGCGTCGGGACCGTCGGCGAACATGTGGCCGCTGTAGTGGACGACCGTCGGAAGTGGCAGCGCGTCGAGCACCGCGTCGTCGAGCCCCGCCTGGGTGCAGATGAGCCGCAGTTGACGGGTGGTGGTGGACCGCATCGACCAGTCGGGGTCGGTGGCATGGGCCTCGGTGAGCGCGTGGCGGGCTTCGTCGGGCCGGCCGAGGATCAGCTGCGCCTCGGCGCGCGAGGCCAAGTTCCAGTAGTCGTCCTCATCGTCCTCGAGGAGACTCAGCGCTCGCTCGGCCGCCTGGTGCGAGGCCTCGACGTCGCCGGCGAGCAGGTGCATCGTCGCCGCGTTGACCAGGGCATAGGTGTTGTCGCTCCCGGCCGCGATCGCGGCGTAGGCGTCGGCGGCCCGGCGGGCGAGCGCACGGCGAGTGGCGCCGGACGAGGCGAGGGCCCGGTCCTTCACCAACCGGGCCTGGAGCGCGAGGACGTCGTCGCGAAGCCCGGGCTCCACGCCGCCGAGACGATCAGCCACGCCCGCATCGGCGAGGAGTTGTTCGGCCCGGTCGACCGCTCCACAACGGGCGAGGGCGAGCCCCGTGAGCCAGACGATCTCCACATCGCTCGACACCGGGTCGTCGCCCATCGTCTGGTCGCCGGCGTCGGCCGCAGCCAGGAACTCGCCGCGGCTCATCAAGCCCCGTATCTCCTCGGCCACGACGTCGGTCATCCGATGATCGTAGATCGCCCGACTCGGCGGGTCGTCCGCCGGAGCCGTGGGCTACCGTGATGCGCCATGAGCGAGGCCCCTCCGATGGAGTTCGGCGACGGTGATCTCCCCGCCCTTTTTGCCGCAGCCGACACCGCCGCGATCGTCGGCCAACGGACCTACCTGGGCCAGACCCGGTTCCAGCTCGGCATGCTGCTGCTCGGTGCGGCGGCCGGCGTGGCCGTGCAGGTCTTCGACATCGCCGAGCTCGCCTACGTGGGTGTGGCGGCCTACATCGTGCTCGTCATCACCCGGGTGAACCTGAAGCTCACGTCGATGGACCGGGTCTGGTACGAGAACCGGCTGATCGCCGAGTCCGTGCGCAGCCTCGCCTGGCGCTACGCCGTCGGCGGCGCCCCCTTCGGCCTCGACCCGGAGCGCCGTGAGGGCGACGGGGCCGACGACGGCGACGAGCCGATGGATCCCGACGATGTCCTTCGGGAGCGAATCGCCGGCCTGTTGAGCGACGTGTCCCACGTGCCCCTGCCCGACCCGACCAAGGGCACCGAGCAGATCACCGAACAGATGCGGCGGCTGCGGGCGGCGCCCCTCGAGGTGCGGCGCAAGGTCTACGACGACCACCGGGTGACCGGTCAGCTCATCTGGTACGCCGACAAGGCGAAGGCCAATGCCCGCAAGCAGGCCCGGATCGACACCGTCTTCGTCGTGGCGAGCGGGGCCGCCGTCTTCTTCGGTCTGCTCCAGGCCCTCGGCACGATCGACGTCAACCTCCTCGGGCTCGCCGGCATGCTCGCCGCCGTGGTCACCACCTGGGCCGCCACCAACAAGTTCTCCGAGCAGGCCGGCGGCTACTCGATGGCCGCCCACCAACTCACCCTCGCCCGCACCATCATCGAACGTCAGCAGGACGACCGCGACTGGGCGGTGTTCGTGAACGACGCCGAGGACGCGATCGGGCGCGAACACACCAGCTGGCGGGTCGCCCGGGCGCAGAAGTAGGTTCACACGCTGATGGGTGGCGTCTTCATCAGTTATCGACGTGCGGATTCGCAGGGGACGACCGGCCGGTTGGCCGACCGTCTCCAACAGGTGCTCGGCCGCGACGCGCCGGTCTTCTACGACATCGACTCGATCCGGCCGGGCGAGGACTTCCAGGACGTCATCACCGAGACCCTCGCGCGGGTCGACGTGACGCTCGTGATGATCGGCCCCCAGTGGACGACGCTGGCCGACGCGGAGGGTCGCCGTCGACTCGACGATCCGGGCGATCTGGTTCGCCTCGAGGTCGAGGAGTCGTTGCGGTCGGCCACGACCACCGTCGTGCCGGTCCTGGTCGACGGCGCCGCGATGCCGTCGCCCGACGAGCTGCCCGAGTCGATCCGCTCGCTCGCGGCGATCCACGCTGCGGAACTCACCCCGCGTGGTTTCGCGAACGACACCGAGATGCTGGTGCGCCGGATCCGTGGGCAGCTCAACTTCGAACGGCCGACGTCGAAGCTGCTGAGTGCCGCGTCAGTGATCGTGCTCCTCGTCGCGATCGCCTTGGCCCTCGCACTCGGCGGCGTGGGCGAACCCACGCTCGCTGCCCCGGTCGGGTCCGGCGCGATCTCGATCGACGGCGTTTCGGTCGACGAACCGGACGACGAGGCCGTGGGCGTCGACCTGGGCGAGGCGGTGCCGGTCGGCGTCGACGGGGTGACCGGCGCGGCCGAGGCGCAGCTGCGCTTCTCGCTGGCATCGATCCCGCTCGGCTCGACGGAATGGGCCGAGATCGAGGGAGGAAGGGCGCTCGTGGCGCCGGAGGTCACCGAGTTCACGGCATCGGGCGCCGCGACGGCGGAGGTACGGGTGCGTGATGGCGACGAACTGATCGTGGCCACCCGGTCGTTCGTCGCCGACGTGGAGAACCCTTGGTACCGCTCGGCGATGGGTCTGGTCCCGGTGCTCCTCGCCCTCGCCGGATTCGCCTATCTCGAGTCGGGGTTGCGGGCGATGCGCTCGGGCCGGCCGTCGGTCAACGGCTACCTCAGCAGCGCCGTCGGCGGGGTCATGCTGGCCGTAGGATTGGTGTTCGCCAACGCCGTGTTCCGGTCGGTCCACATCGGCCTCCCCACGCTGATCCTCACTGCGTTCGCCGTCGCGGTCGCGGCGCTCGTGCTGGCCTATCTGGTGGTCACCGCCGCCCGGCCCGCCCGCCTGGCCGGAACTCGTTGACGCCGGGTCCGCACGACCACCCTTTGTGGTGGACCCTGTTCGGCACGTACAATTCGGGGCGGATGGAGACGGCGACGGTGCGGCGAACCCGAGCGCGTGTGCGCACGGGGATCATGCTCTGTCTTCTCGCGCTCGCTGCGGCGTTCGTGAGCGGTACCGGCTCGCCGACCAGCGCGGCGCCGGTGTGCGACAAGACCTGGAATGCGGGCGGCGGTGGCGACTGGAACACGCCGGCCAACTGGACACCCGCAGGCACGCCGACCGGCGCGCAACACGCATGCCTCCCCGACCTCGGGGGCCCCTACACCGTCACCACCGGAACCGCGTCGGTCTCCGGCGTCACCGTCGGCCCCGACACGACCGTCGTCGTCCAGGGCAGCGCCGGCAACGCGACGTTCACGCTCGGCCCGGGCGGTGAGCTGATCGTCGACGGCACCCTGCGCATCGCATCGGGCACCAACGGGTGGGCTTTCCTCAACGTGAGCGGCGGGAGTGTCGTCAACAACGGCCTCCTGGAGATCGGCCCGGGGGGAACCGGAACACACTTCCTCTACGGCGGCTCGGTGACCAACAACGGCACCATGCGCATCGAAGCGGACCTCTCGACGACCTCGGGCAGTGGCACCTTCGTCAACAACGGCTCGGTCGTGATCGACAGCGGTGTCGAGTGGACCAACAACACCTACGAGCTTCGGCTCGAGGGCGGCTCGGTCGGTGGTGCCGGCAATCTCGTCAGCCGACGGGCCACCACCTGGGACGGCACCGACGTCACCGCCGACCTGCGGGTGGTGAGCGCACCGGTGGTGCTGACCGGCAACGGGTCCGGCACGATGGCGATCGAGGGTTCGTCCTCGATTCGTGGCGCGATCGGTGCACCCCAGACGGTCATCGTGCAGGGCGGCGTCGGCAACACCACGGTCGGTCTGAGTGACTCGCTCACCAACGAGGGGACGCTCCGCCTCGAGACAACCGGCAACGGGTTCGCCTTTCTCAGCGGCAGCGGTCGGACGCTGACGAACGAGGTGGGCGGCAACTTCCAGATCGGGCCGTCGTCGGGGGCGGGTGTGCACTATCTGTACGGCGGCACGGTGATCAACGAGGGCACGATGACGATCCGGGCGGATCTGCGCTCGGACAGCGGCACCGGTGTCTTCACGAACAGCGGCACGGTTTCGATCGACTCGGGATCGACGTGGACCGAGAACACCTACGACTTCGAGCATGCGGGGGGGACGCTCGGGGGCGCAGGACTGATCCGAGTCGCCGACCCCTTCACCTGGACTGACGGGTCGATCTCGGCGACGGTGCGGGTGGTTTCGGCGCCGGTGGTCTTGTCGGGTTCGGGGTCGGGTTCGTTGTCGGTGGAGGGTTCGTCGTCGTTGTCGGGTGTGATCGGTGCTGGTCAGTCGGTGACGGTGCAGGGCAATGCCGGCAACACGTCGGTGGGGATCGCCTCGAGTCTGGTCAACAACGGTTCGTTGGGGTTGGCGACGTCGGGGAATGGGTTTGCGTTCCTCAGTGGCGGGGGCGCGACGTTTGTGAACAATGGTGCGTTCGAGGTCGGTCCGTCGTCGGGGGCGGGGCTGCACTATCTGTACGGCGGCACGGTGACGAACAACGGCACGATGACGATTGCCGAGGATTTGTTGTCGAACAGTGGGTCGGGCACGTTCACCAACACGGGCACGATCGATGTGGTCGGTGGCGTCACGTGGACCGAGAACACCTACACCTTCGTGTCGAACAACGGCACCGGCACGGGCGACGGCGACATCGCCCTCGGTGGGAGCCGCAGCATCGCCGGGTCGGGCACCTACACGGAGGATCTGACCGCCACCGCCAACGACATCGATCCCGACCGGGTGCTCGCCTTCGGCTCGGCCACGTTCGGTGTCTCGACCGACATCCTCATCACCATCGACGCACTGGGCAGTGACCTACTCGACATCAACGGTCCGGCGGCTCTGGCCGGCGAGGTGATCGTCGATTTCGGGGGCTACGTCCCCGCCCACTGCGACGAGTGGAAGGTCGTCGAGTGGAACTCCTCGAGCGGTGCCTTCACCACGATCACGATCCTGCCGTCCACCACCATCGGCGGTGTCGACATCGTCTCGACCGTCGGCTCCACCGGGCTCACGATCTCCGCCGAGCTGACGGGCGGCGGTCCTCCCTGCGTGCCCAACGCGCCCCCGGTGGCCAACGACGATGCGGAGGCGACTCCGTTCGAGAGCGCGGTCGTCGTCGACGTGTTGGCGAACGACAGCGATCCCGATGGCGACCCGATCAGCGTCGTCTCGGTCTCGGCGCCCGCGAATGGCTCGGTGGTCGACAATCTCGACGGCACGGTCACCTACACCCCCGACCCGGGCTTCTCCGGCGCCGACTCGTGCACGTACACCATCGAGGACCCCTTCTCGGCCTCCGACACGGCGACGGTCACCGTGACGGTGGCCGCGAACAGCGACCCGTTGGCCGTCGACGATCCGGTGTCGACCCCCTTCGAGACGCCGATCGTCGTCGACGTGTTGGCGAACGACAGCGATCCCGATG
>JAUIML010000124.1 GCA_030432715.1 Acidimicrobiia bacterium | reverse complement strand
ACGAAGCCGCCGAACAGTTCGAGACCGGCGCGCCGATGACCGCCGCCGAGGCGGCGACCGTCATCCTCGACGGCGTGCGGGAGAAGCGCTGGCGCATCCTGGTCGGCGACGACGCCGTCGCCCTCGACCGGTTCGTGCGGGCCAACCCGGAGGACGTCTACGACACCGGCGGGATCGGCGACATCGTGGCGAGGACCACCGGGTCGGGCGGCCGGTAGGCACCATGCTGCGCCAGGTTCAGCACTGCAACGTGAACTGCCGGGATCTCACCCGGTCGGTGGGCTTCTACCGGGACGAGCTCGGCCTGACCCCGCTCGTGCGCACCGCACCGGCACCCCAGGACGGCGCCGGCTTCGGCATCGTCGGGCCGGCTCAGTGGGACGCGTGGATGATGTCGGACGGTCGTCCGCATCCGGTCATCGACCTCCTCGAGTGGGTCCAGCCGGCCCCGACGGGTCGCCCCCACGACGCGCCCGACGCGATGGGCATGATCGCCCTTCGACTGGGCTCCCCGGCCGTCGACACGCCGACCGAGGTCACCGATCCGGACGGGACCCGTCTCGTCCTCGAACCGGCCGACCGGGTGACGCTGCTCGGGGTGGACGTCAATGTCGCCGATGTCGCCGGCGCAACCGACTGGTACCGCCGGGTCCTGGGGCTGACGTCGACCGCCACCGGACTCAGCGTGCCGGGGGACGACTTCGAGATCCGGCTCCGGCCCGGTGCGAGCGACCGGCCGGCCTACGAACGGGCCACCGACCTCGGGATCTTCCGCATGGCGTTCCTCGTCGACGACGCAGCCGATGCGGTCGAAGCGGTCCGCGCCGCCGGCCACCCCTGCCCGGATCCGGTGTGGCTCGACATGGGTCCGACGATTCCCATCGACGGGCTCCGGGCCGCGTTCTTCCGCGACCCCGATGGGACCTGCCTCGAGTTCATCGAGGCGCCATCGGGGTGAACCCGTCGTCGAAGCTCAGGCGAGCATGCTCCGCAGCATCCAGGCGGTCTTCTCGTGGATCTGCATCCGCTGGGTGAGCAGGTCGGCCGTCGGCTCGTCGCCCGCCGCGTCGACCACCGGGAACAGCGAGCGGGCCGTCCGCGCCACCGTCTCCTGATCGGCCACGAGACGACGGATCATCTCCTCTGCGTCGGGCTGCTCGGGGTCTTCGGGCACGCTCGAAAGGGCCGCGAACTGGGCGTAGCTACCCGGGGCGGGTTCGCCCAGGGCCCGGATCCGCTCGGCGATCTCGTCGACCGCGAGGGCCAGCTCGTTGTATTGCGTCTCGAACATGAGATGCAGGGTGTTGAACATCGGGCCAACAACGTTCCAGTGGTAGCTGTGGGTCTTCAGGTAGAGCGTGTAGGAGTCGGCCAGGAGGTGCGACAGACCCTCGGCGATCGCCTGGCGGTCCTCGTCGGAGATCCCGATGTCGATCGGGGCGGGGCTGGACGGGGTGGTGGACATGGCTACTCCTCGGGGTCGGCGATGACGGCGGTGTCGGCGCATGCCGCGCACACGCCGTGGTAGATGATCTCCGCCGCATCGAGCACCATCCCGTGGTGTTCCTGCGCCGGCAGATCCGGAGCATCGACACCACGGGCGACGTCGTAGACGGCGTCGCAGCGGTCGCAGACTAGATGATGATGTCGCGGCTCGACATTGGGGTCGTAGAGCTTCGCCGCGCCGCCGAGGGCCAGCTCGCGGACCTCACCCAGCGCACTGAACTGCTGCAGAGTGCTGTAGACGGTCGCCCGACTGATCTCGGGAAGCACCGCGGCTGCTCGGGTGTGCACCTCGTCGGCGCTCAGGTGGGTGTTGTCGCCGGCGAGCACCTCCGCCACGACCCGCCGTTGGGCGGTCAGGCGGTACCCACGATCTCGCAGACGGTCGACGAGCGGAGCGGACATGAGGGTGGAGGGTACCGCCGCGCCACGTCCGCGGCAACGTCGGAGATTTCTTGGGCTCCAGCTTTGGACACTGTCCAAGTCGCCGGTAGAGTCCGGGCTGTGTGGGCACCTGTCCACCGTTCCCAGTTACCACGACAAAACCCGAGGACACCATGTCGCTTCAAGGCACCGCAACCCACGACAACCTGAAGGCCGCCTTCGCCGGCGAGTCGCAGGCCAACCGCCGTTACCTCTACTTCGCCAAGGTGGCCGACGTCGAGGGCTACCCCGAGGTCGCCGGCAACTTCCGCGAGACCGCCGAGGGCGAGACGGGCCATGCCCACGGCCACCTCGACTACCTCAAGCCGGTTGGCGATCCCGCCACCGACGAGCCCATGGGCGACACCATCGCCAACCTGAAGTCGGCCGTCGCCGGCGAGACCCACGAGTACACCGAGATGTACCCGGGCATGGCCAAGACCGCTCGCGAAGAGGGCTTCCCCGAGATCGCCGACTGGTTCGAGACGCTGGCCAAGGCCGAGAAGAGCCACGCCGGCCGTTTCGAGGAAATGCTCGAGTCGATCTCCTGAGCCGATGACAGACAACGCCGGCCCCATCTCCTATTCCCCCACCGACGGGCTGTCGTACGACCCGGTTGAGCCCATCTACTGGGACGGAGGTGCGCTCGCCAAGGAGATCGAGCGCACCTTCGAGATCTGTCACGGATGTCGTCTCTGCTTCAAGTACTGCGACTCGTTCCCGTCGCTGTTCTCGTTCATCGACGAGAACCACGACGGCAAGGTCCGCGACCTCACCGAGGCCGAGACCGAGACCGTCATGGACGAATGCTTCCAGTGCAAGCTGTGCGAGGTGCAGTGCCCCTACACGGTGCGCGACAGCCACGAGTACCAGCTCGACTTCCCCAAGCTCGTCCACCGCTACAAGGCCCAGCGGACGCGCCGCAAGGGCAAGGTCACCCTGCGCGACAAGGTGCTCGGCGACCCCGATCGCACCGCCAAGGCCGCCCGCGCCAGCCTCGGCGCGGCCAACGCGCTGAACTCCCGTTCGAAGCTGCACCGCACCTTCCTCGAGAAGACCATCGGCATCCACCCCGACAAGGAACTGCCGCCGTTCGCGCGGTCGACCTTCGAGAAGTGGGCCGCCCAGGAGGGGCTGATCTCCGACTCCCCCGCCGATGGCGAGGCCGTGCTGTTCCAGACCTGCTACGTCCAGCACAACGAGCCCGAGATCGGACGCGACACGGTCGACGTCCTGCGGGCCAACGAGGTCGAGGTCACCTGCGAGGCCGGCCTCAACTGCTGCGGCATGCCGGCCTGGGAGAGCGGCGACCTCGACACCATGCGCAAGAAGGCCTCGGCCAACCTCGACAAGCTCCTCCCCCACGTCGAGGCGGGCAAGAAGGTCCTGGCCATCAACCCGACCTGTTCGATGATGCTGCGCGACGAGTACCCGCAGCTCGTCGACCAGCCCGACCGCGACCGGGCCCGAGCCCTCGCCGACGCGGTCATGGATCCCGGCGAGTTCCTCTGGTCGATCCGCAAGGAGGAGCGCTTCAACGAGGACTTCAAGTCCACGCCCGGCGACGTCGCCTACCACGCGCCGTGCCACCTCCGTGCCCAGGCCGTCGGCTTCAAGGGCCGCGACCTCATCCGCAAGATCCCCGGCGTCACCCCGACGACCACGATGGAGTGTTGCGGTCACGACGGCACCTACGCCATGAAGACCGAGGGCTACGAGGTGTCGGTTCGCATCGGCAAGCGGGCCTTCGATGGCATGAACGCCGCGGCCGACGCCGAAGTGTGGGCCACCGACTGCCCGCTCGCCGCCACCCAGTTCGGCCAGCACGCCGGACGGCGGCCGATGCACCCCATGACCATTCTCGCCCGGGCCTACCGGTCCGACGGCTTCCCCACCCCCATCACCCCCGACCCCCCGGAGGAGACCACTCCCTCATGAGCCGCCTCATCGAACGCTCCGACATCGTCGACTACCAGACCTACGAGGACCAGCGAGACGAGGTGCGGGCCCGCATCCTCGAGATGAAGCAGCCCCGCCGCATCCACCTCGGCGACAACCTCACGTTCCTCTTCGAGAACCGCGAGACCCTCCGCTACCAGGTGCAGGAGATCATGCGGGCGGAGAAGATCGCCCGCGAATCGGCGATCGTCGACGAGATCGAGACCTACAACAAGATGCTCGGAGAGCCCGGCGAACTCGGGTGCGCCCTGCTGATCGAGATCCCCGACGCGGAGGACCGCAAGCCCCTGCTCAAGGCGTGGCTGGGGCTCCAGGAGCACCTCTACCTCGTGCTCGCCGACGGGTCCCGCACCTACGCCACCTTCGACCCCATGCAGGTCGGCACCGACCGTCTCTCCGCCGTGCAGTACCTGCGGTTCGCCTGCCCGACTCCGCCGGTCGCCATCGGCACCGACTTCCCGGCGCTCGAGGCCGAGGTGGAGCTCACCCCGGATCAGCAGGCGGCGCTGGCCGCCGACCTCAGTCGCTGAACGCGAGGTCGACCACAACCGGATAGTGGTCCGACGCATGACCAGAGTCGGTGTCGATCCGGGCGCCGACCACCTTGAAGTGGCTCGACACGAAGACGTGGTCGATCTGCTGCTGTTCGTCGAGACGCCGACCGAACCCGTTCGATGTCGGACCGGCGTCGGCAGGAAGGGCCGACCGGAACCCCGCCTCGGTCAGGGCGTCGAAACCCGGCTCGGTCATCGGCCCGTTGAAGTCGCCCATCACGATCGTGGGGGCGCGTGGCTCGTCCGCGAGCCACGGCACGAGCTGCCCCAGCGCCTCGGCCCGCCGCTCGACCGAGTCGCTGTCGAGATGCAGGTTCGCCACCCGGACCACCGGCCCGTCGCCCGCCGGAATCAGGTCGGCGATCGTCGCGATACGGGGGAACGCCGCACCGTCCGGCCGCGACCCGGGGCGTTCCGGCGTCGGGCCGAACCAGCGGGTGGACGCGGTCGCGTCGGCGAAGACGGCCCGGCGGTGGAAGACGGGCACCTGCTCCCCTCCGCCGTTGCGATTGCGGCCCCGGCCGACGCTCCCCCACGAGTGGGCGGGTAGGACCGTTCGGGCGAGATGCCGGCGCTGGAACCGGTAGACCTCCTGCAACCCCCAGACGTCGGCGTCGACACGGGTCACGACGTCTCGCAGCGCCCGCCGTCGCGTCCACCAGAACGAGGCGGGGTCGACCGCCCGTCCGTTGCGGATGTTGTAGGTCGCGACGCGCACGGTCAGGCGCGGCGGGCAAGGGCGAGATCGGCGAGGTCCGCGACGATGGCGCCGAAGTCGAAGTCGGCCGGGGTGAACACCTGCGACACGCCGGCCGAGCGGAGCGTCTCGCGATCGGCGTCGGGAATGATCCCACCGACGACCACCGGCGCATCGACCTCGACCGCCCGCAGGGCCCCGAGCGTGTCGTCGACCAACGAGAGGTGGCTGCCGGAGAGGATCGACAATCCGATCACGTCGACATCCTCGTCGCGGGCCGCAGTGGCGATCTGTTCGGGCGTGGACCGGATGCCGACATAGATCACCTCCATGCCGGCGTCCCGTGCCGCGAGCGCGAGCTGTTCCGCCCCGTTGGAGTGTCCGTCGAGACCGGGTTTGGCGATCAGCACCCGGGGCGGGCCGCCCTCCATGGCGCGTACGCGCTCGGCGACGTCGCGCAGCGACGAGGACCGCGGCCTCGGGCCAGCGGCGGCGACCCCGGTCGGCCCCCGGTATTCGCCGAACTCGGCTCGGAGGACGTCGGCCCACTCCCCGGTCGTCCCTCCCGCATGCGCGAGGGCGATCGACGGCTCCATGATGTTGTCGCCGGCGCGGGCCGCGGCCGAGAGCGCGGCGAGCGCGGTGTCGACCGCCCCCTGGTCGCGGTCCCGTCGCCACGCATCGAGTGCGGCGATGAGCCGACCCTCGATCGCGGGGTCGGCGGTGAGAATGCTCGTGCCGTCGCCCAGCGGCGACGGTGCCGACTCGGTGAAGTCGTTGACCCCGACGACGGTCAGCTCGCCGCGCTCGATACGCGCCCGGCGTTCCGCGTGCGACCGGACGAGCCGCGTCTTGAGCTCTTCGATCGAGGCGAAGGCGCCACCCATCTCGAGGATCTCGTCGAGTTCGGCCCCCGCGGCCTCGACCAGCTCGGCGGTCTTCGCTTCGACCACGTGGGACCCGGCGAAGATGTCGTCGTACTCGAGCAGGTCCGATTCGTGGGCGAGAATCTGCTGGAGCCGCAACGACCACTGCTGGTCCCACGGACGCGGCAGGCCCAGCGCCTCGTTCCACGCCGGCAACTGGATCGACCGGGCGCGGGCGTCCTTGCTGAGGGTCACGCCGAGGAGTTCGAGCGCGATCCTGTGCATGTTGTTCTCGGGCTGCTCGACGGTCAGGCCCAGGGAGTTGACCTGCACGCCGTAGCGGAAGCGCCGGGCCTTCGGGTCGGCGATGCCGTAGCGCTGCTCGGTGAGCCGGTCCCACATCGCGGTGAAGGCCCGCATCTTGCAGGTCTCCTCGACGAACCGGATGCCGCTGTTGACGAAGAACGACACGGCGGCGACCACCTCGACGAATCGCTCGGGCGACACCTGACCCGACGCACGGACCGCATCGAGGACGTCGACGGCGGTGGCGAGCGCGATGGAGATCTCCTGCACGGGCGTCGCGCCCGCCTCCTGGAGGTGGTACGAGCAGATGTTGATCGGGTTCCATCTCGGCACCTCGTGGGCGCAGAACGCCATGGTGTCGACGATCAGTCGCCGCGAGGGCTCGGGCGGGAAGATGTAGGTGCCGCGGCTCAGGTACTCCTTGACGATGTCGTTCTGTGTCGTGCCCCGCAGTTCGGCCCGAGCGACACCCTGCGACTCGGCGTGGGCGACGTAGAGGGCCAACAGCCACGCCGCCGGCGCGTTGATGGTCATCGACGTGTTCATCGTGTCGACCGGGATGCCCTCGAGCAGGGTCGCCATGTCGCCGAGGTGGGCGACGGGAACGCCGACCTTCCCCACCTCGCCCCGGGCCAGCGGATGGTCGGGGTCGTAGCCGGTCTGGGTCGGCAGATCGAACGCGACCGACAGCCCGGTCTGCCCCTTGGCCAGGTTGGTGCGGTAGAGCTCGTTGCTCGCCGACGCGGAGGAGTGCCCCGAGTAGGTCCGCATGATCCACGGTCGGTCGGCCACCGATCAGCCCACCTTCTTGGGGTCGGGGACCCCCTCCCGCGTCCCCTCGTCGTGCTCGACGAACTCGATGAGATACCCGTCGAAGTCCTTCACGAACGCGACGGTGACCGGCCACCGGTCGAGCTTCTGGGGCGGGGTCACCGATTCGCAGCCGGCGGCCACCGCTCGCTCGTAGACCGCCTTGCAGTCCGAGGAGTTGACGTAGAGCTTCCACATTGCGGTGCCCATGTCGATCGGGGCGTCGGGGTCGGCGACCTCCCTCTGCTGGGCGAGCTGCATCCGCGAGCCCCCGTGCGGACTCTGGACCACCGCTTCGTAGGCCGCGGGGATCTCCGTTCGGTGCTGGAGCTCGAGGCCGCACACCCCCACCCAGAACTCCAGGGCGCGGTCGATGTCGCGCACGTTGATGCAGAACTGGCCGAGGATCTGGGTCATCTCGCCACCCTATTTCACCGAGGTCGCCGCGGCGGCCGCTCCGGGTCAGCCCAGGCCGGCGGCCCGGGCGAACGCCCGCATCTCGCGCGCCAGGTCGGGGCCGGCCGGGGTGTAGAGGACCTCCGTCGTGCCGGCCTCGCCGCTCGCGGCGATCCGTCCCGCGATGTCGGCGTCGTCACCCACCCAACCCGACCACGGGTTGTCGGGCGTGCCCTTTCCCGTGAGCAGGGGCCGGTCGCGGTCGTTGACGTGGGTGCAGTGGTACTGATGGACCGAGAGGTGCCGTTCGTCGGCGGGTCGATCGGCGATGACCCGCTCGAGCCATTCGGCCCCACCCGGCAGCATCGGCACGATCTCCTCGCCGGCCAGGTGCCAGGCGCCGTGGTGCGAGAGCGCCTCCCATGGCCCCGCGGCGTCGATCACGCGATCGGCCGTGGCGGGCTCGCCGGGATCGAGCACGGTGCCGTTGACCATGTGGACGTGCCATTCGGCTCCGGGGGTCTCGGGGGCGGCCACGGTCATCAGCCCGTCGGCGATCTCGGCCGCGATCCCCTGCCCCTTGGGGCCGAGGGCCGACAACAGGATGGGCACGTCGATCGGTCGGGGCGCGGCGAGGTCGGGGTGGTGGATCATCTGGCACTTCTCGCCGGCGATCTCGACCACCTCACCGGCCAGCAGGCCGCGGAGTCGGCGAACGTAGGTCTCCGTGGTGGCCCAGGACAGTGCCCCCTTGTTCATCACCAGACGGGCGGTGAAACCGGTCCCTACGGCGATGGCGAGGCGCCCCGGGGCCAGGCGGGCCACGGTCGCGGCGGCCGAGGCGGTCGCCATGACGTGGCGCAGGTTGGGCACGATCACGGCCGTGCCGAGGCCGATCCGCGAGGTGCGTTCGGCGATCAGGGCGAGATGGATCCAGATGTCTTCGTAGATCGAGGCGGAGTCGTAGAGCCACACGCGTTCGAAGCCGAGTTCTTCGGCGAGGACGGCGAGATCGGGCGCCGCCGGCTGGGGTGGAAGCCCGACGGAGATCGAGGGAGCCATGGTCATGCCTTTCGGGTGAGCACCGCAACGGGGATGCGGCGGTCGGTCAGTTCCTGGTAGGTCGCGAAATCGGGGTAGGCGGCGCAGGCCCGCGCCCAACAGTCGTCGCGTTCGCTGCCCTCGTCGAGTTCGCGCGCGTCGACGGCCCAGCGATCGGCCCCCACTTCGACATGGGCCTCACCGGCGGCGATGAGATTGCGATACCAGTTTGGCGTGTCGGGATTGCCGCCGTTGCTGCCGACCACCACGAGGTCTTCGCCTCGATGCACGAGCATCAGCATCACGGGGCGGGGTTGCCCGCTGACGCGGCCGACCACGTCGAGGAGGAACACGGGCTTGCCCAGCAGACGGTTGCCCTTGGCGCCGTGGCTGGCGCGGAACTGCTCGATCTGGCGGCGCGTGGCACGGCGGCCGACACCGGGCAGGCGCCGGCTGAGCAGGTTGGCGAGGCGTCCGGTGATCGTGGCCATCCCGGGAGCGTAGTGGTCGACCCCGCCACCGATCGGGCCGGCGGGCCGGCATCATCCGGGTCGCTTCGTCTTCGCCGCCCGCCGCGCCCGGCGGTCCTCGGCCCGCTGCCACTTGTGCTGACGGCTCCGACAGGCCTTTCGGCAGAAGCGGTGCGCACTCGACCGCGCCTCGAACAGCTCTCCGCACCGCCAGTAGGCGCACTCGGCCAGCCGTTCGGGATCGAGTTCGCGCTCGTCGGGATCGTCGTCGTCCATCACCACGATCCTGCCGCGTCGCTCCCGCGCCGTGGTGGAGACACGTCCCGTGGGCCGGGCCGTGTGAACCCGGTGCCGACTATGGCCTACCCTCGCCCGACACCGACCCCACCGAACGAGGACCGCATGGCCTGGGACTTCTCCACCGAACCCGAATTCCAAGAGAAGCTCGACTGGGTCGAGCGGTTCTGCCGCGAGGAGATCGAGCCGCTCGACATGATCTTCCCCTACGCGGTGCGTTCGAAGGACCCGAAGATCAAATCGATCGTCAAGGGGCTGCAGGACCAGGTGAAGGACCAGGGCCTGTGGGCGCTGTTCCTCGACGAGGAGCTCGGCGGCCCCGGCCTCGGGCAGCTCAAGCTGGGCCTGCTCAACGAGATCCTCGGGCGCTACGGATCTGCGCCGCAGATGTTCGGATCGGCGGCGCCCGACACCGGCAACATGGAACTCCTCGCGGCCTACGGCACGGAGGAGCAGAAGGAACGCTGGCTCACCCCGATGCTGAACCAGGAGATGTGGTCGGCCTACTCGATGACCGAGCCGCAGGGCGGGTCCGACCCCAACCTGTTCAAGACGCACGCCGTCCGAGACGGCGACGAGTGGGTCATCAACGGCGAGAAGTGGTTCACCAGCGCCGGTCGGGCGGCCGACATCCTCTTCGTGATGTGCACCAACGGGATGTTCGTTGTGCCGCGCGACACCCCCGGCGTGGAGATCCAGCCCGAGCCCCGGACCCACAACCACATCATCTACAACGACGTCAGAATCCCCGCCGACCACCTGCTCGGCCCCGAGGACGGCGCGAAGGTCCTCGCCCAACGTCGGCTCGGGGGCGGCCGCATCCACCACGCGATGCGCACCATCGCCAACTGCAAGCTCGCCTTCGACATGATGTGCGAGCGGGCCCTCAGCCGGGAGTCACACGGCAAGATCATCGGCGAGCACCAGATGGTGCAGGAGAAGATCGCCGATTCCTACGCCCAGATCCGGATGCTCCGGCTGTTCGTGCTGGAGACCGCCTGGAAGATCGACAACTCGAGCACCCAGGAGACGCGCACCGACATCGCCGCCGTGAAGTTCTCGATGGCCAAGGTGCTGCGGGAGGTGTCGTTCAACGCGCTCCACATCCTCGGCTCGCTGGGCACCACCAATCTCACGCCCATCCAGGCGATGTACGCGTCGGCACCGACGATGGGCATCGCCGACGGCGTCGACGAGGTCCACAAGGCCACGGTGGCCCGCAACGTGCTGAAGGGCTACGCCCCCCACGACGGCTACTGGCCGACCGAGTACTACCCGGCCAAGCGCGAGGCCGCGCGGAAGAAGCTCGAGCCGCTGCTCGCCGACGACCCCGAGCTGCGCGAGCTGGCCGACGGGTACGCGAAGTACATGGCGTCGCGGCGGCGCTGAGGTCGGATCGTGGCGCAGCAGTTGAACGTGCTCGGGACCGAGCTCCGGCCGTGCTCCTCCGACCCGCTCACCGGGTACTACCGCACCGGTTGCTGCGAGAATCGCGGCGACGACCCCGGGCTCCACGTGGTGTGCTGCCGGGTCACCGACGACTTCCTCGAGTACTCGCGACAGGTCGGCAACGACCTGTCGACGCCGATGCCACAGTACGGCTTCGCCGGTCTCCGCGACGGCGACCAGTGGTGCGTGTGCGCCGACCGATGGGCCGCGGCGCTCGCTGCCGGCCGCGCG
>JAUIML010000123.1 GCA_030432715.1 Acidimicrobiia bacterium | reverse complement strand
CGAGGACGAGGCCATCGCCGGGCTGCGTTCGGGCATGACCATCGGCATCGGTGGATGGGGGAGCCGTCGCAAGCCGATGTCGCTGGTGCGGGCGATCCTGCGCAGCGACCTGCAGGATCTCCACGTAGTGTCCTACGGCGGACCCGATGTCGGCATCCTCACGGCCGCAGGCAAGGCGACGAGGGTGACGTACGGGTTCGTGTCGCTCGACTCGATCCCGCTCGAACCCCACTTCCGCGCCGCTCGCCAGGCCGGCACCCTCGAGGACTTCATGGAACTCGACGAGGGGGCCTTCTACCTGGGGCTGATGGCGGCGGCCCACCGGGTGCCGTTCTATCCCACCCGCGCCGGCCTCGGCACGGCGATGCTCTCGGAGAACCCGTCGCTCAAGATGGTGACATCGCCCTACGGCGACGGCGAGGAACTGGTCGCGATCCCGGCGTTCGAGATGGACGCCGTGCTGCTCCACATGAACCGTGCCGATGCCAAGGGCAACGGCCAGTTCCTCGGGCCCGACCTCTACTTCGACGACCTGTTCGCCATGGCGGGCAAGAAGACGTACATGTCGGCCGAGAAGGTCATCCCCACCGAGCAGTTCCTCGAGGAGGGGCCGGTCCACACGCTGCGGATCCCGCGCGTGCACGTCGACGGGGTCGTCGAGGCGCCGATGGGTGCCCACTTCACCGAGTGCCCGCCCGACTACGGGCGCGACGAGGCCTTCCAGAGGGACTACGCGGCCACGGCCAAGGACCCGGATGCGTGGGCCCAGTTCAGGGCCGACTGGCTCGAACTCGAATCACACGAGGCCTACCGGGCCAAGCTCGAGGAAAGGAACGCATGATGGCCGAGTCGACTGTCGACGAGGTGACCCTCGACGAGATCTGCATCGTGGCGATCGCCGAGGCGTTCCGGGGCGACGGCGAGGTGCTGTGCAACCCGATGGGTCCGGTTCCGGTGATCGCCGGCCGGTTGGCCCGGGCGACGTTCGAGCCCGACCTGATGCTCACCGACACGATCGCCTACGCCATCGAGGGCAACCTGCCCTTCGGAGGCGATCCGAGCGACGCCGTCATCGAGTCCTACATGCCCTTCCGGTCGATCTTCGACCAGGTGTGGTCCGGCAAGCGTCACGTCGTGATGGGAGCAAGCCAGATCGACCGTCACGGCAACCAGAACTTCGCCGCGATCGGCGACTATCGCAAGCCCAAGGCCCAGCTGCTGGGGATGCGCGGAGCGCCCGGCAACCTGATCAACCACGCGACCACCTACTGGGTGCCGAACCAGGCGCGGGCGTTCAGCGAAACGGTCGACGTCGTCTCCGGTCCCGGCTACGACCGGATCGCCGAACTCCCCGAGGCGAGCCGCGCCCACTTCGAGATCCGGCGCGTGGTCACCGATCTCGGGGCCTACGACTTCGAGTCCGACGACCACACGATGCGGGTACGGTCGCTGCATCCGGGGGTCACCCTCGAGCAGGCCCAGGACGCCTCGCCCTTCGAGCTCACCGTCACCGGCGACGTGCCGGAGAGCCGACTGCCCACCGGCGAGGAGCTCGCCCTCATCCGCGACGTGTTCGATCCCAACGGTGTGCGCAAGGCCGAGTTCCGCTGATGGACCTCGAACTCGCCCCCCGCTACGTCGAGTTCCGCGAGGAATGCCGGTCCTGGCTCGATGCCAACAACCCCGGTGCCATCGCGTCGATGGACACCGCAGCGGGCTTCGAGGAACACCGCCGGTGGGAACGTGTGCTCTTCGACGGCGGCTGGTCGGTGCCCGGTTGGCCCGCCGCCTACGGGGGGCGCGACTGCGACCTCATCGAGTGGCTGATCTACGAGGAGGAGTACTGGCTCTCCGGGGTTCCCGGACGGGTGAGTGCCAACGGCGTGAGCCTCCTCGCGCCGACGATCTTCAACTTCGGCACCCCGGAACAGCAGGACTTCTTCCTGCCTCGGATGGCGAGTGGCGAGCACATCTGGGCCCAGGGGTGGAGTGAGCCCGAGGCCGGGAGCGACCTGGCCGGCATCAAGACGAAGGCGATCCGCGACGGCGACCACTATGTGCTCAACGGGCAGAAGACGTGGTGCTCCCGTGGGGCGTTCGCCGACTGGATCTTCTGCCTCGTGCGCACCGATCCCGACGCCGAACGCCACGCCGGGCTCACCTACCTGCTCGTCCCCGCCGACGCCCCGGGAATGGAGCGACGCCCGATCGGCCGGCTCGACGGCGAGCCCGGGTTCGCCGAGATCTTCTTCGACGACTGTCGGGTCTCGACCGACCACGTCCTCGGCGAGGAAGGCCAGGGATGGGCGGTCGCGATGGCCGCTGCCGGCTCCGAACGCGGCCTCAACCTGCGAAGCCCCGGTCGATTCATGGCCGCGGCCGAACGGCTCACGGACCTCGTCCGCGACCTGCAGGCGCAGGGTCGCGCCGTCGACGTGCGCCTGCGAGACGAGGTGACCGACGCGTGGATCCGGGCCCAGGCCTACCGGTGGCAGACCTACATGATCGCCGCCAAGCTGATGGACGGCGCCGAGATCGGCTCGGAGGCCAGTCTCATGAAGGTGTTCTGGTCCGAGATGGACCTCGAACTCCACGCGACGGCCCTGCGCCTCCTGGGCGAGCACGGCGAGATCACGGACGGCAACGACTGGCTCGACGGCTACGTGTTCGCCCTCTCGGGTCCGATCTACGCCGGCACCAACGAGATCCAGCGCAACATCATCGCCGAGCGGGTGCTCGGTCTGCCCCGGAGGTAAGGCGATGCAGTTCACGTTCACCGATGAACAGGACATGTTCCGCGACACGGTCCGCGAGCTCTTCGCCGATCTCTGCCCGCCCGAGGCCGTGCGGGCGAGCTGGGACAACGACGACGGTCGCGTCCCCGGTCTGTGGTCGGCTCTGGGCGACATGGGCGTACTGTCAGTGCTCGCGCCCGAGTCGGCCGGCGGCCTCGGCATGGACGAGGTCGATCTCGTGCGCATCCTCGAGGAAGCGGGCTACGCGGGGGTACCCGATCCGCTGATGGAACACGCCGCGATCGCGGTGCCGGCGTTGGCCGAGGCCGGTTCTCCTCACCTCGCCGCGGCCCTCACCGGAGAGACGACGTGCACCGTGGCGCTGCGCGGTGGTGCCGCGGTCGGTGCGGCCGGTGCCGACCTCGTCCTGGTCGAGCAGGGCGACGCGCTTCTGGCCGCCACTGCCTGGCGCATGACGCCCCGGACGTCGATCGACCAGTCACGACGTCTCGCCACGATCCTCGAGCTCGACGAACGCGAAGAACTGGTCGGCGCCGACGCCGCGCTGGCCTTCGATCGAGCGGCGCTCGGCACGGCCGCCCAGTGTGTGGGTGTCGCCCGACGCCTGCTCGACGCCACCGTCGAATACGTGGGGGAACGCCACCAGTTCGGCAAGCCGGTCGGGAGCTACCAGGCGGTCAAGCACCACCTCGCCAACGTGCGCCTCGCGGTCGAGTTCGCCGCTCCGCTGGTGTACCGGGCCGCGTGGTCGGTGGCGCATCCGGAGTCCCACGATGCCGTCACCCGGGGCCGCGACGTGTCGATGGCCAAGGCGATGGCCGCCGACGCGGTCGACCTCGCGTGCCGTCAGGCGCTCCAGTGCCACGGGGCGATCGGCTACACGTTCGAGTACGACCTGCAGCTCTGGCTCAAACGAGGCTGGGCGCTGGCCGCCGCCCACGGCGACAGTCGATCGCACCGCGACCGGGTGGCCGACGCCCTCGGGATCTGAGGGTCAGGCCGCGACGGGCTCGCGTCGTCCGGCGACGTCCTGGTTCGCGTAGCCGTGGACGGTCTTGACGAGGTGCGACCCCTTGCGGGCCTCGCAGGTGTCGCAGGTGACCTGGTAGCGGCCGAGTCGACCGTCGCGATGGTGCCCGTCGAGGGCTCCACACAGGTTGCAGCAGTGTTCGTGGCTCATGATCTCTCCAAGATTCTCTCCTGGACATCGGCACCGGCAGGTGGATGGTGAATGGGCCAGGTGAACCCCCTTGGGGATGCCGGATAGTGCGAGACATGAGCCGTTGTGCCCACAGGGTGTGATAGCTCCTGGGCATGCGTCCGCTCGCCCTGCTGCTCGTTCTCGCCCTGCTCGGCGCTGCGTGTGCCGACGACGGGGTCTCGCAGTCCGACGAGGTGGCCTCGTCGTCCTCGGCCGGTGTGGCCCCCGAGCGCACCACCACGACGACGCTGCGCCCTCCGCCGCCGACCGACCCTCCCGAGCGCGAGCCGGCGACGATCGGTGACCTCGTCATCCCCTGTCGACCGATCGAGCCCGCTGCGCTCCCCGAGCGTCCGGGGCTCTCGCCGGATGCGGTGACGATCGGCACCGGCTCCGATCGGGGCGGCATCGGGACTCCCGGTGCCGGCAACGGCATCATCGAGATGGTCGAGGTGCTCGCCGAGTTGTGCAACGCCTCCGGCGGCATCGCAGGCCGCGATGTCCGTGTCGTCGAGTACGACGCGGCCGCGTTCGAGGCGGCCGAGCGGGTCGAGGAGGCGTGCGAGGAGACGGTCGCCCTGGTCGGCCATCAGTTCCTTCAGGAGCTCGAGACAGCCCTGACGGCCGCGGCATGTGGTCTGCCGCTCTTCACGGGTGGCACCGGCCTCGTCCCCACCACGCCGTTCGGTCTCCACGGCCACCTCTCCGCCCTCTTCGTCGACCCACCGGCGGCGGCCACCATCGTCCTGATCGGACCCGACACGCCACTGGCGCAAGCCGAGCGAACGCTGCGTCGACGTGCGATCGAGTCGATCGGCGGACTTCTGGTCGTCGCCGGTGAGCTCGCGTATCCGATCGACCGGGTGCCCGACTGGGAACGGATCGCCGGGGAGGCCCGGGCGCTCGGAGCCGGCCAGGTGCATCTCGACGGGGGCTGTGAGCAGGCGGTGCTCCCGTTCGTCGACGTCGCGGATCGGGCGGACTGGCGTCCGGTGGTGCTCGCGACGGCTGCGGCCTACGACCCGGCGTGTCTGGCCACGCCTCAGCCCGATCGATTCCTGGTCGAGGTGCCCTTCCTGCCGTTCGAGGACGGCGCCGCGGCGCCGGCGACTGCGGCCCACGCCGAGCTGCTCGATCGGGTCGCGGCCCCGCATACCGGTGCAGCGCTGCTGGCCGCATCCGAGTTCTGGCGATGGGCGGCGCAGGCCGAGGAATGCCTCGCGTCGGTCGATCCGGCCTGCGCGGCCACGGCCCGCGCCGCGCAGATCGACTGGTCCGGCGGAGGTCTGCATCCGCCGGTTTCGTCGGACGGGACCACCGAGGGGTGCGCGGTCGTCATGGCGATCGAGGACGGCGAGTTCGTGCGCCGGCTCCCGACCGAACCGGGGGTCTACGACTGCGCTCCCGAGCGCAGCGTGCTGGTGCCGACCGATGCGCCGGAGGCGACCGACGACGCCGGATGAACCCGGCTCAGACGAGGCTCACAGGAAGAGTCGGCTCAAGTCGGCGACCCGGTCGAGTGAGAGGCACTCCGAGCCGATGGTCGCGGCGGCGATGATCAGTTCGAACGACGCCGTGTCGCGGTCGTTCACGACGTCGAGGAGGTAGGCCACATCGAAGTCGGTCAGCCACGGGGCGGCGCACATGGCTTCCGCAGTGGTGAGTCCGGCGATCTCGAGGGCGAGCCGCAGTTCCCGGGTGCAGGTCTCGGTGTCCGCCGCGGACTGCACCTCGGCGGGGGCGACGAATCGGAACAGGAACGCGGCGGCCTGGGCCCGGTTCACGAAGCCGTCGGGATCGAACGTCGTCGGGCTGGTGCCGGTGGTGATGGCCTGCTCGGCCATCCAGGCGACCGCCATCCGCTGGTAGCCACGGTCGATGTCGACGAACGGGGAGGGGTTCGCTGCGGTCGGCGAGCCGGCGTAGCGCCAGAGCAGGACGGCGAAGTCGCCGCGGCTGATGGGCAGGTCGGGGGCGAACGAGGCGGGTCCGATGCCGGTGGTGAGGCCTTCGGCGTAGAGCCAGCCGACCGGGGCCTGCTGGTAGGCCGCGGTGACATCGGCGAAGGGGTGCTCCACCGCAACGGGTCCGTTGCCCTGGCTCTCGTCGAGACGGTGCAGGAATGCCGCCACCTGGCCGCGGGTGACGTTGAGCAGGGGGCCGAAGCAGCCTCGCTCGATACCGGTCGTGATCTCTTCGCCCACCATCCAGCCGACGGCATCGGCGTAGTAGGCGTCGGCTTCGACGTCGCCGAAACCGCCCGTTGCCCCGGCGGTACCCGGGAGTGCGGCCGTCACGGCGATGGTGGCGGCCAGAAGGGTCGGGATGAAGCGGCGCAGGCGCGGTGTTCGTCTCATGGTGAAGGAGGGTCCTCGGTCGAGTGGTGGGGGTCGTTCGCTGCGTGCAACCCGTCTCGGAGACGAGACGGGGAGCGACGAACGTGGACACGTGTCGATGTGGTTCCGTAAGGGTAGCCATGCCGCTCTCGGTGCCTACCGTCGGGTGACGGACGTCATGGAGGGTGACGCTCGTCACCTCGTACGCACGGGCCGATCGTGAGTACGTCGATGCCCGTCGCGTACGATCGCACGATGCCGACGTCGGATTCGACCCTCTCCGCACTGCCTCCGAGGATCTCCTGGGTGGCGGTGGTGATGGCCATGGAGGAGGAGGCCGCCCCGCTTCGGGCCGCCCTCGGTGCGTCGCGCATCGATGCGCCGGCCTGGGCCGCCGCGCTTCCCGTGGATCTGTCGGTCGCGCCGGCATCCGGGACTCGGCCCAACGTGGTGCTGGCGGTGAACGGCCGTGATCCGTTCTCGGGTGTGGCCGCGATCGGCACGACGGCGGCGGCGCTCACGACCCACGTGGTGCTCAACCTCGGCGACCGGCCGACGCCGGACCTGGTGCTCTCCGTCGGCACCGCCGGCGGGTGGTCCCGTCACGGCTCGTCGATCGGTGATACCTACTTCGCGTGGCCGCACTTCGTCTGCCACGATCGCCGGATCGACCTGCCGGGCTTCCAGGCGTTCGCCGATGGTTGCCTTCCTGCTGCGGACCTCAGGGCCCATGCTGCAGCGCTGGGCTGCGGGTCCGGCATCGTGACGACCGGCGACAGCCTCGACGAGTCGCCGACCGATCGCGCCCGGATCTCCGACAACGGTGGCGTCGCGAAGGAGATGGAGGCCGCCGCCGTCGCCTGGATCGCCCACCTCCACGGCGTGCCGGTCGGAGGGGTGAAGACCATCACCGACCTGGTCGACTCCGACGTGGCCACGCCCGAACAGTTCACCGCGAATCTGGCGGTTGCGTCGGCGTCGTTGCAGCGCACGACCCTGTCGCTGCTCGACCGTCTCGGGCCGCCCTCATGACCGGCTCCGGTCCCACCGCCGACGCCGGCCCCGCGGCAACGGACGAGGAACTCATCGCGGCCATTCGCGAGCTCGGTCGGGTCGCCCACACCCACGAGACGACTCCCACAGTGCGCGGCGATGTGCTGTCCCTGCTCCGGCAGGCTGCGGTCCTCGTCGGCGACGGGCCGCCGAGGCTGCGGTGGTACGAGGTCGATGCGGGGCACACCGACGCCACCCGGGCTCGCAACCGCGAGCTGTCGACCTTCTCCGGGTCGTTGAACCCCATCGCGCCGCCGATGGAGATCTCGACGGGGGTACTCGAGGACGGCCGTCCCGCCCTCGTCGGCGTCGTGCGTCTCGACCGCCTTCGTGAGGGTCCGCCTCGGTCGGCGCACGGCGGTGTGCTCGCCGGCCTCTTCGACGAACTGCTCGGTGGGGGACAGCGTCTCAACGGCGGTCCGCCCGGAGTGACGGGTCGGCTCACGGTGCGCTATCGCCGCCCGACCCCGCTGGGCGTCGACCTCAGGTTGCGCGTGTGGATCCACGACGAGCGGAAACGACGGGTGACCGTGCGTGGCGACTGTGTCGTGATCGGTGACGACGCCGGCCCGACCGCGGACGCCGAAGCCGTCTTCCTCCGGGTGGACTTCGAGCAGCTCCAGGCCATGATGCGCAACGGGGCCGGCGGCTCGGCCGACACACCGGCGCGACCGAGGGCCACCGATGACTGATCAGCCGAGCCTCGTCGAGGCGCCCCGACCACCCGATGATCCGAGCCGTCCGCTCGTCTACTTCCTCTGCACCGGCAACGCGGCCCGCTCGGTGATGGGGTCCGCAATGCTGCGCGTGCGACTCGGGCCGCAGCCACCGGTCTCGGTCGACAGTGGGGGAACCCACGTCCTGCCCGGCCAGATAATGAGCGTCCGTACCCGGACCGCCCTCGAGCGGCACGGCATCCGCGACCCGTTCCACCGGAGCCGTCAGCTGACCGCGGCCGACATCGAACGAGCGTCGGTCATCGTCGCCATGGAGCCGGACCATCTGCGCTGGATCCGCCGAATGCACCCCGAAGCTGCACCGATCACGGCCAGCCTCAAACGGGTGGCTCGTGATCTCGCGCCGGCCCACGAAGGCTCACTCGACGAGCGCGTGCGCGGGCTCGAGCTCGATCGCATCGACTTCGAGGAGTGGGAAGAGGTCATCGACCCGGGCGGGGGCGAGCAGCCGGTGTTCGACGCCGCGGCCGCCGAGATCTCCGAGCTGGTCGATCGGCTCCACCGTCGACTGGTCTGAGCCGTGGCCCCGCACCGTCGCGAGGGACTGCTGCTGGCGATCGCCGTCGGTGTCGTCGCCCTGACCTTCGGCGTGCTCGCCGACGCGGCGGGGCTCGAACTGGCGCAGATCATCGTCATGTCGTCGCTCGTGTTCACTGGCGCGTCGCAGTTCGCCGCGGTGTCGGTGGTCGACGGCGGTGGCTCGGGTGCGGCCGCGGTCGGCTCGGCGATGTTGCTGGCCGCCCGCAACGCGCTCTACGGGCCCGTGGTCGCACGCCTGCTCCCGACCAGCTGGGCGCCCCGAGCGGTCGGCGCCCACCTCACCATCGACGAGACGACGGCGATGGCCAGCGTGCAGGAGCACGACGCCGATGCCGCCGACGCGTTCTGGTGGACGGGTGTGTGGCTCTGGTCGCTGTGGAACATCGGCACGGTGGCCGGCGCGTTGGTCGGTGCGGTCATCGGCGATCCCGAGAGCTGGGGGCTCGACGCCGCGTTCCCCGCGGCGTTCATCTCGCTGCTCGTGCCGCATCTGCGCACCGCGCCCGGCCGTGTCGCTGCGGTGGTCGGTGCCGCGTTGGCGATCGCCACGGTGCCCATCGCTCCTGCGGGCGTACCACTGTTGGTGGCCTCGCTGGCCGTGGCCCCCGCCTACGTCCGGTCGCGTCGGAGTGCCACCCGGTGAGTTGGTCGGCGATCCTCGTGCTCGTCGTGGGTGCCTACGGCTGCAAGCTCTTCGGTGTCGTCGTGCTGGCCAAGCTCGGCGACACCGACGGTGCTCTCGACCCCCGATTGGCCTGGTTCCCCACGGTGGCGGGGCTGATCCCAGCGGCCCTGTTCTCCGCCCTCATCGCCGTTCAGACCCTCGAGGCCGACGGCGTGCTCCAGCTCGATGCGCGGGCGGCGGGGGTGGCCGCCGGCGCGGTGGCGGTGTGGCGCAGGGTCCCCTTCGTGGCGGTGGTCGTCATCGCGATGGCCGTCACCGCAGCCATTCGCTGGCAGACTTGACGCATGTCCACATCCGTCGACCCGTCGTCGAGCGAGACGAATCTGGTGGTGGTCGGCGGTGCCCGGCTCGAAGGCACGATCCGGGTCGGTGGGGCCAAGAACAGCGCGCTGAAGCTGATGGCCGCGACGCTGCTCGCCGAAGGCACCTACCGACTCGCCAACGTACCCAGGATCACCGATGTCGCCCTGATGTCGGATCTGCTCCGGGCGACGGGCGCCTCCGTGCACTGGGACGAATCCGGCCCCGACGCGGTACTCGTGATCGACATTCCGGCCGTGATCGAGCCGGTGGCGCCCTACGAGCTCGTCGAGCAGTTCCGAGCGTCGATCGTCGTCCTCGGCCCGATGCTGGCTCGGTGCGGCGAGGCGAGAGTGGCCCTTCCCGGTGGTGACGACTTCGGGCCGCGGCCGATCGACATGCACGTCCGCGGCCTCTCCGAGCTCGGGGTCGAGTTCGAGACCAGCCACGGCTACATCCATGCCAGCGCGCCCAATCTCCGCGGAGCCCGAGTGCTGCTCGAGTTCCCCAGCGTGGGCGCGACCGAGAACCTCCTGATGGCGGCGGTGCGGGCGAAGGGCGCGACGGTGATCGACAACGCGGCCCGCGAACCCGAGATCGCCGACCTCTGCGAGCTCCTCAACAAGATGGGCGCCAAGATCGAGGGGTCGGGCTCGTCCACGCTCCTCGTCGAAGGTGTCGAGGAGCTGCACTGTGCCGACCACACCGTGATCCCGGATCGCATCGAGGCCGCGACCTATCTGGCCGCGCTCGGGATCGCCGGTGGTGAAGTCACCGTCGAGGGCGCCCGCCACGCCCACATGGCGATGTTGTGCCAGAAGCTGGGCGAGATGGGCATGCGCATCTCGCCCGACGCCGATGGCATCTGGGCCTTTGCCGGCGGACGGCTGCGGTCGAGCGACTGTTCGACCCTGCCGTATCCGGGATTGGCGACCGATTTCAAGCCGTTCCTGGTCGCGCTCCTGGCCACGGCCGAGGGGGTCGGGATCGTGACGGAGAACCTCTTCTCCGGGCGGTTCCGCTATGTCGACGAACTCCGCCGCATGGGCGCCGACATCCGCACCGACAGCCATCATGCGGTCGTGCGGGGCGTCGAGCGGCTCTCGGGCGCGCCGGTCAAGGCCCACGACATCCGGGCCGGCGCCGCCCTGGTGATCGCGGCGCTCGCGGCCGATGGCGAAACCGTGGTGAGCGAAGCCCACCATGTCGCGCGGGGCTACGACGACATCGCCGCGAAACTGCGGGGCCTCGGCGCCGACGTGCGCCTCGCCTGAGCCGCGTCAGTCGTCGATCGGTTCGGCGGTGGCCGCCGAGTGACGGAGAGCCCGCCGTCTCGCGATGGCGAGCAGGCCGGCGAACACCACGATCGGTCCGGCGACCATCGCGATCTCGTCCCAACCGCCCTGAT
>JAUIML010000122.1 GCA_030432715.1 Acidimicrobiia bacterium | reverse complement strand
GCCGGCCCGTCGCCCACATAGGCACCGTCGCCCGGCACGCTCGCATCGAACCCGTCGGGCGGCTGGACCGTACGGATGATGTCGAGTCCGAACTGGGTGGCGAACTCCCAGTCGCGCTCGTCCTGGCCGGGGACCGCCATGATGGCCCCGGTGCCGTAGCCCATGAGGACGTAGTCGGCGACGAAGACCGGGATCGCCTCGCCGTTCACCGGGTTCACCACGGTCGAACCGATGAAGACGCCGGTCTTGTCCTTGTTCTCCTGGCGCTCGAGATCGGTCATCTGCGCCGTACGGGCGCGATAAGCCGCGACGGCGGCGCCGGGGTCGGGGTGGCCACCGGTCCACCGCGGATCGGTGCCGTCGGGCCACGCCTCGGCCACGAGTTCGTCGACGAGCGGGTGCTCGGGGGCGAGCACCATGTAGGTCGCCCCGAACACCGTGTCGGGGCGGGTGGTGAAGACCCGGATGGGACCGAAGTCGATGTGGGCGCCCTCGCTGCGACCGATCCAGTTCCGCTGCATCGTCTTGATCGAGTCGGTCCAGTCGAGGAGGTCAAGATCCTCGAGCAGTCGGTCGGCGTAGGCGGTGATGCGCATCATCCACTGCCGGAGCGGCCGCCGGAACACGGGATAGTTGCCGCGTTCGGAGCGGCCGTCGGCCGTCACTTCCTCGTTGGCCAGCACGGTGCCCAAACCCGGACACCAGTTGACCGGGGCGTCGTCGACATAGGCCAGGCGGTACTGCTGCACGATGGCCCGGCGGGCCGAGTCGTCGGCGCTCGCCCAGTCCTCGCCGCCCTTCGGCCGGCGCGTGCCCGCGTCGAACTCGGCGACGAGTTCGGCGATCGGCCGGCCCCGCTTCTGCTCCTCGTCGAACCAGGCGTCGAAAAGCTGGAGGAAGATCCACTGGGTCCACCGGTAGAACGCGGCGTCGGTGGTGGCGACGGACCGACGCTCGTCGTGGCCGAGGCCGAGACGGTCGAGCTGTCGGGTCATGTTGGCGATGTTGTTCTCGGTGTTGACCCGAGGGTGCTCGCCGGTCTGGCGGGCGTGTTCCTCCGCGGGCAGACCGAAGGCGTCGAAACCCATGGTGTGGAGCACGTTGAAGCCGGTCATCCGCTTGAAGCGGGCGTAGACGTCGGTCGCGATGAAGCCCAGCGGGTGGCCGACGTGGAGCCCGGCCCCGGACGGGTACGGGAACATGTCCATGATGAACAGCTTCGGGAGATCGGCCAGCCCGGACTCGTCGGCGAGGGGCCCCGCGGGGTTCGCGGCGTGGTACGTGCCGGCCTCCCGCCAGTCGTGTTGCCAGCGGGTCTCGATCTCATCGGCGAGACGGGCGTCGTAGCGGTACCGAGGCTGATCGTCGTCGGTGGGCGGGGCGGACCCGGCGTCGTCTGGCATCAGGGCAGGATACGTGGGCGACAGCGCTCCGGTGACGGATTGGGCCGAACGGCCGGTGGTGGGACATCCACGAACGCGGCAACCTGAGCCGTAGGCTTGCCCATCATGGACCGCCGATCTTCGGTCGTTTCATGAAGTGGTACCGTTCCGCTATACGGAACAGCCAGGAGAGTCGGCGGGAACGCCGTCGAACAGAGCGAGTAGAGGGTCCGTGAGCGAGCAGCACGACGACGAAGAAGAGATCGATCTCAGCGCCTTGAGCGACGACGATCTCACCGCGCAGATGCACGACGACCTCTACGACGGCCTCGCCGACGAGATCGCGGAGGGCACCAACATCCTGCTCGGCCGCGGATGGTCGGCCGACAAGGTGTTGAACGACGCCCTCGTCGAAGGCATGCGCATCGTGGGCATCGACTTCCGCGACGGCATCCTGTTCGTCCCCGAGGTCCTGCTGGCGGCCAACGCGATGAAGGCCGGCATGGCCATCCTCCGACCGCTGCTCGCCGAGACCGGCGCCGAGCCCATCGGCTCGGTCGTGATCGGCACCGTCAAGGGCGACATCCACGACATCGGCAAGAACCTCGTCGGCATGATGATGGAGGGCGCCGGTTTCGAGGTTCACAACCTGGGCATCAACACCGATGTCGACGAGTTCCTCGCGGCGATCGAGGAGCACGATCCCGACATCATCGGCATGTCGGCGCTGCTGACCACGACGATGCCCTACATGAAGGTCGTCATCGACACCCTCGTCGAGAAGGGCATGCGCGACGACTACATCGTGCTCGTGGGCGGCGCACCGCTCAACGAGGAGTTCGCCGAGGCCATCGGCGCCGACGCCTACTGTCGCGACGCCGCCGTCGCCGCCGAAACCGCCTCGTCACTGGTCGCCGCCCGCCGGACCGCATGACCCCTCCGCCGCGCGTGCTGATCCTCGCGTGTGGCGCGCTCGCCCGCGAGATCCGCGACATCGCGCGCCTGCACGAGATCGACAACGTCACGCTCGAATGCCTGCCCGCGTCGCTCCACATGACCCCGGACCTCATCACCCCGGCCGTGCGCGAACGGATCGAGCGCCACGGCGACACCTTCGACCGGATCCTCATCGGCTACGCCGACTGCGGCACCGGAGGGCACCTCGTCGACCTCTGCGGCGAACTCGGGACCGACACGACCCGCGTCGAGATGATGCCCGGTGCCCACTGCTACCAGTTCTTCGCCGGCCACGCCGACTTCCTCGCCCTGCACGACCACGACCCGACCGCGTTCTACCTCACCGACTATCTGGTGAAACACTTCGAGCGCCTCATCATCGGCGGTCTCGGCATCGCCGAACACCCCGAACTCGAAGCCCTGTACTTCGGCAACTACACGAAGATGATCTACCTCGCCCAGACCGACGATCCCGTGCTCGACGAGAAGGCCCGCGCCGCTGCAGCCCGACTCGACCTCGCCTTCGAACGCATCGCCACTGGATACGGCGAACTCGAATCCGAGATCCTGGCGGTGTCGCGATGAGCCCGGGCGGACGTCGCCGGCGCGGATCGGGTCCCGGGGTCGTGACGATCTACTGGCGCGACATCCCCGCCCAGATCACCGTGACCGATGCCGACGGCCACACCGAGAAGGTGTTGCTCGAACCACGGTTCCAGCACGCCATCGACCGGGCCGCCCATGTGGCCGGGCTCACCGAGACCCAGGACTATGTCGAGCAGTGGCGCCGGGTCTCCGGTGTGCTCGACGGCGAACCCGCCGAGGTCGCGCAGGCTGCCGCGGCCGAGATCCATTCCGACTACCCCCGCGACCGTCTCGAGGCCCTCGTGGCCTCCGGCGGTCTCGAGCCCGATGGAGGGCCAGAACAGTGACCGACACCGTCATCAGCTCCGCAACCAAGGAAGTCGTCATCGGCTTCGATCGACCGTTCGTCATGATCGGCGAGCGCATCAACCCGACCGGCCGCAAGCTGCTCGCCGAAGAGATGAAGAACGGCGACTTCAGCCGGGTCGAGGCCGACGCCCTCGCCCAGGTCGAAGCCGGCGCCCAGATGCTCGACGTCAATGCCGGCATCCCTTTGGTCGACGAGCCCGCACTCCTGGCGCGGGCGATCCAACTGGTGCAGTCGGTCACCGACGTGCCCCTGTCGATCGACTCGTCGATCATCGAGGCGCTCGAGGCCGGCATCGCCGTCTACGAGGGAAAGCCGCTGATCAACTCCGTGACCGGAGAGACCGAGGTGATGGAACGGGTGCTCCCGCTGGTGGCCAAGCACGGCGCCGCGGTGGTCGCGATCTCGAACGACGAGACCGGCATCAGCGAAGACCCAGACGTGCGCTTCGAGGTCGCGAAGAAGATCGTGAACGCCGCCGCCGACCACGGCATCCCGAAGGAAGACGTGGTCGTCGATCCGCTGGTGATGCCGATCGGTGCCATGGGCACCGCCGGGCGCCAGGTCTTCTCCCTCGTTCGTCGCCTCCGCGAGGAACTCGGCGTCAACACGACCTGTGGGGCGTCGAACGTGAGCTTCGGGCTCCCCAACCGACATGCCATCACCGGAACGTTCCTCTCGATGGCGATCGGCGCCGGGATGACCTCTGCCATCATGAGCCCGATGCACGCCGAAGTGAAGAGCGCGATCATGGCGGCCGACGTGCTCGCCGGCCACGACCAGGACTGTGCGGCGTGGATCCGCGAGTTCCGAGACCCCAATGCCGGCGGCGGTGCCGGTGGCGCCCGACGCCGCGGCGGGCGCCGTCGCGGCGGCGCAGCGAGCTGACCGCCGCGCGATGAACGCCGCCGAGGTTTCCGTGGTCTTCACTCCCTCCGGGGTGAAGGCACGCGTCCCGGCCGGCACCACCGTGCTCGATGCCGCCCGCGCCGCGGCCGTCGACCTCGACTCGACCTGCGGCGGCCGCGGCTTGTGCGGCCGATGCCAGGTGACGCCCTCGTTCGGCGACTTCGCCAAGTGGGGAGTCTCCTCATCGCCGGGCGACATCAGCGAGTGGACCACGAGCGAGGCCGGCTACCGGGGCCGTCGACCGATCGCCGAGGGCAACCGGCTCGGTTGCCAAGCCCTCGTCCACGGCGACGTCGTCATCGACGTGCCCTCAGAAAGCCAGGTGCACCGACCGGTGGTGCGCAAGAAGATCGACCTCAGCGGCCTCACCCTCGATCCGCTGATCACCGCCCGCTATGTCGAGCTCCCCATGCTCGAGCTCGGTGACGAGCGCACCGACGCCGAACTCCTGGCCACCGCGCTCGCCGACGAGTGGGGCATCGATCCCGTTCGCGTCGACGCTCGCGCCCTTCCCGATCTCCAACACGCGATCCGCGACGGCAAGCGGACCGTCACCGCCATCGTCCACGCCGACGGCACGGTGCTCCACGTTCGCCCCGGGTTCGACGAGACGACCCTGGGCCTCGCCATCGACGTCGGTTCCACGACGATCGCCGGCTACCTGGTCGACCTGGCCACCGGTGAGGTCGTGGCCGGTGGTGGTGCGATGAATCCCCAGATCCGGTTCGGCGAAGACCTCATGAGCCGCGTCTCCTACGTGATGATGAATCCCGGCGGCGAACGTGAACTGACCTCGGCGGTCCGCCGCGCCCTCGACGGCATGGTCGACGACCTGGCCGGCGACCTCGGCGAGCCGTCCGCATCGCTCCGCGCCCGTATCCACGACGTGGTGCTGGTCGGCAACCCGGTCATGCACCATCTGCTCCTCGGCATCGACCCCACCCCGCTCGGGGCCGCCCCGTTCACCCTGACGGTCGGCTCCCCGGTCGACCTGCGCGCCGACGAGCTCGGTCTCGACCTCCCGTTCGCCCGGGCCCATGTCGGCCCCTGCATCGCCGGCCACGTGGGCGCCGACGCCGCGGCGGCCACGCTCAACGAGGGCACCCACCGGGCGGAATCGCCCCAGCTCATGGTCGACGTCGGCACCAACGCCGAGATCGTGCTCGGCACGGCCGACGCCACGTACGCAGCCTCCTCCCCCACCGGCCCGGCATTCGAAGGCGCCCAGATCAGCTGCGGCATGCGAGCGACGGCCGGCGCGATCGAACGCATCCGCATCGACCGCAGCACCTACGAAGCGCGCTACAAGGTCATCGGCTCAGATCTGTGGAACGACGAGCCGGGGTTCGCGGAGGAAACGGCCGCGCTCGAGGTGGCCGGACTCTGCGGATCGGCCATCATCGAGGTCATCGGCGAGATGTTCCTCGCCGGCGTGTGCGATCACAACGGCGTGGTGCAGGGCCCGCTGGCGGCGGTCACCGATCGGATCCAGCCCGACGACCGTACCTTCCGCTACGTCATCCGCGCCGCAACCGACGACGAGCCCGAACTCGCCATCACCCAGAACGACGTGCGCCAGATCCAACTCGCCGGGGCCGCGCTCCGGGCGGGAATCGATCTGCTCATGGAGCACGCCGGCATCGACGAGATCCACGACGTCCGCCTGGCCGGCGCCTTCGGCGCCCACATCGACCCGGTCTACGCGCTGGTGCTCGGGCTCGTCCCCGACGGTCCGGTCGACGGTGTGCGAGCCGTCGGCAACGCCTCCGGCGCGGGGGCCGTGCGCATGCTCGTGTCGGCCCAGCAGCGAGCCGAGGTGGCCGAGGCGGTCGAGCGAATCGAGAAGATCGAGACCGCGACCGAACCACGATTCCAGGACCTGTTCGTCGCCGCGATGGCCTTCCCGCACGACACGGCGCCGAGCCCGCACCTCGCCGAGGTCGTCGACCTTCCGGCTCGAACCGAGAACGACAGCGGCCGGCCCCGTCGACGACGGCGAGGACGAGACCGGGAGACGACATGAGCGACACCGGGGGTCGCCGCGGCCGACGCAGCGGCGGTCGGGCGGGCCGACAGGCCGCACGAGCCGAAGCCGGTGCCGAGACGGTCGCCTACCTCGAGCGCACGCTCCCCCCGGTACCGATGATCGACGAGGAAGGTCTCACCCGGATCGAGGACAACGCCGAGACGATCCTCGCCGAGGTCGGGATCGCCTTCCAGGAGTTCCCGGAAGCGCTCGATCTCCTCCGGGCCGCGGGCGCCGAGGTCGACGGCGAGCTCGTCCGTTTCCCCCGCGGGCTGTGTCGATCGATCGTGCAGGCCTCGGCTCCGGCGAGCTACATCCAGCACGCCCGGAACCCGGCCCGCAGCGTGAAGGTCGGTGAGAACGCGACGGTCTTCGCCCCCAACTACGGGTCGCCGTTCGTGTTCGACCTCGACGCCGGCCGTCGCTACGCGACCCTCGCCGACTTCGAGAACGCGGTCCGGCTGACCTACATGCTGCCCCACCTCCACCATTCGGGCGGCACGATCTGCGAGCCGACCGACATCGCGGTCAACAAGCGCCATCTCGACATGGTCTACGCCCACATCAAGTACAGCGACAAGCCCTACATGGGCTCGGTCACGGCAACCGAGCGGGCCGCCGACTCCATCGAGCTGAGCCGTATCGCGTTCGGCGGCGACCTCGGCGACCGCACGGTCATGACGTCGCTCATCAACGCATCGTCGCCCCTGCGCTGGGACGCGACCATGCTGGGCGCGGCCACGGAGTACGCCCGTGCCAACCAGGCCGCGATCATCTCGCCGTTCATTCTCGCCGGCGCGATGTCGCCGGTGACCGTCGCCGGGCTCGCCGCCCAGGCCCTCGCCGAGGCTCTGTCGGGCATGGCCTACTACCAACTGGTCCGGCCCGGTGCGCCCATGGTGTTCGGGACGTTCGCCTCGTCGATGTCCATGGCCACCGGCGCCCCCACCTTCGGTACCCCCGAAGCCGGTCAAGCCATCCACGTGATGGCCGCGTTGGCCCGGCGCGTCGGCGTGCCCTTCCGGTCCGGCGGCCAGTTCACCGCGTCGAAGTATCCGGACGCCCAGGCGGCCTACGAATCGGCCTCCACCCTGCTGCCGACGGTCAACGCCGGGGTCAACTTCGTGCTCCATGCCGCCGGGTGGCAGGAGGGCGGTCTCACGCTCGGCTTCGAGAAACTGATCATGGATGCCGATCAGCTGGGGATGATGGGCGTCTACGCCCGAGGCATCGACCTCTCCGACAACGGGCAGGCGATGGACGCGTTCCGCACGAACCCCCACGGCGACCACTTCCTGGGCAACGCCCACACGCTCGCCAACTTCGAGACCGCCTTCTATCGATCGACTGTGGCCGACAACAACAGCTTCGAGCAGTGGGAGTCCGAGGGCAGTCTCACCGCCGCCCAACGCGCCAATGCCACGTGGAAGGAGATGCTGGCCGCCTACGAGGCGCCGGCGATCGACGAGGCGATCGATGACGAGCTCCGCGACTTCATCGCCCGCCGCAAGGCCTCCATGGCCGACGCGGCGTACTGAGTCGCGGCAACTACGCTCGACGCCGAAATGCGACGCGCACCATACGTCCGCCGAGCGGTAGCCGCTCTCGCGATGGCGTTGGTCGCCGCGGCCTGCAATCCGTTCTTCTATTCCGGGAGCGGCATCGACCACGTGCTCGTCGGCAGTGCCGACGCACGGATCGTCTGGAACACGGCCCACGACGCCCAGTTCCCCGATCCCGATCACCTCGTGGCGGCCTACGAGATCCGCGTCGACGGCAGCCTCGTCGCGACCCACCCGAGCACCGTGTCGTCCTGCCGGCTGCAGGGTCTCGCGTCCGCCACGAGCCACGCGGTCGAGATCACCGCCCAGTCGTCGAGCGCCGAGGACAGCGGCGACTGGCCCGGCTCGATCGGCACCCTCACCACGACCATCACGACGGGAGCGGGCTCCGAGGCGGGCGGGCCGGTCACCTGTGTGACCGAGACCGACACCGACGGCGATCGCATCCCCGATTGGGCCGAGACCGCAACCGGCGTGTTCGTCGACATGACCGATACCGGCACCGACCCGGCGCGGGCCGACACCGACGGCGACGGCATCGCCGACGGCGACGAGGTCGTCGGCACCCTCGGCGGCGCCCCGCTCCCCCTGCTCGGAGCCGATCCGCTGCGACCCACCGTCTTCGTCGAGGTCGATTGGGTCGACGACAGCCAGGACTGCGGGCCGCACAGCCATCGACCAACCGACGCGATGATCGACCGCGTCGTCCAGGCGTTCGCCGATGCCCCGGTCACGAATCCCGACGGCACGACCGGCATCGATCTGGTGGTCGACTACGGACAGGGCGGGCTGTTCAACCAGGGCAACGAGATCGTCGATGCGACCGCTCCCATCGGTTCGCTCATCGGCGGTGTCAACGACGCCGAGTTCGGCGAGAGCAAGGCCGCGAACTTCCACCCGAGCCGCGAGGGCTACTTCCACTATTCGCTCCACGTGCACCGCTACAACTCATCGTCGAACAGCAGCGGCCAAGCCGAAATCAACGGCGACGACCTGATCGTGTCGCTGCAGTGTTCCGACAGCCTCACCAACACGTCCAACACGCTCATGCACGAGCTGGGCCACAACCTCGGTCTTCGCCACGGCGGCGACGACAACACCAACTACGAACCCAGCTACAACTCGGTGATGAACTATCGGTTCCAGTTCCCCGGCATCGATACCGACGAAGGAACGAACGCGTGCGATGCCGTCGGCGACCAGGTCCTCGGCTTCAGCAACGGCGACCGGGTGCTCATCGACGAGACCGCCGTCGACGAAGCCGCCGGAGTCTGCGGCACCATCGCGATCGACTTCAACGGCAACGGCACGATCGACGCCGCGCCCTACCCGCTGAGCGTCAACTTCGACTCCGACCTCGAGGTCCTCGACGACTTCGACGACTGGTCGGCGCTGAACTTCGGCGGCGTCGGTGATGGCGACGGCGCCCCGTTGCGGGTCGAGCCACCGGTCGACGAGCAGCCGGTGCCCGACGAGTTCCGAAGCTGACTCAGTCGAGCGAGTCGCCGTAGGGGGTTCCCCGCCGGCGCCCGATGAGGTTCGCCGCCACCGCCGAAGCCCGAGCCGGATAGGCGACGAAGGCCCGCTGCCGGTCGGCCGGGAGGGCATCGCGGAAGAGCACCCGCCAGGAGATGTAGCCGACGAGCACGCCGTGGGTCGCGGCCATCGCCCAGAAGAACATCGCCGGCGAGCCGACCGACATCAACGGGGCCACCAGAAGCGGCCCGCAGACCGCCCCGATGCCGTTGACCCGGACGAGACTGGCCGACGCTGCCGTGAGCTGCGAGATCGGCAGCCAGTCGGCGGTGTAGGCGATCGTGAGCGAGTAGAGCGGGAAGACCGTGCCCCCGAGCAGGAACATCAGACAGATCGCGAACCAGCTCCCCGCCGGTGTCAGCGCGAGGGCCAGCGCCACCGCCGACGCCGACAGGGCAACCCACCACATGACGGTGCGCCGCGAGATGCGATCGGAGAGCCAACCGATCGGGTACTGGAGCACGACCGATCCGACGAGGGGCGCCGCGAGGAAGGTCGGGAGCCGGGAATCGGGGATGTCGGCGGCGACGGCGTAGACCGCGCCGAGACCCATCAGGACGCCGGCCGCGGTACCGACCCAGAAGGCGCTGATGACCCCGGTCGGCACGTTGCGCGCGAGCTCACGGAACGGGAGCGGCTCGGGGACGGCGGCCGGCGGTGTGCTCGAAGCCGAGAGCGTGACCGGCAGCAGCGAGGCCGAGACCAGGATCGAGCTGAGCACGAAGAGCTCGAACCCCTCGGGGTCCGCGACCTCGAGCAGGAACTGTCCGGCCGTGAGGCCGCCCATGGTCGCCACCATGTAGGCCGACAGCAGGCGTCCCCGGGTGGCGTTGGTCGCCATGTCGTTGAGCCACGACTCGGCGACCACGTAGAGCCCGGCCATGCACGTCCCGGTGACGAAGCGCATCAGCCCCCACGAGAACGGCGAGATGAAGATCGAGTGGAGCAGCACCGCAGCCGAAGCCGACGACGCGAGGGCGGCGAACACCCGGATGTGGCCCACCTGGACGAGGAGCCGCTCGGCCGAGCGGCTGCCGAAGAGGAAGCCGGCGAAGTAGCAGGCCATGACGATGCCGGTGGCCGTCAGCGAGAAGCCCTCCGACTCCGTCCGCACACCGAGCAACGAGCCCTGGAGGCCGTTGCCGGCCATCAGCAGGGCGATCCCGACGAGGAGACCGCGGGCCGCCACAGTCGGGTCGTGATCGAGGAGTGGGCCTCCTTCGATCGATTCGTCGTCGAGATCGTCGGACGGCGATGTCGGGGTCTCGGTCACTTCAGGTGGGGCTTCCGGACGACGGTCGCGCCGAGGCGACCGTGCTCAGGGTGGCGGACTGCGAACGTCGTGCCGATCTCGGCGTCGTCGACATCGACCCGCAGGTAGCCGATGTTACGACCCAGCCGGGGCGATCGGCAGGCCGAGGTGAGGGTGGCGACGTCACGACCGGCGCGAGCCGCAGGGAGTACCCGAGGCATGGCGCCGTCGGTGAACGTGCCGAGATCGGGGCCGTCGAGATCGACGCCGACCAGGCGGGTCCGGGGGCCGATGGCCCGCTGGCGCTGCAGCGCGGCCTTGCCCACGAAGTCGTCGGGTTGGTCGAGATCGACCATCCAGTCGAATCCCTCACCGACCTCGAGCGGTGTCGACGAGTCGTCGATGTCGCAGCCGAGCGACAGCATGCCCGACTCGATCCTGCGCACGTGGTTGGGCGCCGCGGCGAGGAT
>JAUIML010000310.1 GCA_030432715.1 Acidimicrobiia bacterium | reverse complement strand
CTTGACGTTCGGATCTACCGATCGGGTGGCCACCCCCCTGTGACACGAGACCCACCCGTTCGCCATCGCCTGGACCGAAGGCGCCCCGATCTGATCGACCCTGCACGACGCCACGTGATCCACCCTGGCGTGATGGTGGCAGTAGCCGTTGCAGCCGGTCTTGCAGTAGCTCGAGCCCTGAGGAAGCGCGTCGCAGCAGGCCTCACAGGTCGCAACACACTCCTCCAGGTTCTCCGCGGGGTCGAAGCCGCCGTTGGCCATGTGTGCGTCCACCGCGTCTCTGCAGTCGCCGACCGCCTGGGCAGCGTCGATGACCTCCTGTACGCTGAAAGGAACTACGCCGATCGCCTCGGCGACGTCGACGAAGCAACCCAATCCCGCGCATCCGAGGACCTCCGAGCCCGGCCGAACGTCGTTTCGCAGACGCGCTCGGTACCGGATCACGGCCACATCCCCCGGAGAGAGCGAGGGGATGTTCCAGCTCGGCAGGTCCGGGAACGAATCTACGAGAGGTGGATCGGCGGAGACGAAGTCGAAGTAGGGCTCGAGAAACTCGACGACGGGCACGTCCGTGACCGTCTGGGTTCCGACGTTCGTCACGAGGATCGCGTAGTCCAGGATCCGACCGGGCGATGCAATGGTGCCCACCTTTGCGACATGAAGCCTCTCCGGCGGGGCACCGATCAGGACATCGAGGTCGAACGACTGCTCGTCGGCCCGGCCGAGATCGTCATCGACCTGGACGGTGATCGACCACGCCCCGGCCTGCTCGGGGGCACCGCTCAGGATACCGTCCGTCCCCAGGGTTAGGCCCGGCGGGAGCTCGCCATCGACGAGCGACCACGAGAACGGCCCGATCCCGAGCTCCACTTCGAACGTGAACGCGGATTCCACGCCGCGCTGGAACGAGATCGGGGATTCGGAGGCGATCCTCGGACTCACGTCGCGCACGTACTCGTACACCGAGCTGTTCTGGCCGCTCATGACCAGCCGGCTTCCGTCCGCAGAGATCGTGAGCCCCTCGGTGTAGGGATGGCCTCGCGGAAGCTGGTGAATCACGATCGAGGCGACTCCGGAGTCCGGATCCAAGCGATAGACGGCGCCGTCTCCACCTCCGGGAACCACGCCCTCATCGAGGACGAGCACGTCCCCGCTCAGCGGGTCGACCACGATCGCAACCGCGTTCGGAAAGGTCCAAGGGATCACGTCGAACGAGCCATCGGGCAAGAGCTCGAAGACCGATTGAGAATTGATCTGCGAGTTCAGCACGAAGACCCGGTCTGGGCCAACCGCGACGTCGCGAATCGATGGAAGCTGAGTGCCGTCGGATGCGACCAGGACCTCGCCTCCCGGTGCGACGCTCGAGAATCGCCACACGTTGCCATCGTGCGTCGAGTTGTCGTCCGCCACCAGAATCTCGCCCGGAAGCAGGAGCCCGCTCGAATGACCGGGAGGCGCGAGAGACATTCCGTGTGGACGGTCCACTCCCGGTCCGAACCCCGTCACCCACGCTTCCCGGTCCGGGCCGCCGAGAGGCCACCGATAGACGATGGCGGGAGCCCCCGCGTAGTCCTGGTGGTCGAAGTAGACATCTCCGGTCGCGGAATCCACCTGGATGAACTGCGGAAGCTGGCCTGCGGCGAGCTTCGTCAGCGCCCCGCCCGCTTCGAACCGGTAGAGACCGCCCCGGTTCCACGACACTCTGGGCTTCACGGTGTAGATCAGTCCGTCGACGGGGTTCACGGCCGCCGCACCGCACTCCGCGCAGACGTACTCGCGCCCGCAGGTCCATCCGGGCTCGACGAACTTGGTGAAGCTCACGCAGCCGGCGTTCGCTTCCGTGATTCCAAGCGCAAGAAAGGAGAGAACCGCCCAGGAAGCAAGAAGTCCCGGCTTCGACGTCATCTTCATGTTCGAACGCTCGTCGCCGGGCTTGTCCGCGCGTTCGCGCCCACGTCGTCGGCATCTCCCCTCCCGGTCGTGGCGGTCGGAAGCCCGCGGAGCGGCTCCGCGGCAGCACCGAGATGGCTCTTCCCGTCGGACCGGTGGAGCGCCGCGAATGGCATCGAACTGGTCGAG
>JAUIML010000309.1 GCA_030432715.1 Acidimicrobiia bacterium | reverse complement strand
AGCGCGCAGAACTCCTCGATGCGGGCCTTCACGTCGTGACGGGTGATCGCCTCACGGGCCGCGATCGACGCCAGATCGACCTGATCGATGACCGCCTCGTAGGCCTCGACGACGCCGTCGGGCACCTCGACACCCAGCTCGGCCTGGGCTCGCAGCACCGCGAGCCACAGGCGCCGCTCCTGGACGATCTTGCGTTCGGGCGACCAGATCTCGTTCATGGCCGCGCTGGCGTAGCGCTCGGAGAGCAGGTTGGGCATCACAGTCACGAGGTGACCCTTTCACTGGTCGTTCGACTCATCAAGAACCGGGGGAGACGTGCCGACGGGAGAGGCAGAACACGAGGAGAACGCCCAGTGAATGTCGAGCTCACCGGCCTTTGCCAGGACCACAGCTTCGAGACGTCGGAGAACATCTGTCGACGATGCGGACTCGAGTACTGCGAGCTGTGCCTGGTGTATCCGTTCGGCGCCAAGAAGCCGTTCTGCAAGGAATGCGCCATGGTGGCCGGCGGCGTGCGGAGCCATGCCGCTCGGCCCGAGATGGCCAAACGCGACGTCAAGCGCCGGGTGAAGGCCTGGGACGCCCGCACCGCCAGTCGCCAGGCCGCGACGGCGGCCGCTGCGGCGACCCGTTCCGATCCGGTGCTCAGCGATCCGCTCGCGCCGACCGAGGACGATCTCCAACGGATCCCGGCGACGGTGCCCGACAACGGCGACGAGTTCGCAGCCGAACTCGCCGAGAGCTTCAACGACGTGCCGCCTCCGCCTCCGGCACCGGCCCCCGCGGAGAAGCCGGCCGACGGCGTGGCCCCGCCCATCGACTGGAGCCAGCCCTTCGGCTGACGGCGGCAGGGCAGGCGTTGCCGACGCCCGCCCTCATGCGGCGCGATCGAGGAACTGCTCTCTGCCGGGTCCGACCCCGACGAGACGGATCGGCACGCCGATCTGCGCCTCGAGGAATTCGATGTAGGCCGCGGCGTTGGCCGGAAGCGCACCCGGGTTGGTGATCGCACTGAGGTCGGTCTCCCAGCCGGGGAGTTCTTCGTAGATGGGGGTGGCGCCGTGGAGTTGGCTCTGGTGGTACGGCAACCGGTCGTGGCGGACCCCATCGATCTCGTAGGCGACACAGACCTTCAGCGACGGCAGCGCGTCGAGCACATCGAGCTTCGTGAGCGCGACCTCCGACAGCGAGTTGACCCGCACGGCCTGGCGCATCATGACGGCATCGAACCAGCCGGGGCGACGACGGCGGCCGGTGTTGGTGCCGTATTCGTGGCCGACGTCGACCAGATGATCACCGATCTCGTCGTGGAGCTCGGTGGGGAAGGGGCCGGAACCGACGCGGGTCACGTAGGCCTTGGCGATCCCCATGATGCGATCGATGTCGCGGGGTCCGACCCCGGCGCCGGTGCAAGCACCGCCGGCCACGGGGTTCGACGACGTCACGAACGGGTAGGTGCCGTGGTCGAGGTCGAGGAACGTCGCCTGCGCACCTTCGAGCAGCACACCCTGGCCGGTGTCGAGCGCGTCGTGGACCAGCGAGATCGCGTCGGCGATGTGGGGGATGACCCGGGGGGCACAGACGTCGAGGTACTCGGCCGCGATCGCATCGGCGTCGACCGGAAGCCGATTGAACACCTTCGTGAGCACCTGGTTGGTGTAGCCGAGCACCACGTCGAGCTTCTGGCGGAAGATCTTCGGGTCCTGGAGGTCCTGTACGCGCAGACCGACCCGCATGGCCTTGTCGGCGTAGGCCGGTCCGATGCCGCGCTTGGTGGTGCCGAGCTTGCCGTCGCCCAGGTGCCGCTCGTGGAGCGCGTCGAGCTCCTGGTGATATGGCATGATCAGGTGGGCATTGCCCGAGACCTTGAGGGCGCTGCAGTCGACCCCCTTCGACTCGAGCGTGTCCATCTCCTTGAGCAGGACACGGGGGTCGACGACCACTCCGTTGCCGATGACCGGGGTGATGTGGTCGTAGAGGATTCCGCTCGGCACGAGCTGGAGTGCGAAGGTCTCGCCCTCGACCACGAGCGTGTGGCCCGCATTGTGGCCGCCCTGGTAGCGGACGACCATCTCCATCTCCTTGGCGACG
>JAUIML010000308.1 GCA_030432715.1 Acidimicrobiia bacterium | reverse complement strand
TGTCGGCTGGCCTGGGAGGGTATGGCCACGGCTCCGACCGAGTACCACCACGACCAGGTGCCGCTCTTCGGAAACTTCTCGGCCGAGTCTCCGGTCTTCACGGAGCTGTTCGAGGCGATGCGTGCGCGGGGCACGATCCTCGACGCCACGCTGTCCATGTACGTGCGGATGGCCGCGAACCCGGACAACACCCAATCCGACCGGTGCGACCTCGGCTTCGCGCGCGAACTGGTCCGACGGGCCTACGAGGAGGGCATTCCGATCGCGGCCGGCACGGATTTCACGACCGATCGTGAGGATCCGTACCCGTCGTTGTTCGAAGAGGTCGAGGAACTCGTGAACGGTGCGGGGCTTCCCCCGATGGCGGCCATCGAAGCGGCTACCCGGGTAGCCGCCGAGGCCATCGGCGTCGAAGATCGATACGGCACGCTCGAACACGGCCGGCCCGTCTCCTTCGTTCTCCTCGACGCGAACCCGCTCGAGGACATCGGGAACCTCCGAAGCATCAAGGCCGTGTGGAAGAACGGGGAGCGCTACGAGCGCGGAGCGTTCCGTCCGGTCGTGGTCGCACGGGACGACGTTCGTCGGGTCGAAGCCCGGGGTCCCCAGACGGCGCAGCAAGCGCTCGATGCCTGGCTCGGCCTCTGGCGCCGCTACGACCTCGATCAACTCGGTGACGTCTTTCTTCAGGATCCTGCCCTCACCTACTTCGCCAGCGACGCGGAGGGTGTGATCGAGGGGTGGGAGGCGGTCCTGGCGTATCACGACGAGCGCGGCTTCGTCCCCGGTGGCTTCGCCATCACCGACGAACTCTGGCTCGATGATCCGCTCATCACACACTTCGAGGACACCGCCGTCGTGAGCGCCGTCTGGAACTTCGGGAAGCGACTCCAACCCGCCGAGGCCGGCCGTGGACCCTTCAGCATGGTGATCGTACGCACCCCTGAGGGCTTTCGGGTGTCTCACGTGAACATGGCCAACTACCCCCGGAGCGGGTCGGGCAGCTGACGACGCTCCGGACATCACTCGGAGCCCCGCGCCCATGCGCACCCTACTCCTGGTAGCTCTCGCGCTCGCTTCTTCGTCGTGCTTTCAGCTTCGACCGACACAAGACGAGTCGGTCCGCGAGGCGGAACTCACGATCCGCACGCTCATGGCCGCGTGGGAACGGGGTGACTCCGAGATCCTCGAAGAGCTTTTCTGGCCCGACGCCCTCTACGACGACTACCCGAACCAGCACACGTATCAGGGCCTGGACGAGATCATCGGGTACGTGAACGCACTCCACGCATGGGCGGACGACGTGTTGTGGAACGTGGGTCAGGTCCACGTCACCGAGACCGGCGCCGTGGCCGAATGGGTCTTCTCGGCTGTCCAGGCCCGTCCGATGGGCAACCAACTCAGTGTCGGTACCGGCGCCGAGGTCGTCACGAACGGTGTCACCGTGATCGAAGTCGAAGGAGGACGGATCACCAGGGCGGCCGACTACATGGATACTGCGCCGATGCTTCTACAGCTGGGCGCTCGTATCGAGATGCCGGACGCGACCATCGTCGAACTCGGCGGTGGAGACTGACCCACCTTCCGTCCTCACATCTGACGGTAGGCCGGCCCACTCCCTCCCTCGCGGGGCGTCCAACGAGGTCCGACGACATCGGTGGCTTTGCAGTCCACGCAGTTCGGCGCGTTGACGATCAGCTTGTCACCGTCCCGCTCGTAGACACCTGCAGGGCACAGGTGCACATACATCTCGGCCGCCTCGGGTGAGACGTCCTCTCCGATCACGAGGTGGGACGGGATGTCATCACGAGTCTGGTTCCCCGACTTGTAGACCGCGTCGACCTTGGAGAAGGTCAGCTTCCCGTCCGGCACGACCTTCTCGGGCGTGGGCCCGAGGTGCTTCGTCTCGGCCGCGTCTTCCTCCACGGAGATCTTTCCACCGGGAAAGGCCCCGCCCGTCACCGTCATCAGGCCGGCCTTCACGCCACCCACGAAGAAGCCGCTCTTGAAGGCGAGCCGCATGTTCCGGCGCGCCTCGAGATCCTTCATGATGACACTCTGGTCGACCGCAGCCGTGTAGCCGGCAAGAGCGGCCTCG
>JAUIML010000121.1 GCA_030432715.1 Acidimicrobiia bacterium | reverse complement strand
CTGGCGCGAGGCGCGGGAGCACCGGCTCTCGCTCATCAGCGACGAACAGCGCCGCTGGGCGGAGGAACGCAAGCGGCTCGTCAACCACATGAGGGAGCAGAAGCGGCGGGCCGCGATGAGCGACGCCAACGCCAGCCGGGCCCGGGCCGCGGAGACGCGTCTGCGCCACTTCGACGAGAAGGGTGCCCCGCGCGAACTCGCCCGCGAGCAGAAGATCGACATGCGCCTCTCCGGTGGACGCACCGGCAAACAGGTGGTCGTGTGCGAGCAGCTGGAGCTGACCGACCTCACCTTCCCGTTCGACCTCGAGATCTGGTTCGGCGAACGGGTCGCCGTGGTGGGGCGCAACGGCACGGGGAAGTCGCATTTCCTGCGGCTGCTCGGCGGCGGGGCCGTCGACCACACGGGAGCCTGGAAGCTCGGCGCTCGGGTGATCCCCGGCTTGTTCAACCAGACCCACGACCATCCCGAGCTGCAGGGCCGATCACTGATCGACATCCTGGCGAGCCGAGACCTCAACCGGGGACCGGCAATGGCCCGCCTGCGGCGCTACGAGCTGAACCACTCGGCGGAACAGCCCTGGGAGACGCTGTCGGGTGGCCAGCAGGCCCGCTTCCAGATCCTGCTGCTGGAGATCGACGGGGCCAATCTGCTGCTGCTCGACGAGCCGACCGACAATCTCGACGTCGCGTCGGCCGAAGCCCTCGAAGCCGGACTCGACGTCTTCGAGGGAACCGTGGTGTGTGTCACCCACGACCGCTGGTTCCTGCAGTCGTTCGATCGCTTCGTCGCGTTCACCGACGATGCCGACGTGGTCGAGGTCGACGATCCGGCGATCGCGTGGTCGTCCGACTCGGCACCGGGTCAGTAGTCGAGTTCGTCGAAGCCCACGTCGTCGGGAAGAACGGCATCGGCACGGCGCCGCCGATGGCACCATCGCATCTCTCCGAAACGGAGCCGGTACCGGTCGCGGTCCATGGTCGTGCGATGCGTCTCGATGGCGATGCCGCCGCCCGTCGCCGCGGCGAAGCTGAAGCGGAACTCGGAGATCTCGTAGCGATCGAGTTCGTCGGGTTCCTCGTCGAAGAAGAGGAAGGCGTGGACGGTCTCGGTCTCGACATCGCACGTCATCGCCAGGCCCCACAGATTGGGGCCGAACCCGTCGAGGGCGGCATCGGCGACAGCGTCGAACATCTCATCGGCGAAGGCCTGGGCCCTCGTCAACGGCTCCGGTTCGTAGGGCGGGAACTCGTGGTCGACGAACCTCATTCGGTCCTCCCGGGACGGGCTGGGACGATGCTGGGCTTCGCCGTTCCCTTGACCAGGAAGGTTGACGTGGGCACCCCCGAGCTCTCCGGATAGCGACGGTTGACGTGCACACCGGTCGCACCGTCGTAGCGGACGAGCAGGTCGTTGCCGGTGGTCATGGCCAGGACGTCGGCGGAACCGTCGTGGACCGCATCGAGCACCCGCTGGGCCTCCCGCGGGTCGTCGAAGTATCCGCCGTGCCCGTGGAGACGGGTGTCCCTCACATGTCGCAGTTGCTTCTGGCGACTTATTCGCTCGGACAACGCCGCCAGCTGCTCCTCGATCGTGTCGAAGGTGACCGGCGTGCGGGTGGTCCACTCCGTGATGCCGTGGGCGAGGTCGGCGGTACCGGCGACCGTGCTCACGTCGTCGGCGATCTCGTGGACGGTCGCCTCGAGGTCTTCGTCGATCACCAGGTCGAGGCCTCCGCCGGCCACGACATCGGCGGCGCCGGCGGTCGCGCCGGACAGCGCGGCGACACGAGCCACGCCGGACGATGCCGCGCCGAACGCCGCTGCGCCGGTCACCACCCCGTGGACTCCGGCGCCGATGAACCCACCCTTCACGGCGTGCGCGAACACGTCGTCGAGCACCGGCGCGCCGGTGGCGACATTGACGGTCACCGTTGCCGCCCCGGCCGCGGCGGCGCCCACCCCGACGACCAACAACATCGAGGCACCGCCTCCGGTGGCCACCACGACGAGACCGGCTGCGAGGAGGGCTGCGCCCATCGCCAGCTCGTCCTTGTGGGCCTCCCACCAGCTCTCGTCGAACCAGCCCGCTTCGAGGGCCAGCGCGACGGACTCGCGAACCGGCTCCGGCAACTCGGGGTTGTCGGCGAGGAAGGCGCGGAGGTCGTTGGCGGAGTGGTAGCCGTCGACCACTCCCCGCGGATCGTTGGCGGCATCGATCTCGTCGGCGTACTCGCCGAGGATCGTGTGCATCTGTGCCTTGAGGAGGAACGACTCGAGGTCGAGCTCCGAGATGAGGCCGTCGCCCGGCTCGGCCGACCCGAAGGTCTCGCCGGAGAAGATCTCGGTGTGGGCATGCGCGGTGTCGAGGCGGTTGCGGAGCGTCGACTCGTCGAGCAGGGACCGGGCCGCCGAAACCTGCGACGGAGTGAACCGCCGGGGATGATCGACGACGAATTGCAGGTCGGCGGCGGAGACGCGCTGGTCGCCGACCCCGCGGGCACGATCGAGTGTGTCGAAGTGGACACCGAGCGCGACCAGAGCGTCGTACTCGGGGACTGTCACGCCCAGGGCCCGGGCGGTGAGCATCTCGCCGAGGACGGCCAGCAGGTCGCCTCCACGCTCGGCCGCTCGTGCCAGCGCGGTGTCGAGGTCGAGTCCGAAGTTCTCGACCACCGCCAGGGCCGCCACGGCATCGTCTTGGGTCATGCCCCGGTCGAGCAGCTCGACGAGGGCGACGTCGACCCGCTCGATCAGCGCGCGGGCGGCCGCGGCATCGATGGCGAACGCGACCATGAGCGCGTCGACGCGGGCGGCGAGCCGGAGCTCCTCCTCGACCGCAGCGAACGCTCCCGCAGCCGGGAGGCCGGACCGCAACGCCCGTTCGATCCGACGCGCGTGATCTCGGTCGCCGTCGACGAGGCGGAGGATCACCCCCCGACGTTCGGCCCGCAGCCCGGCATGCGCGTGCGGGTCGAGCCGGGCCGGCCATGCGTCGATTCGAGCCGTCAGATCGTCGACCCGGTCCAGCTGGGCCGTCGTGCGCTCGACGAGGTCGACTCGGGCCCGGAGATCCGACGCCAGCGCGGCGCACCCCCGTCGGGCCGCCGCCAGCGGCACGAGGGCGGCGGTTTGATCACGACGCAGTACGGCCGTGGCCTCGTGGAGCAGATCCCGCAGGACCACCTGGTCGCCGGCGATCTCGTCGCCGGCCGCGGCCAGCACGACGGCGAGTTCTCGTGCCGCCGGCAGGTCGAGGACGAGGGTGTCGTGGCCGGCAGTGTGGTTCGAGGGCGTGGTGCTGTTCGGAGTTGCAATGTGAGACATTGAATATATTTCATGTCTTTTCATTGCATTGTGTCAAGCGTACCCTTCCGCGGCGAGGCGAATCCGGGCCATCTCGGCGCGCAGGTGGTCCGACGCGTCGAGCTCCGACAGCGGTCGCTGCCGATCGCGATGGATCGACCGGAGCTCGTCCCCTCGACCGACCCGGTCGGCCAACCCTTCGGCCAGTCCGATCGTGAACGGCGTCTTCGGGGATGCCGCCTGCGTGAGCAGGTCCCACGCATGAGCCTGCTCACCGCGTGCGATCGCCAGCGCCGCGAAACCGACGAGCGCGTCGTTGGCCATGCGACTGAGGCGACCGCGAAGCGCCGCGTAGCCGAACCCGACCACGAGGTCGGCGGCATCGGCCGGTCGATCGAGGTCGATCAACGCGATCGCTCTGACGATCGGCGAGCTGTCCCAGACCGACCGCGACCATTCCCGCGAGTCGATGAGCTCGAGGGCGCGGCCGGGCTCTCCCGCGAGAATGTGGCTCGATGCCAGCGCGAGGCCGGTCATCACCACATGGTTGGTGTAGTGGCCCTCGGCCTCCAGCAGCTCGTGGGCCAACGCGAAATCGGGCCGCGAGTCGTGGACGCGGTTCTCGTAGAGGGCCAGACACCCGCGGGCCCAGATGCCGGGTGTCCGGTATTCGTCGCCCAGCCCGTGATCGCCCGCCACCCGATCGACCATCTCGACCAGCGCACGGGTTCGGTCGGGATACTGGCGACAGCAGAGGAAGGCCATGAGTCCGGTCGCCTGGGCCAGGACCTCCGGCGTGGTCGCCTCCGCGGCGATCAGCTCGTCGAGTTGACGATGCACCACGGAGAAGTCGTCGAGCTGCATGCACAGCACCGCTCGCACATAGTGCATCCAATCCCGGCACTCGCCCGGCGGCAGCCCGTCGGCGATCTGCTCGACCCATCGTCGACCCTCGACGGCAGGCACCTGCGTCTCCCACAAACCCTGACAGCCGAAGGCGATGTGGGCCGCGACTTCGTGTCCGCTCTCACCGGTCTCCCCGTCGTCGCCGCGCACGAGCGCCCACTCGAGCGCGCTGGCGATGTTGGGCCAATCGGCGCGCAGTCCTCCGGCTCGGACCAGATCGGTCGCCTCGAGGAACCGACCGGTGCTCGCCAGGGACCTGAACCAACGGAGATGCGCCTCACGGGCGGCGAGCACGTCCTCGCTGCGGGCGAGGAGGTCGCCGGCGTAGATGCGGATCGTCTCGAGGAGGCGGTAGCGGGTGGTCGGGTTGTCGGGACCCTCGTCGACCGCGAGCAGCGACTTCGCAACGAGCGAGTCCAACAGGTCGATGGCGTCGTAGTCGTCGAATCCCGACACGGCCACCGCCGCCGGCAGGTCGAACGAGCCGACGAAGACGCCGCACCGACGGAAGAACCGCTGCTCGTCCTCGTCGAGGAGGTCATAGGACCAGTCGAGCGTGGCCTGGAGCGTGCGACGCCGTTGACGACCCCTGCCTCCGGAGAGGAGCCGGAACCGATCGGACATCCGCTCGAGGATCTCGGCGGGGGTCAACACCGCCACCCGTGCCGCGGCCAGTTCGATCGTCAAGGGCATGCCGTCGAGATGTCGGCAGATGTCGATCACGGCCTGGCGGGTCGGGTCATCCGGATCCTCGCTGCACGAGAACGCGGCGTTGGCCGCCGCGGCTCGCTCGCAGAACAGCTGCACCGCGGGGGCCTCACCTTCGACCGACAGGGAGCCCACCGCGACCACCTGCTCACCCGGCACGTCGAGACGTTCTCGGGTGGTGGCCAGCAGTGCAGTCGCACTGCTACGCGCGAGGAGACGCTCGGCGAAGACCGCACAGTCGTCGAGGATGTGTTCACAGTTGTCGAGGATCAGGAGTGCATCGCGACGCGAGAGGTGGGTGATCACCTGATCGAGGGCACCCGCGTTGGAGCCACCGAATTCGAGCCGGATCGCGCTGGCGAGCGCCGCAGGCAGCTCCGACCCGTCGGAGACGCTGGAGAGGTCGGCGAAGTAGCAGCCGTCGGCGCGGCTCGGGAGCTCCTGGTGGGCGACCTCGACAGCCAGTCGAGTCTTGCCGCACCCTCCGGTCCCCGTCAGCGTGACCATCGGCGCGGTCTCGAGCAGCTGACGAACGCGGCCGACCTCGGCCGAGCGTCCGATGAGTCGCGAGCCGGGCAGCGGAAGGCTCGAGAGCGAGGGGTCGATCACCTGCAGGGGGCGATACGACACCACACCCACCTGGGAGATGTCGACGGGCTCGGGCACGTCTCGCAGACGGTGCTGCCCGAGCGACAGTGTCTCCACGTCGACCACATCGGCCACCGCCGACGACAACAGGATCTGGCCACCGGCCGCAGCCGCCTCGAGTCGGGCGGCCGTGTTGGGCACCGGGCCGAAGTAGTCGCCGTCACGCTGGGTCGCCCGCCCTCGGTGCAGACCCATACGCACCCGCAGGGCGGGACCGTCGCCCCAGTCGCAGGCATCGAGCGCCGCTTGCGCCGCCATCGCCGCGTCGACTGCGGCGCTCGGGTCGGTGAAGGCCCCTCGGAAGTGGTCACCCGCCCAACCGAACACATAGCCGCCGCGACTGACGATCGCCTCGCGGATGATCGCGTCGTGCCGTTCGAAACTCGCCGCCGTTGCCGCGGCATCGGCAGCCCACAGGCGCGTCGACCCTTCGACGTCGGTGAAGAGGAAGGTGACGATTCCCGCCGGCGTCTCGGACATTCCCGCTCAGACCCCGGCCGGGCCCCGGGCGTTGATCACCCGCTCGCTCGACGGCGGCGCGGACGCGAGCAGGCCCTCGGGGCGAACCGGTCTCGGCACGACGTTGCCGCCACAGTTCGGACACACGCCGGCGAGCGGGGAGTCGGGCCCGTCGATGCAGTCGGCACACCAGGTGCACTCGAACGAGCAGATGCGGGCGTCGACCGAGCCGGGCGGAAGATCGGCGTCGCACCACTCACAGTTCGGCCGGAGTTGCAGCATCGTCACATTCTCGCCCGTTCCCGCCCCGGAAGGGAATCCGGCGAACGAGCGATCGGCTCGGCCTTTGCGCTGCAGCCGAGAAGGAGGCACCATGGATGCGACCACTCTCTGCGTTCGTAACGGCCACCCTGGGGCGTCGATCACATGCCAACCGATGCCGATCTCCTCGAGGCCGCACGCAACGGCGACCACGAGTCGTATGCCCGGTTGTACGACCGCTACGCCGACCGGATCCACCGCTTCTGCTTCGCGCGCCTGCGCGACGACGGCGACGCTGCCGAGGCCCTCCGGGAGACATTCCTCCGCGCCCACCGGAGCCTCGTCCCCCTCCCGCACCCGGACCGATTCCGGCCGTGGCTGTTCACCATCGCCCGCCACACGGTCGCCGACGTCGCCCGGGCCCGGGGGCGGACCGGGCCGCGCCGAGACTGGGGGCCCGCCGGCGGACGTCGGCGACGCATCGAATCCCGCGACCTCGACCTCAGCACGGACGAGGCCGCCACCCTGCTCTGGGAAGCCGCCGGAGCCCTGTCACCGACAGACCAGGAACTCCTCGACCTCCACGTGCGGGAAGGCATGGAAGGGGCCGAGCTCGCCGCAGCGATGGAGGGCGAGCGCGCCACCATCGACGTCATGCTGAGCCGACTGGAACGTCGACTCTCGACCGCGGTGGGGACCTGGCTCGTCGCCTGGTCTGGCCGCGACGCCTGTGGCGATCTGGACGAGCTCCTGCATGCGTGGGACGGGACACGTTCGCTCGCCGCCCGATCGGCGGTCGCCCGCCACATCGACCGCTGCGAGGCCTGCCGCGAGACCCGGCGACTCGAGAGCGCGTGGGAGCCGATGGCCGCCGCCATGCCCTCACCGCCGGCACCGGCGGCCGTCCGCGTCGCGGTCCTCGCCGCCGCACGGGCGAGCGGCGGTCCGTTGCCCGAGATCTCACGAGGCGACCCTTCCGGGCCCGTGACCGTCCACCCGCCGGGCCCTGACGAGGGCCGCGAACCGACGACCGTCGGCGGGCCCGACGCCGCGAACGCAGTCGCCGCCTCGCCGGCCCGGAGAACCCTCGTGACCGCCCTGGGTGCGGCGGTTCTGGTGGCCGGGCTCACCGCTGCGGTGCTCGCGTGGCCGTTGACGGGAGCCGATGACGATCCCGACCTCGCGACCACCGACGTGGCCGGCATCTCGGCCACCGACCCTCCCGCGACGACCGCGCCGCCGACAGACACCGCCCAGCCGACGGACACCGCGCAGGCGACAGACACCGCGCCGCCGACGATCGGCCCCGTCTTCTTCGGTTCGTCCGAGCCGATCGACTTCCCTGGCCCCGCCGCCACGATGGCGTACACGTTCGCCAACGTCGGCGACGCCCCGATGACCTGGGCGACGACGACCACACCCTCGTTCGCCGTCGACCCGTCGAAGGGCACTCTGCTACCCGGCACGCAGGTGACCCTCCTCATCGCCCACGACACCGCGACGCCCCCCGACGAATCCACGGGGACACTCGAGCTGACGACCGACGGCGGCAACTTCGTGATCGAACTCCGTGTCGTGCCACCGACCGCGATCGGTGGCAACGAGGGCTGACCGGCAGGGCCGGACCTGGATCCGTCTGCGTCGCCGGAAGCACCGTGACTAGAATCGAACGCATGTTCGATTCGCTGAACCCCGAGCAACAGGCCGCCGTCGACCACACCGGCTCGCCGCTGCTCATCGTCGCCGGCGCCGGCACCGGCAAGACGAAGACCCTCGCCGCCCGCGTGTGCCGGATCATCGAGTCGGGGGCCGACCCCAGCCGAATCCTGCTGCTCACCTTCACCCGGCGGGCGGCCAGCGAGATGCTGGCCCGGGTGGCGGCGGTCTCCACCGACCGGGCCGCGGCACGGGTGTGGGGCGGCACGTTCCACTCCACCGCCAACCGGCTCCTGCGCACCTTCGGGCAGAGTGCGGGGCTGTCGTCGGGATTCACCGTGCTCGATCAGAGCGACTCGACCGACCTCATGGGCATCGTGCGCACCGACGAGGGGTTCGGCGAACGGGGCAAGCGGTTCCCTCGCAAGGAGACGGTGGCCGGCATCTACTCGCGCATGGTGAGTAGCCAGGCGAAACTCGGCGACGTCCTCGAGACCGACTATCCGTGGTGTGCCGACCATCTCGACGACCTGCGCACGATCTTCACCGCCTACACCGCCCGCAAGCGCAGCCACCAGGTGCTCGACTACGACGACCTGCTGCTCTTCTGGCGCGGGCTCACCGTGAGTCCGGTGGGCGATGCCATGCGCGACCTGTTCGACCACATCCTCATCGACGAGTACCAGGACACCAACCCCATCCAGGCCGACATCGTGCGCGGCATGTGTCGACCCGACACCGACGTCTGTGCGGTCGGCGACGACGCCCAGGCCATCTACGGCTTCCGCGCCGCGACGGTGGCCAACATGTGGGAGTTCGCCGACCACTTCCCCGGCGCGACCCGCGTCACGCTGGAGCAGAACTACCGCTCGACGATGCCGGTCCTCGCCGTCGCCAACGCGGTGCTGGCGCAGAGCGACGAACACTTCACGAAAGAGCTGTGGTCGGCTCGGCCACACGGGCTCACGCCGAAGCTGAAGACCCACCACGACGAAGGCGCACAGAGCGCGTCCGTCGCCACCGCCGTCCTCGACGCCCGGGAGCGGGGCATCGACCTCCGCGAGCAGGCCGTGTTGTTCCGCGCCGGGCACCACGCCGACGGACTCGAACTCGAACTGACGCGGCGCGACATCCCCTACGTGAAATACGGCGGCCTCAAGTATCTCGAATCGGCCCACGTCAAGGACCTGCTCGCCCTCCTCCGGATTCTCGACAATCCGGCCGACCAGCTGGCCTGGCATCGAGTGCTCGCCTCGATGGAGGGCGTCGGTCCGGCCACGGTGCGGCGGCTGTCCGACGAGCTCGGGATCGAGCGAGAGAGCGACGATGCGCTCGCCCGCTTCATCGAGGGTGGCGGGCGGTACCGACCGCAGCCGACGAGCAGGCAGCCGAGCTGCGCAGCGCGCTCGCCGCCTGCCTCACCGATCTCTCGCCGACCCAGCAGATCGACCGGCTCACGCCCTTCTGCGCGCTCGTCTTCCCCAACCGCTACGACGATCCGGCCGCCCGCGTGGCCGACATCGACCAGCTGGCATCGACCGCTGCGGCCTACTCGAGCCGGAGCCGGTTCCTGACGGAACTCACGCTCGACCCGCCGAGCAAGACCAGCGAGCGGGCCGGTCCGCCCCACCTCGACGACGACTGGCTGACGCTCTCCACGATCCACTCGGCGAAGGGTCTCGAGTGGCGCAGCGTGCACCTGCTCCACGCCGCCGACGGCAACCTGCCCTCCGAGATGGCGCTCGGCGAGGAGCACGGGCTCGCCGAGGAGCTCCGGCTCATGTACGTCGCGCTCACCCGGGCCAAGGACGAGCTCACGGTCAACTTCCCGTTGCGGTTCCACGTCAACCGCCATGCGACCGACGATCGCCACGTCTACGCCCAACTCAGCCGGTTCATCGAGCCGGTCCGGGAGCTGTTCGACGAGGAGACCCCGGTCGACGAACGCGACCTCGACCCGGCGGCCGCGCTGGCGACGGTGGGTGTGGCCGGCGAGGTCGACACCCTGCTCGCCGCCCTCTGGGACTGACCCGTCGGCCCCTGCGAAAAAACTCCGCAAAGCTGTCGAGAACCGCCTGACTCGTTCGTCGCCACCACGAACACCCACCAAGCACTGGAGCACCAACATGAAATACGCATGCCTGATCTACTCCGACGAAAACGATCCCGTCGCCAATCCCGACCCCACCAGCGAGGCCTTCGGGCCGATCATGGCCGGCTACATGGCCTTCGGCGAGGAAGCCGGTGCCGCCGGAGTGATCGTCGCCGGTGAACCGCTCGAGAACACCGACACCGCCACCTGTCTGCAGGTGCGCGACGGTGAGATCATCACCACCGACGGGCCGTTCGCCGAGACCAAGGAGCACCTCGGCGGCTTCTACATCCTCGAATGCGACTCGCTCGACGACGCGATGCGATGGGCGGCGAAGATCCCCCACGCCGACGCCCGCATGGGTCGCATCGAGATTCGTCCGGTCCCCGACTTCGGCTGACCGCTGAAACCGACCGGGGATCCCGTCGGGGCCCGCGTGGCCCAGGTCGTGAAGGAGGAATGGCCGCGCCTGATGGCCACCCTCTATCGCGACCTGGGCGACCTCGGTGCAGCCGAGGATGCAGCCCAGGAGGCAGCCACGCTCGCCCTCACGAAGTGGCTCGACGACGGCGTCCCCGACCGGCCCGGTGCGTGGATCACGACCGTCGCCCGACGCAAGGCCGTCGACCGGATCCGCAGGGAGCGCACGGGTCGGGCGAAGACCGAACTCCTGGGTCGGCTCGAGGAACCGCTCGCCGACCGGGCCACGGCGGGCGACGACGACCAGCTCGGCCTCTTCTTCGGTTGTTGCCACCCCGCACTCAATGTGGAGGCCCAGATTGCACTGACGCTGCGAAGTCTGGGCGGACTCAGCACCGCCGAGATCGCCCACGGGTTCCTCGTCAGCGAGGCGACCATGGCCCAACGCCTCGTGCGGGCCAAACGCAAGATCGCGACGGCCGCGATCCCGTTTCGCATCCCCGACGAGGGGGAGATGATGGGCCGGCTCGGCGTGGTCCACCACGTGCTCTATCTCGTGTTCAACGAGGGGGCCTACCCCTCCCACGGGTCGCAGACGGCGCGGGTCGATCTGGCGGAGGAGGCGATCCGCCTCTGCGGGATGCTCGCCGAGCTGATGGTCGACGACGCGGAGACGCTCGCCCTCCATGCACTCTTCCTGATGATCCATGCCCGTCGCCCCGCCCGCCGGGGCGACTCGGGGGAGCCCGTTCTCCTCCCCGACCAGGACCGCCGACTCTGGTCCACCGGGATGATCGCGGCC
>JAUIML010000001.1 GCA_030432715.1 Acidimicrobiia bacterium | reverse complement strand
CCGGCGTAGGCGAGCAGTACCTGCTGGCCCTTGCGGGTGGTTTGGCCGTGGAGTTCGTAGTCCTCCGTGGCGACACGGCAGAAGTTGTGCACCGGTGTGACCCACCGGATGAACTCCTCGACCGCGACCTCCATGTCGGCACCGGCCTGGAGCTTCGCCCACTCCGCGGGATGGTCGGCCAGGGCGAGCAGGGTCCGGGCGATGACCGTCCGGGTGGTCTCGGCCCCACCGTCGAGCAGGAGCAGGCAGTCGGAGATGATCTGATCGAGGCCGAAGGGCGAGCCGCCGACTTCGCCGCCACCCTCTCGCTCGACGTCGATCCAGTGCGACATGACGTCGTCGGCCGGGCAGCCCTTCTTCGCCTCGTAGAGTTCGGTGGCCGCGCCGGCGAACTCCATCGCCGAGATGATGCCCTCCTCGTCGTGGTAGCGGGGTCCGCCGCCGAGCGCGATCGTCGTCTCCGACCAGTGCTGGAGCTTGGGCCACATCTCGTCGGGGAAGCCGAGCAGGAGTCCGATCATCTGCGCGGGGAGCGGGGCGGCCAGCTCGCTGACGATCTCGGCTCGGCCCTTCTCGATCGCCGCATCGAGCAGGGTGTCGACGGTGTCGAGCACGTGGTCCTCCCAGCGGCGGACGGCTCGAGGGGTGAAGCGGCGACTGACGAGATTTCGACGGGCGAGATGGAGCGGGTCGTCGTTGCCGATGATCGATTCATCGGCCGGGATGTTCGGGCGGTAGCCGCCCTTCTCCTTGTCCGAGTTGATGAAGACCCGCTTGTTCTTCTCGATCTCGACGATGTCGTCGTAGCGGGTGACGACCCACAGCTCGTTGATGTCGTCCCAGTGCAGCGGCGAGTGCTCGCGGAGCCACGCGTAGCGGGAGTACGGGTCGTCGACGTAGAAGTCGCCGTCGAGAATGTCGAGGGGGCGCGGATCGATCATGACCGAACCCTAGAGAATCACGGATCAGTCGGGGTAACTGGAACCGGTGGGCATGCTGCGGCTCGCGAAGGAAACGACCGCGCCGTAGACCATCAGCACGGCGCCGGTGCTCAACAGGGTGGTGCGTTCGCCGAGATCGAGACCCCGGGAGTCGGCTGCGAGCCCGAGGATCAGCGTGCCGACCCAGACGAGCCCGCCCCAGGCGATCCCGAAGAGCGACATCACGCGACCCCGCATGTCGTCGGCCACGACCTGCTGCACGAGCGTCTGCAGCGTCGTCATCGTGCCGAAGTAGAAGAAGCCCAGGACCACCTGCCACGCAACGGCCACGGCCAACGTCTCCGACATCGCGAACCCCGTGAGGCAGATCCCGTAGAGGAACAACGAGGCGGCCCCGCGGGTCATGCTCGGCTCCCGCTTCGAGTAGCCGACCGTGAGCGCCCCCACGATCGCGCCGATTCCGGTGGCGGCGACGATCACCCCGAACCGACCCGCGTCCTCGCCGAGCACCTCGCTGGTGAAGGAAGGGATCAGCGCGGTGTGGGCGACACCGAAGACCGAGGCCACGGCGACGGTGGCGATGGCCAGGACGGCCGGAGTGCGTTCGCGGGCGTGACGGAACCCGACGGCCATCCGGCCGAAGACGCCGAGCGAGTCGGGGACGATCTCGTGGGGTGCGACCTCGACCCGCGTCATCAGCAGCGCGGCGGTCGCCGTCGCCAGCGCGAAGCCGGCGAAGCCGAGGTGGAACCGCCCGGACGCGATGATGCCGGCCGCGAGGATCGGGCCGGCCACCCGTGTCATGTTCTGCACCGCCGCCTGCATCGAGATCGCGCTGGCGACGTCGTCGGCGTGGACGCTGTTGACCACCAGTGCGCCCGCCGACGGTCCGATGAACGAGAAGCTGCTGCCGAGCGCCAGGGCGAGCAGGTAGACCGCCCACAACGGCGGGGCGTCGCTTGCGGCGGTGAGGACGGCGAGCGCTGCGGCGGTCGTCGCGCCGGCGATGTAGCAGGCGACCACGACGCGCCGACGTTCGAGACGGTCGGCGAGCACGCCGGCGAACGGTCCGATCACCAACTGGGGGACGAAGAGGGCCACGAACAGCCAGGTGACGGCCAGGTTGTCGCCGTCGGCGGCGCGATCCTCGACGAGCCCTTGCAGCGTGACGTGGCTCATCCAGAACCCGATCTGCTGAATGAGGAAGCCGGTGAAGATCAGCCGGTAGGCCGCGTGCCGGAACGCGACGAACCCCCGACCCCGTTCAGATCGGATGAAGCGAGCGGCGAGACCGGTGGGTCCGGTGCGGACCCGTTCGGCCGGGCCGGTCAGTACTGACCCTTACGTCCCAACACGACGGGGATGGTACGGGCAACGATCACCAAATCGGTAACCAGACTCCAGTTGTCGACATAGTAGAGGTCGAGCTGGGCGTACTTCGAGTCGTGGTCGCCCTCGCTGCGACCCATGACCTGCCACATGCCGGTGATGCCGGGCTGGACCCGCAGGCGGTTGTGGAGCTCCTTGTCCCACGCCTCGACCTCGCGGGGCAGTGCCGGACGGGGACCGACCAGACTCATCTCGCCCTTCAGGACGTTGAAGAGCTGGGGGAGCTCGTCGATCGAGAGCTTGCGCAGCCACTTGCCCACCGAGGTGATGCGGGGGTCGTCCTCGATCTTGAACAGCGGCCCGGTCGTCGTCGACAGGTGCTCGACGGATTCGAGCCGGGCCTCGGCGTCGGCCACCATCGTACGGAGCTTGTGCATCGAGAACAGCTCGCCGTCGCGACCGACCCGGGACTGGGAGAAGATCGCACCGCCGGGGCTCGTCAGCTTCACCGCGAGCGCTGCGACGATGAACAGCGGCGCGGCCAGGATCAGCAGCACCGAAGCGGCGACGATGTCGAAGAGCCGCTTGGCCCGCGGTCGCCAGCCCGTGCGCCGGATGGGCTCGACGTACATCATCGGCACGCGTCCGACGGGACGCACCGTGAGGCGGTGGGCGGCGATGTCGGCGAGGGTCGACGAGAGTTCGACGTGGATGCCGTGCTCGGTGAGCGACCGGATGAGCCGGTTCGAGCTCCCCACGTCGATGGCGGTGGCCGCGACGATCACGCTGTTGACCTGCATCTCGTTGAGCTTGTCGACGACCTTGCCGGGATTCCCGAGCAGGGCCAGCGGCGACTCGCCCGGTTCGCGTTCGACGAGATCCTCCACGAACCCGTGGAACACGTAGCCGAGCGCGGGGTCCGCTTCGATCATGTCGCGCACGAACTGTCCCTCGGCGTTGCGACCGGCGATGACGACGGGGCGCAGGAGGGTGCCGTTGCGCCGGGCCCGATCGAACAGCGACCGGGCCAGGAGGCGTTCGGACACGAGCAGCACCAACAGCAGGGCGGAGATGATCAGGACCCACCAGCGGCCGATGGTCACCTTGAGGAGGATGCTGAGGCCGCCGGTGAGGAGCACACCGATGGCGACGCTGCGGATCACCCGTGTCGTCTCGTCGATACGACGGCTGAGATAGCGCGCGCGGTAGAGGAGCTGTTGCGTGAACACCATCGGCCAGACGGGAACCGACAACAGGACGAGCGCCATGTAGTCGCGAACGCTCGTCGGGTCGCCCGGGTTGAGCCATTCGTTGATCCAGGTGCCGGCGACCAGCGCGATGGACACCATGAGCAGGTCGGCGATGACGAGCGTGACCTTGCTCGCGTTCAGTGAATTCTGACGCGTCGGTGAACCCGGCAGCGATTCGCTGTCGGGATAAAGGACCACAGGAGCCGAAGGCTCATGGATGGACGTGGGGGGGATGTCGGTGGAGGTCATGGGTATCGAAGCACGCTCGGACTCCGAGCGTAGACGTTGAGACACGGGCCGTCAGTAGGCCAAAGTCCCCAGTGAGTGTCGTTCATCTGCTGCCGCCAAGCTGTGGGATGTCGCCGGGAATCGGGCACGCAGCGTCCGCAGACCCGACTCTCGACTACAGAGTGGCACACTGCGTGAGAATCCCGGGCACCGGGAGTGTGGCGATTGTGTGTCGGTTCGGTGACGATCCGGTCAGTCGGTCGGTACCCAGACGAGGACGAGGTCCTCGACGGCGATGTCGGTCTTCTCGAGGCCGACCTCGAAGGTCTCGATCGTGGCCGCGGCCTCGGCCCAGGCATCCTGGGAGTCCTGGAGCGCTTCGACCAGCACGTCGGCGAGCTCCTCGAGTTCGTCGAGCTTCTCCTCGAGCCGGTTCTTCGCCGTGGCCACCCGCTCCGCGGCGTTGGCGGACGTCCGCCGCGACGAGCTCGCTCGGCGGACCCCTCCCAGGATCGAGCGCGAGGACTTCCCGCCGAAGAGGCCCCCGATCACATCGATCGCGCCGCTGAGCAGCTCGTTTCGCTTCCGGTCCTTCGAGTCGGACTCGAGCTCGCGGAGCCGATCCTCGGCCTTCGCGATCGCCGCCTTCACCCGATCCTCCTTCTTCGCCATGTCGGCCCGCAGCTCATCGGCCTCCTCGTCGGCCCGGTCCTCGCCGGCCCGACGGCACCGCTCGGCGAACTCCTCCGCCGACTCGCCGACCCTCGAGTAGAGCTCGAGTTCGGGGTTGTGCATGAGGGTGAGCACCTCGTTGCGGTAGAGGTGGTCCTTGAGCGTGCGCTGGGCGTCGTTGAAGTACGTCTTGGTGTGGATCTTGCCGTCGGGCAACACGTAGACGGCCCCGTCCGGGGGCTCGGGGCGAAGGTCGCGGTCGTCGTAGTCGACCGCGATGAAGTCGTCGCCGTCGACATCGGTTCCGAGAGGTCCGACGACCGCCTCCCACTCTGCTTCGTGGCGCAGGTCGCTCTTCGTGTCGTCGAAGAGGAGGCTGACCCGGGCGGCCAGGGCCGGCTGGAGACGGCGTCCGCCGGGGCTCGCCCCGATCAGCTCGCCCCAGGGGGCGGCCGGGTCGAGATACGCGATCTCGACGCCGTCGGCCACCTCGGGGGCCACCGCCGATTCGTCGTCGGCCAGGGGCGGGGCGGGCGCCGCAGCCGGAGCGGCGGCGGGAGCCGCAGTGGGGGCGGTGGGGGACGGGGAAGGCGCCGTCGACGCCGCCAGTTCGGTCCGCCGGTCGGCCATCAGCACCCCGATCTGGTCGCGGGTGAGCGGTCCCGGCAGGTACGACATCGCCCAGCGGGTGCCGAAGGTGATCGGTGCCCCGCCGCGCGTCGTGTGGAGCAGGAACCTGCGCTTGCCGAGACCGCCGATGGTGTCGCCGATCGCGTCGATGTCGGCATCGCCGCCCGCGGCTCGCATGCCTTCCAGGAGCCGGGCCTTGTCCCGCTCGGTCTGGAGTCGGCCGATCATCCAGGTGCCGGCGTTGCTGATGGCCTTGTAGTCGAGGTCGACGGGGTTCTGGGTGGAGAGGACCATGCCCACACCGAAGGCCCGGGCCTGCTTCAGGATCGTGAGGATCGGGCGCTTGGCGGGCGGCTGTGCGGTGGGCGGGACGAAGCCGAACACCTCGTCCATGTACACGAGCGCCCGGAGATCGGGGCTGCCCGGCTGGGATCGCATCCACGTCACCAGCTTCGACAGGATCAGGGTGACCGCGAACTGGCGCTCGTCGTCGGAGAGGTGCGCGATCGAGACGATGGCGGCCTTGGGCTTGCCGCTGTCGCCTTCCAGCATCGAGGCGATGTCGAGGGGCACACCCTCCCCCCACGCGGCGAACGACGGTGAGGCCAGGAGACCGTTGAGCTTCAGGGCGAGGGCGGTCCGGTCCGCCGGCGGGAAGAACGTGTCGAGCTCGATCACGCCGAGCTTTCGCATCGGCGGGTTCTGTATCTGGGCGAGGAGCGACGCGAGGTCGAGGTCGGTGCCCGCGGACCAGGCGTGGTGCACGAGGTTGGCGAGCAGGACGTGTTCTCGGCCCGACAACGGGTCCGACGAGACACCGACGAGGGCGAGCAGCCCCTGGACCAGGCCGTCGATCTCCTCTCGGATCGACTCCTCGTCGGTGTCGGCCGCGGGGGCGGAGAGGTCGCCGATGACATTCAGGCCGACGCCGGCCTCCGAACCGGGGGTGTAGATCGTGAAGTCGGCGATCTCCCGGAGGCGGGCGATGCGGTCCTTCCCGATGCCGGATCCGGCCAGGCCGTTCTCCCACATCTCGGCGGTGGAAGCGGCGAGGGCCTCCGGCGTCACTCCCTCACGCTGTGCTTCGCCCTCGTTGATCCACGGGCGGAAGTCCGACGGCGCCAGGTCGGGGAACGTCAGCAGCAGGTTGCCCATGTCGCCCTTCGGGTCGATCACGAGCGTCGGGATGCCCTGGAGGAGGGCTTCCTCCAGCAGGATCATCCCCAGACCGGTCTTGCCCGAACCGGTCATGCCGACGATGACCCCGTGGGTCGTCAGGTCGGCGGCCTCGTAGATCAGGTTCTCGCCATCGGAAGCGCCCTCGACGGGGCCGAGGAAGAAGTGGCCGGGTTCGACATCGATCGAGCTGGTGTCCATGACCTGCGATGCTAGGAGGAATGATCGACGCTCATCTCCATGTGGTCGACCCGGCCACCTCCGGCCCCGACCGGAGCGGGCACCCCGACGGTGCGTGGTGGGAGGCGGTCGACGCGTCGCCGGCTGCGGTGGCCGGGCGGCTCGCCGATTCGGGGGTCGACGGCGGCGTGCTGGTGCAGGCCGTCGGTGCCCACGGCGTGGACAACACCCACGTTCTCGAGTCCGCACTCGCGCTCGGTGATCGATGGCGTTCGGTGGCCGCGGTGGGCGAGCTCGACCCGTCACCGATCACCACGGTCGAACATGCGGCGGCCGGTGGCGCGGCCGGGATCCGGCTGTTCTCGATACCCCGGCCCCGCGAGAGCTGGCTCGACCGCGACCGCGGTCATGACGTGGTCGAGGTGTGTCGGGCCCATCGGCTCACGCCGGTCATCTGCTGCCTCGCCGAGGAGCTGGACGCCGCGGCCCGTCTGGTCGAGGCCTTCCCCGACATCGAATTCGCCCTCGACCACGCCGGCTTCGTCCCGATCGGCGGTGACGAGGCGGGACTGGCCGGCCTCGCCGCCCACGACAACGTGGTCGTGAAGCTGAGCACCGGGGTGTTCGACGACAGCACGCTCGACCCCGCGTCCACCGTGGGCCGCCTCGTCGACCTGGTCGGTGGCGATCGTCTCGCCTGGGGATCCGACCACCCCCAGGTGCGCGACCGGAGCTACTCCGAGCTGGCCGACCTCGCGCGCCGCGCCGTCGAGGGGCTCCCGGACGCGACACGGGCGGCCGTCCTCGAGGGAACGGCCGCCCGTCTCTGGTTCTCCGATCTCGAGCAACCCGATCTCGGGTGAGAAAGGCGCGCTGAGCGCGCCTTTCTCGGGTAAGACGCCTAGTTGAGGCGCTCGACGATCATGGCCATGCCTTGGCCGCCACCGACGCACATCGACTCCATGCCGATGGTGCCGCCGGAATCCTGGAGGCCGTTGAGCAGGGTGGTCATGATGCGGCTGCCGGTCATGCCGAACGGATGGCCGAGGGCGATGGCGCCGCCGTTGGGGTTGAGCTTGTCGAGGTCGATGCCGAGCTCGTCGGCCGAGCCGAGGACCTGGACGGCGAACGCCTCGTTGATCTCGACCTGGTCGATGTCGCCGATGGTCATGCCGGCGCGGGCCATGGCCTGCCGGCAGGCGTCGATCGGGCCGAGGCCCATGATCTCGGGGTTGAGGGCCGAGACGCCCGACGAGATGATCCGAGCGATCGGCTCGATGCCCATGGCCTTGGCCTTGGTGTCGCTCATGACCACGACGGCGGAGGCGCCGTCGTTGAGGGGGCAGGCGTTGCCCGCGGTGACGGTGCCGCCGGGCCGGAAGGCCGGCTGGAGCTGCGACACCTTCTCGAGGGTGGTGCCGGCGCGGATTCCGTCGTCCTTCGAGACGACGGTGCCGTCGGGAAGGGTGTAGGGCGTGATCTCCCGCTCGAAGAACCCTCGCTCGAGCGCGGCCTCGGCCCGGTTCTGGGAGCTGACGCCCCACTCGTCCTGGCGCTGGCGGCTGATCCCGGTGTGTTCCACCACGTTCTCGGCCGTCTGGCCCATGGCGATGTAGATGTCGGGCACGCCCTCGGCCGGGGTCCACGGTCCGTCCTCGCCGCCGGTGCGGCTCTTGGAGCGCGCCTCGGCGTCGGCGAACAGTTCGTTGTGGGGACCCGAGTCGGCGGCACCGTACATGTAGCGGCTCACGGTCTCGACGCCACCGGCGACGAAGCAGTCGCCCTCGCCGGCCTTGATGGCGTGGGCCGCCATGCGGATCGTCTGCAGCGACGACGAGCAGTACCGGTTGACCGTGACGCCGGGGATCTCGAGGCCCTGCATGGCCGAGATGACGCGGGCGATGTTGTAGCCACCCTCGCCGCCGGGCTGCCCGATGCCCCAGATGACGTCTTCGACGTCGGCGGCTTCGACGCCGGCCTTGCCCATGACGTCGGCCAGGATGAACGACGACATGTCGTCCGGGCGGGCGTCGACCAGCGAGCCCTTGTTCGCGCGGCCGATCGGCGTGCGAGATGTTGCGACGATGACGGCTTCAGCCATTGGGACTCCTCGGTCGGTACTGCGTTGTTCGGTACTGCTGCGGAGGCTATTCGCTCGGCCCGAAAATGACATCCCCACTGTCACGACCCCGACGCCGAGACGGCTTCGTCCCCGACGCTCCCTCAGGGATAGAGTCCCGTGCCATGAGCACGATCGACGTCGACAAGAAGTGGCAGCTGCTGATCAATGGCGAGTGGGTCGACCCCGGCGCGGGCACCTACGACATCATCGACCCCAGCACGACCCAGGTCGTGGGCCGGGCCCCCGAAGCGACGATCGAGCAGGCCGACGACGCCGCCGCGGCTGCCAAGGAAGCCTTCGCCGGATGGAAGGCGCTCTCGCGCGAAGAACGGTGCGACTACATCGGTCGTCTCGGTGACGAGATCGAGAAGCGCTCACCCGACTGGGTGGCGACCGTCCAGGCCGAGACCGGCGCGACGATCGGTACGACCGAGACGCTGCAGGTCGGCGGTCCGGCCGTCGATCGGTTCCGTTACTACGCCAAGCCCATCGACCTCGATGAGAACCTCACGCCGATCCCCACCGCCAAGGGCCCGCTCGGCCCGGCCGGGCTCATGAGCGCCCACGTGAAGCGGCAACCCGTCGGTGTGGTGGCCTGCATCACCCCCTACAACTTCCCGGTCACCAACGTGGCGGGCAAGATCGCCCCGGCCCTCGCCGCCGGATGCACCACCGTGATCAAGCCGGCTCCGCAGGACCCGCTCGGCATCTTCCTCGTCGGTGAGGCGGTCGAAGCGGCCGGGTTCCCGCCCGGGGTCGTCAACATCATCAACGGGTCCGGGCCCGAGGCGCCGGCCGCGCTGGTCGACTCGAAGGACGTCGACATGATCTCGTTCACCGGGTCGTCGCCCGTCGGCGCCAAGATCATGGAGAACGGCGGCAAGACGATGAAGCGGCTCCTCATGGAGCTCGGCGGCAAGGGCGCGGCGATCGTGACCGAGGACGCCGACATCGGCACCGCGGCACAGGCCATCGCCACCGTGTGGGGCTTCCACTCCGGGCAGATCTGCACCGCGCCGACCCGCGTGATCGCCCATCGCGACATCTACGACCAGCTGGTCGAGACGCTCAAGACGTTCTCCGGTTTCATGAAGGTCGGCGACCCGACCGAACGCGACACGATCATCGGCCCGGTCATCACCGAGCTGCATCGCGACCGGGTCGAGCAGTTCATCAAGTCGGGCACCGACGCGGGCGCCACGCTCGTCTGCGGTGGTGAGCGTCCGGATCTCCCCGGCTACTTCGTCGCCCCGACGCTCCTGGCCGACTGCACGCCCGACATGCACGTCGTGCGGGAAGAGGCGTTCGGCCCCGTCATCGTGATCATGCCCTACGACGACGACGAGCAGGCCGTGCAGCTGGCCAACGACTCCGACTACGGCCTCTACTCCTACGTCTTCTCCGGCGACACCAAGCGGGCGTTCCATCTGGGCCAGCAGCTCGAGACCGGCTGCGTCGGTCTCAACGTGATCCAGCCGCACATGGAGGCTCCGTTCGGTGGCTTCAAGATGTCGGGTGTCGGTCGTGACCGCGGCAAGTGGGGGATCGAGGCCTACAGCGAGCTGCAGGCCATCAGCTGGATCGGCTGAACCGCTCCCGCATGATCCCGCCCCTCGACGGCCTGCAACTCATCGAAGGCTCGGCCTTCGTCGCCGCCCCCTCCGGCGGGATGACGCTCGCCCAGCTCGGCGCCGATGTGATCCGGTTCGACCAGATCGGTGGCGGCCTCGACGCTCGGCGCTGGCCCCTCACCGAGCAGGGCGAATCGATCTACTGGGCCGGACTCAACAAGGGGAAGCGGTCGATCGCCGTCGACCTGCGTTCCCCCCGGGCCCGCGAGCTGCTCACCGAGCTGATCCGACGGGCGGGCACGTTCCTCACCAACTTCCCGGCTCGGGGCTGGATGGGCTACGACACGCTGGCCGAGGGTCGCGACGATCTGGTGATGCTCGCATTGACCGGCAACCGCGACGGTTCGACGGCCCTCGACTACACGGTCAACTGTGCGCTCGGGTATCCACTCGTCACCGGACCGGTCGACCACGACGAGCCGGTCAACCACGTGCTCCCGGCGTGGGATCTGGTCTGTGGCCAGACCGCCGCGCTCGGCCTGCTGGCGGCCGACCGCAACCGGCTGCGCAACGGCGTCGGGGCCAACATGAGCCTTGCGCTCTCCGACGTGGCCATCGCCGCGGTGGCCGCGCTCGGCCACGTCGGCGAGGCCCAGATCAACGGCACCGAACGCCAGCGCTACGGCAACGACCTCTACGGTGCCTTCGGGGCCGAATTCCGCACGGCCGACGACGAGCGTGTCTACGCGGTGGGGATCAGCCCGAAGCAGTGGAGCAGCCTGCTCGAGGCCACGGAGTCGACCGACGCGGTCGCCGCGGTGGAGGCGGCCGGTGGCTACGACTTCGGCGACGAGGGCGACCGGTTCCGGGCCCGGGCCGAGGTGATCGCCTGCGTCGCCCCGTGGATCGAGGCCAACCCGCTGTCGGTGGTGGGCGCTCGCTTCGACGAACTCGGCGTGTGCTGGGGTCGCTACCAGTCGTTCCTCCAACTCGTCGACGACGACCCGCGGTGCTCCACCGAGAGCGAGATGTTCCGTGAGGTCGACCAGCCCGGCATCGGGACCTACCTGAGCCCGGGTTCGCCCGTCGCGTTCGACGGGCTCCTGCCCCAGGAGCCGCGGCCGGCCCCGCGCCTCGGTCAGCACACCGACGAGATCCTGGCCGAGCAGCTCGGACTCACCGGCGCCGAGATCGGGACCCTGCACGACGACGGTGTCGTCGCCTGACGCTCAGTCCCAAGTGGGCACGGCGTCGATGAACTCGAGAGCAGCGTCGATGAAGGAGAACTGTTTCGGCAGGCCGAAGTGATCGATGCCCGGCAGGGTCTTGATCGTTGCGTCGGGGAGCAGTTCGGCCAGGGGCTCGGGCGGTCCGGCGAAGTCGTCGGTGCCGATGACGATCAGGCACGGTGCCTGCACCCGGGCGAGGTCGGCCGCGGTGAACGGCCGCCGCTCGCGGCTGATGCACGCCCGCAGGGCCTCGGGGTCGTTGCCCGGGGTGGCGATCAGCGAGTCGAAGTGGCCGGCGGTGTGGTCGTCGAGGCCGGCCTCGTCGCTCGCCACCAGGTTGCGGCCCACCGCGGCGAGCACCAGGCGGTTGACCCGCTCGGGGTGGTCCATGGCGATCTGGAGGGCGGTGCGGGCGCCGAGCGAGTAGCCGACCACGTCGGCCGGTGTCTCCGGGAACTGGGCCATCACCGGGGACACGAGATCGTCGTAGGCCGCCGGGTCGGTCGGCTTGTCGGCCTCGCCATGGCCGAGAAGGTCGATGCCGAACGCCCGACGACGGGCGTCCTTCAGGAGGTCGAACCATCCCGGCTCGCGCCAGGTGCGTTCGGTCGAGGTGGCAAAGCCGTGGAGGAGAACGACGGGTGGCCCCATGAAGGGGCCACCCTACGAGCGTTCTGCGGAGCGAACGAAATCTCGATCGGACGCGGACCGTCGTTCTCCGGGCCCGACTTGGCGCGACGGTGAGCTGACACACCGTCAGGCGGGATTCTGTCCGACAGACCGACGGAGCGTGGTCGATCGCTTTTCGCGATGGTGCCTAGCGCGAAGAATCATCGCTGTTCACGGGACTTTCATCTGGTGGTTTCCTATGTTGCTTCCCGTAGCCGAACGGGGCACCGCCACCACGCCGACCGCGTGGGGAGGGCTCCAGGGAAGCGGGTGTGACAGGTGCTCGAGATCATCGAACCGGCAGAGACGCCGAACGGACCGGTCGGCTCGACCGAGTGGATGGACGTGGCCGCGTGCGCCGGTCACAGCGAACTCTTCTTCGCGCCGTTCGCCGAGCGGCCCGAGGCGAGGGTTCGGCGCGAGGCCGCGGCCCGCGTCATCTGCAACGGGTGCGTGGGACTGTCCTCGTGCCGCGACTACGCCCGGACCAACCGGGAACTCGGGTTCTGGGGCGGCGAGAGCGAGTCGGAGCGGGCCGAAGCCGGTTTCCCTCCCACCACGCCGATCATCGGTCGCAAGCGGGTCGCCGAGCAGCGCGCTCGCGACGCGATGCGCAACGCGTCCTGAACGTCTGAGCGGCCGCTGAGCGAGGGGCCCTGCTGCACTCCGTCCCGGGACGGTGATCCACGGTCCTCTGTCACGCCCCCGGTCGATGCGGGGGGACCGCGCCCGGCCGTGGTCGCCGTCGAGGCCGGCAGCTTCCGGATGGGCACCGAACACGGCCGGTTCCCCGCCGATCGGGAGGGTCCTGTCCGCGACGTGCGCACGGATGCGTACGAGATCGCCGTGCATCTCGTGACCAACGACGACTTCGCCGCCTTCGCGGCGGCCACGAACTTCAGGACCATCGCCGAGGCCGAGGGTTGGTCGTTCGTGTTCGGCGGCCTCCTGCCCGATGACTTCCCGCCCACCCGCGGGGTGGTCGGCGCCGAGTGGTGGCGCGCGGTGGAAGGAGCCGACTGGCGTCACCCCTTCGGTCCCCACAGCGATCTCGAGGGCATCGGCGACCATCCCGTGGTCCACGTCTCCTGGGAGGAGGCCGTGGCGTACGCCTCGTGGGTCGGCGGCCGCCTGCCGACCGAGGCCGAATGGGAGCGTGCGGCACGCGGTGGTCTCGACCAGGCGGAGTACGCGTGGGGCGACGAACTCACCCCCGACGGGATCCACCGCTGCAACATCTGGCAGGGAGACTTCCCGGTGACCAACACGCTCGACGACGGGTATCTCGGGACGAACCCCGTGGGCGCGTTCGCGCCGAACGGCTGGGGTCTGCACGACGTGGCCGGCAACGTGTGGGAGTGGTGTGCCGACGACTTCGACGGCCGACCCCACCACAAGGTGATCCGCGGCGGCAGCTACCTCTGCCACGACTCGTACTGCAACCGCTACCGGGTCGGAGCCCGCTCGTCGAACACCTACGACACGTCGACGGGCAACATGGGTTTCCGGGTCGCCTTCTCCGCGTCGTGACTCCGGCCGGGTGACGGCGGTCAGCGGGCCAGGCGCAGCGCGCCGGGCACCGCCTCGAGTGTGGACGGCGTGCGCCCGAGGGTCTCCCCGTCACCCCACAGCGCGAGATCGTCGGCTTCGATCGTGATCTGCCGGCCCTGGAGGCCGTGCACCTTCGGGTGGGTCATGTGGCGACCGCCGAAGACGAGCCGGAAGAACCGGAGCAGTTCGACTCGACCCACCGCACCGACCACCGTCACGTCGAGTCGGCCGTCGTCGGGGTCGGCGTCGGGCGAGATCTGCATTCCACCGCCGAACCACCCGGTGTTGGCGACGGCGAGCAGGGCCGCGTCGAACTCGTGGGTCGTGCCGTCGACGGTGACAGCCACGGGGCGGACCCGCAGCGTCGGGAGTTCGAGAAGGGTCGCCACCGTGTAGCGGGACGGCCCGCGCGGGAACCGCAGCCGATTGGCTCGCCCGTTGACGTCGCCCGAGAAGCCGGCGGTGGCGACCGACGCGACCCACCCCGCGTCGGAGCGGATGGCGTCGGTGGGCCGCGGTTCGCCGAGGGCGACACGGGTCGCTTCGACGGGGTCGTCGGGAAGCCCGAGACCGCGGGCGAAGTCGTTGCCGGTGCCGACCGGCACCACCCCGAGCACGGTCTCGGTCGAGGCCACCGTCTGGAGGGCGAGGTGGACGAGTCCGTCGCCGCCGACGACGACGAGTCGCTCGGCCCCGTCGGCGACTGCCGCGCGTGCTGCCGCGGCGCTGGCCGCCGCGGTTTCGCCCGTGAGATCGACGGGGGAGTGGCCGGCTGCTCGCATCGTCTCGAGGACGGCGTCTCGGGCCTTCGCCGCCCGTCCCCGTCCGGCTTCGGGGCTGATCAGGAGATGGACGCTGGCCATGGAGTGTCCGCCGGCGCTCGACTCAGAGACCCAGGTAGCGGCCGCCGTCGACCGCGAGGGTCTGGCCGGTCATGTGCCGTGAGAGCGGAGAGGCGAGGAAGACGGCCACGGGCCCGATGTCGTCGGTCGGGTCACCGATGCGCTGGAGCGGGGTGCGGGCCCGCAGGCGGGCCTCGAGCGTCGGGTTCGCCTCGGTGGCCACGTCCATCGCCGGTGTCCACGCCACCGGGGCGATGGCGTTGACGCGCACGCCGGCGGGACCCCACTCGAGGGCCAGGCTCTTGAGGAGGCCGCGCTGCGCTCCCTTGATGGTGCCGTAGAGGGGGAGGTTGCCACTGCCTTCGATCCCGGCCGGGGACGTGAGCAGGATCAGTGAGCCGTAGTCGGCTCGCAGGTGGGGGAACGCGGCCCTTGCGCAATAGAACGACGCGGTGGTGCTGGTGGCGATCTGGAGGTCGATCGTCTCGTCGTCGATGTCCTGGATCGCTCGTGGGGCGCCGGGCGGCGAGACGGCGTTGTGGACCATCGTGTCGAGGCGCCCGTGGCGCTCGACGGCTCCGGCCACTGCGGCCTCGACATCGGCCGGCACGGTGACGTCGCACCGCACGAACTCGGCGTTGCCGCCGGCGGCCCGGATCCGCTCGGCAGCCGGCTCGCCCGTCTCGGCCCGGCGGGCGGCGAGCAGCACCGTGGCACCGGCCCGGGCCATCGATGCGGCGATGCCCTCGCCGACACCCTGGCCGGCGCCGGTGACGATGGCGACGCGGCCGGAGAGGAGCCCGTCGACGGGCGGGAGTGGGGGAGTGGGAATGTCGTTCATCTCGTGCTCGCTCATCCCGGCATCCAGAGTCCGCCGTCGACCACCAGGGAGGCGCCGACCAGTGACGCGAAGTCGTCGCCGGCGAGGGCGTCGACGATCGGGGCGACCTCGGCGGCGAGGTCGGGGACCCGCCCCAGCGGCGGGTCGTGCAGGGAGTTGGCCTCCGCCATCCCGGCGGCGTCGGCCTCCGCGAGAAACGCCGACGGATCGAGGGTGAGGGCGTGGACCCGGATGCCGTCGTGGCCCCATGTCTTGGCCAGCGACTTGGCCATGATCCGGATGCCCTCGGCCGCCGTCGCCATCGGCGCAAAGCCGTCGCCGCCCGCCGATGCCATCAGCGGCACCAGGAAGACCATCGTCCCCGATGTTGCCGCCAGGTCCGCGTGGGCCGACCGGGCCAGGCGCACCGCGGCCTCGAGGGGCTCGTCGGCCATCCGGTACCAGTCCTCGTCGGAGAGGTCGACGAGTGCCGAACGGCGACGGGCGGGGGCCGGGTAGCGGGCGTGCACCACGAGGTCGATGGGGTCCCGACCGGGGAGTCGGCTGTCCACCGTGTCGTCGGTCCACTCGAGCGTGTCGTCGGCCATCCGCGTCACGGCCCAGCCCCGGGCCTCGAGTCCGACCGCGACGGCATCGGCCGGGTCGCCGGCCCCCACGATCAGGGCGTGTCGTCGAGCCATGCGGGCCAGTCCTCGCTCATCGTCAGCGACCACTGCGGGTCGCGCTTCTCCATGTACGCCATCACGCCCTCTCGGGAGTCGGCCGTCCCCATCAGGTGGAGGTGGATGTCGCGCTCGAGGTCGTTGACCCGATCGGGCGGCGGGGCGTGCATCCAGAGCAGCCGCTTCGACGCACCGACCGAGATCGGTGCCGTGTGGGTCGCGATCTCGTGGGCGAGCTCGAGCGCCCGGGGCAACACCTGCTCGGCCGGGAGCGCCTCGGTGGCCAGGCCCCATTCGAGGGCGTCGTTGCCGCGGAACATGCGGCCCGTGAGCAGGAGCTCGGTGGCTCGGGCGTGGCCGACGATCCGGGGCAGCGTCCAGTGCGAGTGCAGGTCGGGGAGGATGCCGCGGCGGGTCTGGACGATGCCGAGCTTGGCGTCGTCGGCGACGATGCGGATGTCGCACTGCAACGTCATCGTCAGGCCGAGGCCGACGGCGTGGCCGTTGATGGCCGCGATCACCGGCTTGCGCACGTCCCACGGATGGAAGTCGTCGAGGGGGTCCGACGAGAACGTGTCCTTCGTCGGCGCGCCGAACACGCCGGAACCGCCGGAGAAGTCGGCGCCCGCGCAGAAGGCCCGACCCGCGCCGGTGAGGATCACCACCCGGATCGAATCGTCGGTGTCGGCCGCCCGCAGCGCTGTGGTCAGGCTGCGACCCATCGCCCCGGAGAACGCGTTGAGGTGATCGGGCCGGTCGAGGGTGAGCACGGCGACCCGGTCGTGGAGGTCGACACGGAGATCCTCGAAGTCGTCGTGCACGGTGGGCGTGGGCATCGTCGCCGAGACTAGGGCGCGTCAGTCGCTGGTGAACACTCTGGTGGCCAGCCAGATGCCCACGGCGCCGAGGGCGCTCGCCCCGGCGACGACCCCCCAGGCGGCTGCGGTGGGCAGGTCGAGCTCGAAGTACTCGCGGGCGAAGGGCCAGACCATCACGAGCACGTAGCACGTGGCCATCGCCGCTGCGAGGCCGGCCTTCCAGGGCTTCCACGGGCGACTGATGAGCAGGAGGATCACGAGTCCCAGCAGCAGCAGGGTCGCGGTCGCCGCGGTGCGGGCTTCGGTGATGGAGACGTCGTCCATGCGGCGCACGATCTCGTAGAGGCCGAAGGTGACCGCGCCCGCGACCGCGCCGGCCGGTATCGAGAAGCGCAGGACCCTGGTGAGGAAGCCGGGCCGCACGAGTGCCTCGTTGGGGGCGAGGGCGAGGAAGAAGCCCGGCACGCCGATCGAGAACGTGCCGATCAAGGTGAGCTGACGGGGCAGGAAGGGGAAGGGCGAGCCGGCGATGCCGACCAGGGCGGTCAGCAGGACCGCGTAGGCCGCCTTCGTGATGAACAGGTTGGCGACCCGCTCGATGTTGTTGATCACGCGACGGCCCTCGGCCAACACCCGGGGGAGCGTCGAGAACTTGTTGTCGAGCAGCACCAGCTGGGCAACGGCCCGGGTCGACGACGACCCGGCGCCCATCGCGATGCCCATGTCGGCGTCTTTCAGGGCGAGGACGTCGTTGACCCCGTCGCCGGTCATGGCGACCGTGCGCCCTCGGGATTGCAGGGCATGGACCATCGCCCGCTTCTGGTGGGGCGTGACGCGGCCGAACACGGTCGTGGTCTCCAGCACGTCGGCGAGGCCTTCGTGGTCCTCGGGGAGCGACCGGGCGTCGACGAACGCGTCGGCGCCCTCGATCCCGGCCCGTCGGGCCACGGCGGCGACCGTGGCCGGGTTGTCGCCGGAGATGACCTTGAGGGCGACCCCCTGGTCGCGAAAGAAGGCGAAGATCTCCGGCCCGTCGGGACGCACCGTGTCCTCCAGGTGGACCAGCGCGACCGGGTGGCGCTGGGCCGGGAGGACGTCGTCCGTCCATTCACCGTCGGCTCGGGTCAGCAGCAGGACACGGGTGCCGGCCGCGGCTGCGGCATCGGCGCGGGCCCGGGCCTCGTCGTCATCGTCGTCGAAGAGGATGTCGGGCGCCCCCAGGTAATAGACGCCCTGGTCGGCGAAGTCGGCCCCCGCCCACTTGCGGGCCGAGGAGAACGGCAGGTTCTCGCCGATCGTCCACCCCGGGTCGGGATGGTTGGCCACGATGGCCGCGAGGGTCGCGTTGGGCGCGGGATCGGCAGCACCCATGGCCCCCAGGGCGGTGGCGGCCTCGGCCGCGGTGTGGTCGCCGAGCGGCTCGACCATGCCGAGCGAGATCTCGCCGGTGGTGATGGTGCCGGTCTTGTCGAGGCAGAGCGTGTCGACGCGGGCCAGGAGCTCGACCGAGGCCAGTTCCTTGGCGAGGGCCTGGCGCCGGGCCAGGGCGATCACCCCGGTGATGAAGCTGAGGCTGGTGAGCAGCACCAGGCCGTCGGGCACCATCGCCACCGCCGCCGCCACGGTGGCCTGGAGTGCGTCCTGCCAGCGATCCTCGGTGTCGAGCTGGCGCAGGAGCAGCAGGACGGCGGCCGGCGGGATGATGATCTGGAGCCACTTGAGGATCTGGTTGACGCCCCGGCGCAGCTCGCTTCCGGCCAGCTCGAAGCGTCGGGCTTCCTCGGAGAGCTTGGCCGCGTACGAATCGGCGCCGACGTGGGTCGCCTGGTAGGCGCCCGACCCCGCGGACACGAACGAGCCCGAGAGCACCTCGTCGCCGGGTTGCTTCTCGACGGGGTCGGCCTCGCCGGTGAGCAGCGACTCGTCGATCTCGAGACCGAAGGCTGCGGTGACGATGCCATCGACCACGATCTGGTCGCCGGGCTCGATCTCGAGAAGGTCGTCGGCCACCACGCCGCTCACGCCGATCTCGGCGACCTTGTCGTCGCGCCGCACGCGGGCCTGCGGGGCGCTCAGCACGGCGAGGGCGTTGAGGGTGCGGCGGGCCTGGAGCTCCTGGGCGATGCCGATCACACTGTTGGAGACGACCACGCCGGCGAACAGCGCGTCGGCCGGGTAACCGGCGATGAGGATCAGCACGAAGAGCGAGCCGATGATCGCGTTCACGGGGGTGAAGACGTTGGCCCGGACGATCTGTGACAGCGACCGGACGGGGGCGTCGGGCACGTCGTTGACCCGACCATCCTCGATCCGTTCGTCGACCTCGGCTGCGGTCAGGCCCGTGGGCGCGGTGGTCACTCGGCGACTCCGGAGTCGTCGTAGCGGTAGCCCTCGGCGAACATCTCGAGCCGGTGGCGCGGACCCTCGACCGACGGGTCGGTCGTCTCGTATCCGGCATCGCCGGCCCACATCGCGACGGGACCGGCGTCGCTGCGGCCGATTCGCGTGGCGTGGTGACGGGCCGGACGGCCGGCGAGCCACTCGAGCGCAGCCTCGACGCGATCGTGGGCGCGCATGGTGTGGAGGGTGACCCAGGTCGGGGGCGCGAGTTCGATCTCGCCTTCGTGGTGTCGGCCCAGGCATTCCTCGGGCGTCATCCAATCGCTCTCGACGATCTCACCGTCGTCGATCGTGTGGTCGCGATCGCTCACGCCGGCCGCGAAGAACCAGGTGGCGTAGCGCTTCGGCGCGATGGGTGGCGGGATCCAATGGGCGAACATCACGAGTTCGCGGGGCGGAATCGCCAGCGCGGCCTCTTCGGCTGCTTCTCGCGCCGCCGCGATCCGGGCGGCCTCGAGCGGGTCGGGTGCCGCGTGGCGGTCGGCGTCGTCGACCCGGCCGCCGGGAAACACCCACATGCCGCCGAACGCGATCTTCGAGTTGCGTCGCAGCATGAGGGTTTCGAGGCCGGCATCGCCGTCGCGGAGCACGACGACCGTGGCGGCATCGATCGCGGGGGTCTCGCCACTCGTCTCGGCGTAGCGGATCCACTCGTCGATGCGGGCCTTGTCGCGGCCGACGCGGTCCTCCGCGCTCATCGACGGGTGCTCACTCGGGCCGGTCGAGGTCGCTCGGCATGCCCGAGAAGTAGGCCGACTCCTCGCGGAGTTTCACGCTGCGCCATCCGTCGGCCGTCCGCTTCACGTCGTGGTGGTACCAACCGCCGGTGACCCACGCCGACTTGTCGGGCATGACCATCGGGTTGTGGAACATCGCCTCGACCGTGGCGGTGTCGTCGCCGGTGAACTCGATGCCGACGTTGGCGACCATGTGTTGGGTGGCCGGGAACTGGGCGAGGGCTTCGGCCAGCCATTCGACCTGGGTGTCGAGGTCGCCGGCGATTCCGCCGGCGGAGGTGTAGTCGAGTTCGGCGTCGGCGGTGAACACCTGGCGGAAGAGATCCCAGTCCTTGCGGTCGACCGCGCGGGCGTAGCGGGTCAGGAGGTCGGTGATCTCGAGTCGGTCGGAGAGTTCTTGGAGGTTCACGGGGCGCAGGCTAACGGGCGGGGGGCAGGGGACTCCAGAAGCCCGCTTCACCGGTGCCGATCGCGGTGGGTTGGTCGACCCCGTCCACGCCGGAGGTGCGGATCAGTGAGCCGGTGTCGGTGAGTTCGGCGTAGACGAATTCGGTGCCGTCGGGCGACCAGAGTCGGGGGCTCTCGATGAACTGGTCGCCGAACACGAGGTAGGAGCGCAGGAAGATCGGGGTCGGTTCGAATGTCGCGATCTCGGTGGCCGGCAACGGCTCGAGCCCGGGTCGGTGCTCGTACGCCCACCAGGTGCCGGTGCCGGCTGCGACGTCGGCCTCGTAGATGAGGAGATGTGTGCCCTGCGGGTTCCATTCGGTCCAGAGGGTGAAGCCGGTGAACACCTCCGTCCGGTCGCCGGTCGCGAGGTCGACGATCTCGACCGATCCGGACCGGGTCGTGCCCGTCTGCGGGAGGAAGGGGAGGGCGATGCGCTCGGCGGCCGGGTCGTTCTCCACGTCGAAGCGTTGCGAAACCGCCGCGACGTCGCCGACGGGATTGACCGAGATTCCCATCTCCGCCTCCGCCGGGCCGAGGCTCCGGAGGGTGTCCTGGCCGTCGATGCTGCGACGTACGAGGAAGGCGGAGCCCTCGATGTCGGTGGTCAGGAGGACCTCGTCGGAGAACGGGATCCACTTCGGAGCGAAGAAGCCGGTGCCGACGGCGCCCAGGTCGCTGGCCGTGCCGTCGGCGTCGATGCGAAGCAGTCGGTCGTCGGCGTGGGCGGCGAGGCGAGGCTGGTCCGGATCCCAGGCGACGAACAGTGACTCGGCGGCCGCGGCATCGGCGTGGAGCACCGCCCCATCAGCATCGAGGATGTCGAGCACCGTCTGCGGTTCACCGTTGTCGCCGGTGCCCGGCCCGAGCGCGGCGATGCGGCTGCCGTCGTGGCTCCAGCTGAGGAAGAAGTAGAGCCGGTCGGTCGGTGCGCCGGCGACGAGCGTGCCCGTTGCTCCGTCGTAGATGTCGATCTCGGCCTGGCGGCCCTCGAGCGATACCAGGGCCAGGAGGCTGCCGTCACGCGACCAGGTCGGCTGGGCCGGCAGCGTGCCCGTGTCGAGATCGGTGGTCGAGCGACCGCTGCGGATCGCCGCGTCGGCGCCGTGGAAGGCGATGACCCCTTCGACCCGGTCGAGCGGCGGGAGTTCCTCGGGGGCCACCGGGAACAGGTCGAGGGGGGCGATCTGGGGTGTCTCCGGCCCGAGGCCCGGTCCGGGTGCGAAGGGGTCGGGCGCCGTCGTGGTGGTCGTCGGCGGTGCGGTGCTGGTCGTCGGGATCGGCGTCGGCTCGGACTCGGCGAGGCCGGGTCCGGGGGCACACGCCGTGGCCAGGAGCGCGACCGCCATCACGATCGGGGCGCGGGCACGGGGCATGGTGCGCACCGTACCGGCGGCTGAGGTCCGAACCGTAGCAGGCTCGGGTCGGGCGCTCCGGCGCCGATCAGCCAGCGTCGCAGGTCTGCTCGGGCGAGAGGTTCACGAGGGAGATGACCGTGGGTTCGGTGAACTCGCCCGGGAAGTAGTGCAGCCCGTCGTAGAGGGGCGACTCCAGCCTGACGTCGTACCCGATGAGTTCGCATCCGAGAGTCTGGGCGACCTGCCGGTTCAGCTCGACCAGCCGGTCGTTCGACACCTCGGCGAACCCCGCATTGCCCTCGGCGTCGACGGGCGGCACTTCGACCACCGCGACGTCGCCGAAGGGCCGGTAGTGCTCGACGACGTCGCCGTAGACGGACGCGTCGATGGCACAGTCCATCGCCTCGAGGTCGTCGGCTGGAGCACGGCACATCGCGTCGTGGATGGAGACGCCGATGACGATGATGGCGCCGTCGTCGAGCTCGGGCGTGTCCGCCTCCCAGTCGATCTGGCAACCGCTGTTCGGATTCTCGCCGGTCATCGAGCGGACCAGGCCGGCATCGTCGCGGAAACCACATCCGGCGTCGGCGTTGCCAGGGGTTTCCGAGTGGGCGAGCAGCAGGGCGAACGTGGAGTCGCCCACCAGATAGTTGCAGCGATCCAGTTCGTCGGCGACGACCGAATCGGCGCAGGCACCGAGCACGGGGCCGTCGGATTCGCTGTCGCCACAGGCCGGCGCGGAGATCGCCACGGCGAGGACCACGGCGAGCAGGCGAGATCGACTGGCGAGCATCGAAACATGGTACCCGTCCCGCCCTGCGCCGACCTTTCGAGGCGAGTGCGCCCCTTCGGCCCCGACCGGGTCGGCTGGTCAGCGCGCCGGGAACTCGAACGACGCGACGGTCTCGAGGGGATCGGCGGGATTCCAGATGTCGCCGACCGAGCGGTAGTCGGCCTGCCACCGGTCGGCGGTGACGGTGCACCGGGTGTAGCCGTTGTCGGGGTTGAAGTACTGCACGTGCGGGTTGGCCGCCGTGTAGTCGGTGGCGAACGGAGAGGACGAGATCGCGGTCGCCATGACCTCGGGACAGATCACGTCTCGGCCGAAGCCGGGACCGACGTCGAGCACGAAGCTGGCGTGGTAGTCGCCGCTCAGCACGATGGGGTTCGGTGCGTCGGCCAGCGCATCGGCCACGCGTGCGCGTTCGGCGGGGTAGCCGTCCCACGCCTCGAGGTAGTACTTCGGCTCCACCCCGCCGGGGTCGCGCGCATCGAGACCGGCGAACATCGACGGACTCACCAACGAGGTCCAGCGGGCATTCGATGTCCGGAGACCGGCGGTCAGCCAGGCGGCTTGGTCGTCGCCGAGGAGCGTGCGGTCGGGGTCGTCCCGCTCGTCGCACCCCGCTCCGAAGTCGAACGCCGAGGTGTCGCGACAGGGTGGCTCGTCGGCGAACTGGCGGGTGTCGATCAGGAAGAACTCTGCGAGGTCGCCGACCCGGACCGACCGGTGCAGCGTGTGGGTACCAGCAGTGGGCGCCGGTGCCCGGGCCGGCTGGTGTTCCCACCACGCCTGGTAGGCGGCGGCCCGTCGGGCCGCGAAGTCGCCACCGGCGCTGTCGAACTGGCCGGGGCCATCGGCCCAGTAGTTGTCGGTGATTTCGTGGTCGTCCCACATCGTCAGGAAGGGGAGCGCGGCATGGGCGGCCTGCAGGGACGGGTCCCGCTTCACCTGGGCATAGCGGGCCCGGAAGCCGGCGAGGTCGGCCGGCGGCGGTGTCGTCCACATCCGGCGGCCGTCGCCCTGGGGCGAGAAGTCGAGCGGCGGGAGCTCGTAGATGTAGTCGCCGGTGAAGATCACGGCGTCGAGCTCGTCGTCGGCGGCGATGTCGGCCCAGGCCGCGTACTCGCCGAACTGGGGGTCCTGACAGGTGGTCAGCGCGAACCGGAACGGGTCGGTTCCCTCCGCCGGAAGGGTACGGGTGCGGCCGGTCTGGCTGACGTGTTCGCCGATGCGGAATCGGTAGAAGTAGGTCGTGGCTGGCTCGAGATCGCCGGGCTCGACATGGACCGAGTGGGCGTAGTCGGAGTCGGCGATGGCGAGTCCCGAGGCGATGACCGTCGTGAAGTCCTCGTCGCGGGCGACGTCGTAGGCGACGTCGAACAGTTCGTCGGGCATTCCCCCGGTCGGATCAGCCGGGTCGGGGGCGAGTCGGGTCCAGAGTACGACGCTGTCGGCCAGTGGTTCGCCGGACGCGACGCCGAGTGTGAACGGTTCGCCGGCCAGGTCGGCCGCCGGTGTGGGCACCAGGGTGCTCGTCGTGGTCGGTGTGGCCGTGGTCGGTGCGGTCGCGGTGGGCGTCGTCGTCGTGCCCGGAGTGGTGCTGCTCGTCGTCGGCGGGGTGGCGTCGTTGCCCGAGCTGCACGCAGCGGCCAACAGCCCCGCAGTCCCTGCGAGAAAGGTTCGCCGTGACACAGGCCGTCGCATGGCCGGACGGTAGTACGGTACCGGCCCTGCTTGACGACCGACCAGGATCGGTGAAAGCCGCCGCGGAGTCCCGCCGCCGTCAACGGGCGACGGTGGTGGGCCGGCAGAACAGCGTGGCGTGGGGGAGTCGACGTTCGTCCGGACCAGGCTGACGTACAAGTCGGATCTCCTCCTCGAGGCCGACTTCGGCCAGCAGTGCCGAGATCACGTTCGGGTCGAGCTGGTACGCCGTGCAGACCGCATGGTCGAACCCGCGGCCGTGGTCGGATGGCGTGGCCGCGGCGAAGAAGGAGACGAAGAGGCGGCCCCCGCTCCTGAGCACTCGGGCGAACTCGGCGAACACCTCCCCGAGGCGCTGCGGCTCGATGTGGATCACCGAGTGGCGAGCGACGACGGCATCGACCGATGCGTCGCCCAGCGGCAGGTCGGCCAGCTCGCCGACCCGGAAGGCGATGTCGGGGAACGACGCCTCGGCGATCTCGATCTGCGCCGGCGAGATGTCGAGACCCGAGACCTTCAGGCCGTGGCCGGCGAGGAACGCGGCGATGTGCCCCGGTCCACACCCGGCATCCAGCGTTTCGGCCCCGTCTCCGACCAACTCGGCGAACAGCCGAAGGCTCGCCCGATCGACCAAAACGTGCTGCAGCTCGTTTCGCACATGAGCGAAGTACCGCTGCGACGCTCGGTCGTAGCTCTCGCGCACCTTCGTCTCGGGCCGAGAGTCCGCCACCTCCGCACCGTACCGAACAGTCGCCCAGTCGCTCAGACGCTCGCTTCGGCGCGTCGAGCGTCTATCAATCGGCGGATGAGTGATTCGGGCGGTGGCTGGTCGATCGAGAACCTGAGCGCTCCCTTCGACGCCGAGAGCCCGTCAAGATCCTCGTCCGACATCGTGCCGAGAATCGCGCCGCTGTGGGGCAGATAGCTGAGCCAGTCCCTCGCAGCAGAGAAGCCGGCAACGGGCTTGCCGGCGATCCTGAACACCGGAACGCCGTACGAGAGGCCCTGTTCCGCCTCCGGGATCGCATCGGCGATGGACTGTCGGAGGCGCTCGAGCGTCGACCTCTTCGGTTCGTCGAGTCGAGCCAGGTACTCGTCGACTTCATCGGCACTCATCTTCGCCTCCTCCGTCCCTGCACATGCCCATGCTCGCGGGTCCGGTTGTTGTCGTCGACCTCCGCAGCGAAACGGCTGGGTTGCTGACCAGCGGGATGACTCGCGGGTCCGGGAACGGGACCGGCTGGCTCACTTGTCGGTGGCCTGGGCTTCGTTGTCCGACTCCGTGAGTGCTTCCGGCAGCCGCTCGATGGCCCGAGCGAGCGAAGCGCTCGCTGCGGGCGACAACGGCTGATCGGCGATCGCGTCAGCGGCCAACGCAGCCGCCCGCCCCGGTTCGACAACGGGGATGGTTTCCGTCGGATCCATATCTCCGACACTACCCCGCGGCCGATGATCGACTACGGCCCCCATCGCGTTTGGGTCAGAGCAGCTCGATCGGGCATGCGGCGCCGTTGAGGCCGTCGGCGGTGGCGCTGAGGCCGCGGCCGAAGATGCCGCCGCTGGTGATCGTCAGTTCGATCGGCAGGCGGAGCAGGTCGGGGTCGAGCAGGACCTCGTGCCCGTCGATGCGGCGGACGGTGTAGCCATCGAGCCGCCTGCCTTTGGTCCTGGTATCAACTGATACCTCGAACTTCTTGCCTCAACCGAATGGTTCGAGCAGGTCGACCACGGCGGTGCCGCCCTTGCGCCTGATCACGGCAGCGGCGCGGTCGGTGAGTTCGAGTTGCATACGGGTCAGTGAACCACGCCGGAGGCGGCGGCATTCCCCTCTTGCGGAAAGCGAACATGTGTTCGATACTCGCAGGATGGCAGCTGCGGAGCGAGTCAGAGACCTGCGTCTCGTCGCGGGCCAGGTCGCGCCCTTGGCCCTGGCCCGGGAACGCACCCTGCCGTTGTTGCCGGCGTTGACGTCGTTGTTCCCCGAAGGCGGCCTGCGGCGGGGGTCGATCGTGGCCGTCGGTGGTGTCGGAGCCACCTCGTTGGCGCTCGCGGTGGCAGCCGGCCCTTCGGCGTCGGGATCGTGGACGGCGGTGGTGGGCGATCCGGGTCTGGGGCTCACCGCGGCGGCCGAGGCCGGGGTGGTGCTCGAGCGCATGCTGGTGGTCGACCCGAAGGGGCAGGACGTGGCCGGGGTGATCGCGGCCCTCGTCGGGTCGGTCGATGTCGTGCTGGTCGGGCCGGGTGTACGGATCCGCCCGGCCGACGTGCGGCGTCTCACCGCCCGCATGCGCGAGCGGGGGTCGGCGCTGGTCCGTATCGGCGCGCTCGACGAGCCGGGGGTCGACATCGGGCTGCGCATCGTCGAATCGGAATGGACCGGGCTCGGTGCCGGCCACGGCCTGTTGCGGGCCCGTCGGGTCCGGGTCGAGACCCAGGGTCGTGGGTCGGCCGCCCGGCCGCGAGGGGCGGCCCTGCTGCTGCCCGGCCCCCAGGGCGCCCCGGTCGTGCTCGGCGAACCAGCGCTCGACGAACCGGCGGCGGGGGAATCGGAGGTTCGCCCCGCCCTGCGCGTGCTCGCATGAGCGGACCGGTCCGCACCCTGGTCGCCTGGTGTCCCGACTGGCCGGTGGTGGCGTTCGGGCGAGGCCTCGACGAACCCGTGGCGGTCGTCCACGCCAACCGGGTGATCGCCGCGTCGCCCGAAGCCCGCCGTCACGGTGTGGCCCGAGGGCTGCGGCGCCGCGTCGCCCAGTCGCGCTGTGCCGAACTCGACGTGGTCGAACGCGACGAGGCCCGGGAGGCCCGCACCTTCGAGCCCGTCCTCGCCACCCTCGACGACATCACTCCGAGGGTCGAGGTCACCCGCCCGGGCACCTGTGCCCTCGTCATGCGGGGGCCGTCCCGCTACTTCGGGGGCGACGAGGCCGTCGCCGATCTCGTGCGGGACCGCATGGGCGAGGTGCTCGACGGACGCACCGAGGTCAGGGTCGGTATCGCCGACGGACCGTTCGCGGCCGGCCTCGCGGCCCGGGCCGCGCACCCGGTCCGGATCGTCGCGGCGGGGGAGAGCCCGGCCTTTCTCGCCCCGATGTCGATCTCGGTGCTCGATCGCCCCGAGCTCACCGACGTGCTCGTCCGCCTCGGGATCCGCAGCCTCGGGTCGTTCGCGGCGCTGCCCGCGGCCGACGTGCTGGCCCGGTTCGGCAACGAAGGGAGAGGCGCGCACCGTCTCGCCGCCGGACTCGACGAACGGCCGCCCGATGCCCGTCTCGCGTCACCCGACTGGTCGGTCTCCGCCGAGATCGACCCGCCGGCCGACCGGGTCGACCGGGTGGCCTTCGTGGCCCGCACCCTGGCCGACGACCTCCACCAGCGGCTCGACCACGACGGCATCTCGTGTGTGCGCATCGCCATCGAGGCCGAGACCGAACACGGCGAGACCCTCCTGCGGCTCTGGCGCCACGAGGGTGCCCTGTCGGCCGGAGCGATCGCCGATCGGGTGCGCTGGCAACTCGACGGCTGGCTCAACGGATCGGCCGCCACCCGGCCGAGCGGCGGGATCTCCCGGGTCACCCTGCTGCCCGACGAGATCGTGCCCGCCACCGGCCGCCAGCTCGGCTTCTGGGGCGGCGAGTCCGAGGTCGACGAACGGGCCGCCCGGGTCGCGGCCCGTCTCCAGGGTCAGCTCGGGGCCGACGCGGTGAAGGTGCCCGAACGGCGGGGCGGCCGTCATCCCGACGAACAGCTCGTGCTGGTGTCGGCCTCCACGGTCGAGCTCCGGGGCCGGTCGGCCGATCTGCCCGTCGACGGCGACGAGGTCGCTCCGTGGCCGGGTCGGTTGCCGGCACCGTCGCCGAGCCGGGTTCCTGCGAAGCCCCACGCCGTCGAGCTCACCGATGCCGAGGGGGCGATGGTCACCGTCACCGGGAGAGGCCTGGCCTCGGCACCGCCGGTGACTCTCGGGATCCGGGGCCGGTCACTCCCGATCGTGGGGTGGGCCGGCCCGTGGCCGGTCGACGAGCGCTGGTGGGACACCGACGAGCATCGCCGTCGGGCTCGGTTCCAGATCCTCACCGACGACGGGCAGGCTCGCCTCGTCACCCTCGAGCAGGGCCAGTGGTGGGTGACGGCGCTCTGGGACTGAGCCGCCAGCTCGCTCGTGAGCGTCGGAGTCACCAGAGGTCTTTCATGGACCTTCCACGACGAAATTGCCGCCGTGTTGCGCGGCCCACCCAAGCACGGGCGCCACTGCATTCCCAATCTTCCCTCAGTGACGAGCCCGCACACGCCCATGTCGAGCGGGTGCGAAGTCCGCATGCGGAATCGATGTCAGGAGCCGGCTGTGGTTCCGACAGTCTGCGACTCGGAGTCTGTCTGGAATGCGAACAGGAGCCTGCTCGGACACTCGCTCGTGTCGGCAATACCGAAAGCGACGCTGAGGTCCGGGGTGTTGGGTCCCGTGATGGGACTGGACTCGGCTTCGACCGAGCCACACTGCAGTTCGACCGCAACTCCCGGCTCGGTCACCAACGCGATGAACAACGCGCGGCCCTCTTCGAACTGACTGGCGTTGAGGAACGAGACGATTCCAGCGACCGGCCACATCGACTCTGCGGTGAAGAACGGCGAGGTGCACACGCGGGGAACTTGCGTTTCGCCGTAGCCCGTACCGAGGCTTGAGCAGTACCTCGACCCATTCCCGAATGGGACATCCTCAATCACCAGGACATCGCCCTGTGCGGTCGTCCAAGGCTCCCGGAGTTCGGTCGGCTCGCTTGCGCCGGTCCAGCTCGGCCCATCTCGGGGGAACTCGTCGGCACACCCAGCGGCCACTACCGCGGCGATGACTGCCGACGCACAACCCCGTCGCAGCATCCCGTGTACTCGTCCGCTTCCTCGCGCAATGCGCACGTCCGGACTGTAGACGCACGACTGCGAAGCCCGTCGAGCCGACCTACGCACGAGTCAAGCGGGTGCCCACCGACATCGACAATCTGGTCCTGTTGTGCCGGCACCACCACCATCTGGTCCACGACAGTGGTCACCGGCTGCGGCAGGGAGCCGATGGATGGGAACTGGTGCCGCCATGATTGTCAGTGGGGCCGGCGACGGGGCCGGCGGGAGGAATCGTCGGCATTGGCGAAGTCGCAGCGCGAGCGCCTGGCAGTCTGGTGACCGATGACGACGACCGATGCGATACAGCGCGACCGGACCGAGCGATGGTTCGTGCGCCAGGGGCTTCCCCACCTGATCGATCAGTACTCGGTCCGCGAAGACGTGCTGTCGCGCATGTTCCCCTTCCTGTCGCTGGTCGTCTTCCTCGAGCTCTTCCTCGTCTTCGGTGACCGCTGGTCGGGAGTCGGTCAGGCGCTGGCCTTCCTCGGTGGGGTGGCGCTGATGCTCGTCGCCTTCGTGGTCGTCAACCGTCTGCGGGGCCGGCCGCCGTGGATGCTGCCCGACACCGTCGGGGCGCCGGAGTTGTTCCTGTTCTTCGTGCTCACTTCGATCCCCACCGCCATCGGGGCCGAGGGGGCCCGCAGCGAAAACCTCCTCTACGTGCTCGGAGCCAACCTGGTGATCCTGACCGTCGGCTTCGTGCTCACGGCCTGGGGGATCATCCCGATGATGCGCTGGTCGGTGGGTCAGGTGTGGGCCCAGATCAACGACATCGCCAACCTCGCCATGAAGTCGCTGCCGATCCTGCTGATCTTCTCGGCCTTCATCTTCCTCAATGCCGAGATGTGGCAGGTCGCCAACGACTTCGAGATGCCGTACTTCCTGTGCGTGCTCGGCGTGGTCCTCGCCATCGGCACCGCCTTCGTGATGCTGTCGGTGCGGCGCATCACCGTCGACCTGGCCCGCTTCTCCCGCTGGAGCGACGTCCGGCCCTACTGCGACGACACGCCGGTGGTCGACGTGGTGCCCGGCGACGACGAAGCGCCGCCCAACGCCCCCGCCCTCGGCCGCCGCGCCGAATGGAACGTCGCCCTCCTGCTCTTCGTGTCGCAGGCGATCCAGATCCTGCTCGTTGCGCTCGTGATCACCGGCTTCTATCTGCTCTTCGGGCTGCTCACCGTGCGCGAGGACACCCTGCTCCAGTGGACGACCCTCACCGACGAGACGCTCGGCAACGACACCTACTTGGGCTCGCCCTGGTCGGTCCTCGGAGCCGAACTCGTGTTCACGAGGCAGCTCGTGCTCGTCGCCGCCTTCATCGGGTTGATGTCGGGGTTGCAGTTCGCGGTGCAGGTCGTCACCGACGACACCTATCGATCGGAGTACGCCGAAGGGATGACGGCGGAGATCCGTGAGGCGCTCGCGGTCCGTGCCGTGTACCACCGAGTTCTGGTCGAGCCCGAACGTTAGCTACGCTAATTGTTATGGGGGCTAAGGGAATGGCGACCGATCGCGGGCACGCGCTCACGGTGATCGCGCTGAGCAGGGCGATCGAGATCGCGGTGAACGAGACGGGTCTCACCAGCTCGCAGTTCCGGGCCCTGTCCCTGGTTCGGGCCGGCGTCACGTCGAGCAGTGTGCTCGCCCGATTCCTCGCGGTGCGTCCGCCGACGGTCACCACCGTGATGAACGGCCTCGTCGAAGACGGCTTCGTCGCCCGGACCCGCAGCATCGATGACCGACGCCGGGTCGACCACGAGCTCACCGCAGCGGGTGGGCGGGCCCTCGACACCGCCAACGCGGCGGCCGAGGCGGCGATGACGTCGCTCGTCGACGGTCTCGACGCCGACGAGCGGAGCCGGGCAGTCGACGCGCTCGATCTGTGGCGCGATGCCCTGGACGCCAAGCGGAGCGAGCGGTGACTGCGCTCGCCACGTCCGAACTCGCCCGCTTCCCCGAACCCCAGGGACGACCTCACCCCGACGCGTCGAAGGGATGGCTGCGACGACTGTGGCCGGTCGTCCGGCCCACCCGCTATCTCCTGCTGGTCGCCATCGTCGGCACGATGATCGGCATGGCGGCGAGGACGATCGTCCCCGCCGTTCTGATGCTGGCGATCGACAACGCGCTCGACGAGCAGACCGATTCGATCGCGCCCTACGCCTGGGCACTCGCTGCGCTGACCGTCGTCACCGCAGTGAGCGGCTTCGCGGCCCGCCGGGCGATGTTCCGCGTGGGATTCCGGGTCGAGACGGCGATGCGTCATGCCGTCTTCGATCACCTCTCACGCATGTCGGCCGACTTCTACGATCGCTCCGAGACCGGTCAGCTGCTGGCCCGGGCCAACGGCGACATCCGAGCGGTGCAGATGTTCCTGAACTTCGGGCCGTTCATGACGCTGTCGCTGATCAGCCTGCTCTTCGCCCTCGCGCTCATGTTGTCGGTGAGCATCCCGCTCACATTGGTCACGATCATCCCCATCCCGATCGTGGCCTTCATCGGACTCAGGAGCCGCCACCCCCAGCTCCCGGCCTGGTGGCTGGTGATGGCACGTCAAGCCGACGTCGCCACCCTCGTGGAGGAGAACATCGCGGGCGTGCGCGTCGTGCGCAACTTCGGAGGCGAGCAGCACGAGGTCGCCCGGATGGCCGGCGTGGCCGATCAGCTCCGGTGGGCAATGGTCAAGGGGGCCGACGTGTCGGCCCGCTACATCCCCGCGCTCGAGCATCTGCCCCGCTTGAGTCTGGCCGTCGTGCTGCTCTACGGCGGGCTGCTGGTCGAGGACGGCACCCTGGGCATCGGTGCCCTGGTGGCGTTCAGCTCTTATGTGGTGATGGTCCAGGTGCCGTTCCGGTTCATCGGGCACCTCGTGCAGATGGCGCAGCGGGCGAAGGCGTCGGCCATGCGGGTCTACGAGGTGTTCGACGAGCCCGAGACCATCGTCGAACGCCCCGATGCCGTCGACCTCCTCGCTGGGGGCTCCCGTAGCGGCGACGCCGATGGCGAACGCGGCGGCCTCCGGGGCGCGGTCGCCTTCCGTGATGTGCGGTTCGGCTACGGCGGCGACGCCGACGTGCTGCGGGGCTTCACGCTCGACATCGCCCCCGGCGAGACGGTGGCCCTGGTGGGTGAGACCGCATCGGGCAAGTCGACGGTCGCCCGTCTTCTCCCGCGCTTCTACGACGTGCGGTCGGGGGCGATCGAGATCGACGGGGTCGACATCCGCGACGCCACCCTGGAGAGCCTGCGCAACACGGTCGGGGTCGCTCTCGACGACCCCTTCCTCTTCTCGATGAGCATTCGGGACAACATCGCCTTCGCCGACCCGACCGCGTCCGACGAGCGGGTCCGCGCCGCGGCACAGGCCGCGCAGGCCATCGAGTTCATCGAGGACCTCGACGACGGGTTCGACGAAGTGGTGGGGGAGCGGGGCTACACGCTCTCGGGTGGGCAGCGCCAGCGCATCTCGCTGGCCCGGGCGCTCCTGCACGACCCCCAGGTGCTGGTGCTCGACGACGCGACGAGCGCCATCGACGTCCGCGTCGAGGAGAAGATCCACGCCGGCCTCCGTGAGGCCACCGCCGACCGGACGGTCATCGTCATCGCCCATCGTCTGTCGACCATCGCCCTGGCCGACCGGGTCGTCTTCCTCGATGCCGGTGTCGTCGCGGCCACCGGCACCCACGAGGAGTTGATGCGCAGCGAGCCCCGCTACCAGGAGCTGCTCGAGCACCTGGAAGAACCCGGGCCAGAACCCGGCCACGAACCCGGCGAGACCCCCGACGGGGAGGTCGGCTGATGGCGACGGCCGGTTGGGGAGGCGTGGCCGACACGGGCTTCAGTGGCGTGCCGCCCGAAGTCAAGGAGACGGTCGAACGCTGGATGGAGGAGGGCCCGCCTGCGGTCGCCGTCGACCCGCCCGAGTTCAGCCAGAGCGACTACGAGCACACCCGGTTCACGATGTCGCGCTTCCTGCGGCCGTACTCCCTGGCGCTGTTCGGGGTGTTCCTGCTCGTCGCCGTCGAGGCGGTGATGTCGCAGGCCGGGCCGCTGCTCCTGCAGATCTCGATCGACGAGGGCATCCGCAAGGGCGACCGCGGACTCGTGGTCACCATCGGCGTCGTCTTCGCGGTGTTCGTGCCCGTGTCGATCCTGGTCGGGGTCGTGCGCACGATGGCCGCGGGCCGGGTCGGCGCCCGCATCATGGCCAACCTGCGGGTCCAGCTCTTCTCCCACTTCCAACGGTTGAGCATCGACTACTACACCAACGAGCGGGCCGGCCGTCTGCTGAGCCGGATGACGAGCGATCTCGAGCCGCTGCAGCAGCTGTTCCAACAGGGGCTCGTGCAGCTGGCGGTGCAGGGGGTGACGCTGGTCGCGGTCACGGTCGCGCTGTTCCTGCTCAGCCCGTTGCTCGCGCTGGTCACGCTGCTGGCCGTGATCCCGGGCACGTTGGCGCTGTCCCTGTGGTATCGCAATGTGGCGGCGACGGCCCAGCTCCGCGTGCGCGACACGATCGCCGACGTGCTCGCCCATCTCCAGGAGAGCCTCGCCGGGATCCGGCTGATCACTGCGCACAACCGCCGCGAACGAGCCGTGGTCGAACACCAGAACGAGGCCGGCGAGTACCTCGACGCCAACGATCGCACGGCCTACATCAACGGCGTCTACGGGCCGGGTTCGGAGGCGATGGGGCCGTTCGCCCAGATGGTCCTGCTGATCGTCGGCGGACAGTTCGTGCTCGATGGCCGGGTCACGCTCGGCGAGCTGATCGCGTTCGTGCTCTACGTCGGTGCGTTCTTCGCACCGATCACCGAGCTCGTCGCCCTCTACAACATCTACCAACAGGGTCTCGCCTCGGTCGTGAAGATCGACGGCGTGTTGGCCAGCGAGCCGACGGTTCCGGAGAAGCCCGACGCCTACGAGCTGCCGCCGGTCGTCGGCGAGATCACGCTGGAGGGGGTCACCTTCGGCTACGACGACGGCGAACCGGTGATCTCCGACGTCGATCTCGATATCCACCCGGGGGAGACGATCGCGGTGGTCGGTCCGACGGGTGCGGGCAAGTCGACGATCGCCAAACTCCTCAACCGCTTCTACGACCCGCAGATCGGGCGTGTCACGATCGACGGTCACGACGTGCGCGACGTCACCTTCGCATCGCTGCGCACCCAGATCGGCGTGGTGCCCCAGGAGCCCTTCCTCTTCGCCGGCTCGATCCGCGACAACCTGCTGATCGGCGGTCGCGACCTCGAACACCACGAGCTCGAGGCGGCCTGCGAGCAGGTCGGGCTCGGCCGCCTCCTCGATCGCCTGCCCGATCGCCTCGACACGCCCTGCCACGAACGCGGCGTGGCCCTCTCCGCCGGCGAACGCCAGTTGCTGGCCCTGGCCCGCGCCTTCCTCTCGCAGCCGCGGCTGCTCGTGCTCGACGAGGCGACCTCGTCACTCGACCTGCGCACCGAACAGGCGGTCGAGCAGGCCCTCGACGTCGTCCTCGAGGGCCGCACCGCCGTGATCATCGCCCATCGGCTCCAGACCACCATGCGGGCCGACCGGATCGTGGTCGTCGCCGACGGCGGTGTCGCCGAGGTCGGCACCCGCGACGAACTCCTCGCCGCCGGCGGCCACTTCGCCCGCATGTGGGAAACCGGCGGCCTGGGTTAGCGCACGACCCGTCACACCGGTGTCAGACACTCGTCACGACGCGAGCCCGCGACAACTAGAGCGCGTCGGTGTCCATGTCTTCGCCGATGCCGATGTAGTCGGCCTCGTCGGGGCCGTCGACCGGTGTGTGGAGTTCCTCGCGGGTGAGCCCGTACTGCTGGGCGAGGGGAGCCAGCTTGTCGAGGTCGAAGTCGTAGAGCTTCGCCGCGTTGCCCGACAGCATCTTCACGCACTCGTCGTGGTCGAGGCCGGCGAAACGGCGGCGCAGGTGTTCCTTCGTGTGCGGATGGGTGCCCTCGTCGTGCGGGTAGTCGCTGCCCCACATGAACCGGTCGATCCCCACGTCGTAGCGGGCGTCGATGTCGGCCGCGCTCGGACCCGAGACGCCCACGTAGCCGCACTGGGCCCACTGCTCGGTCGCGAGCATCGAGGGGAGGACACCGCGGTCGTACTTGATCTCACCGGTCTCGCCCGTGTCGCGGATGCGCGAGATCGTGCCGTCGAGCTGCTCGAGCAGCGGCGGGATCCACGAGGCCCCGATCTCGGTCAGCACGAACTTCAGCTTCGGGTGACGCTCGAACACGGCCCCGAGGATCATGTGGACCAGCGGACGCTGCGTGTAGAAGCCGACCTCGTTGATGTAGAGCAGCATCGAGATCGGGTACTTGCCGTAGTCGGGATTGCCGGTGCCGGAGTGGCAGTTGACGGGCACGTCGAGGTCCTCGATCGCGTCCCAGAGCGGCTCGTAGTAGGGGTCGTAGAGCGGCTTCACCCACTTCACGTCGGGGGCGATGTTGGGCAGGAGGATGCCGCCCCGCAGGCCGTTCTCCTTGATCCAGGTGAGGTCCTCGATCGCGTCGTCGACGTCGTTGAGGAAGATCTGGCCGACGCCGGCGCGACGCTCGGGGTACTCGTCGCAGAAGTCCTTGAGCCAGCGATTGTGGGCCTGGATGCCGGCACGGCGTTGGCGGTACTGCTCGGCGGTGGGCGGCTGGGCGAACAGCACGAAGCTGGGGAAGAAGGGCGGCACTGTGTTGGGGAACACGACCTCGCCGACCACGCCCTCCTCGTCGAGTTGGGCGTGGTTGCGCATGTCGTTGTCCCAGTTGCGCAGCCGGCGGTTGTCGCCCAGGTCCTTGTAGGGGTTCTTGTATTCGCCGCGCCACGCGTCGAACTCTTCGCGGAACTCCTCGCTGAGATACTCGCGGTATGCCGCGTGACTTCCGCCTGCGTGCGTGTCGGCGGAGATGACGGTGTAGTGCTCGGTCGAAGCATCGGTGAGAGCCATGTGAGCAGCCTTGCCTAAGGTGGGGCATGGCCGCCAGTCCCGCATCGACCCTCATGCTCGATCTGCCGGGCGATGACGACCCCCGGCGGCAGGAGCTACGCGAGTGGTTCGCCGCGCATCCGGCGCCCACGCCGGTGCAGCTCCGCGACCGCGGCCTCGTGGTCCCGCACTGGCCCGAGCCGTGGGGCCTCGATGCCGAGCCGGTCCTCCAGCTCGTCATCGAGGAGGAGATGAAGCGGGCCGGCGTCAAGAAGCCCGTGAACCCGATCGGCACCGGTCACTGCGGTCCGGTCATCATTTTGCACGGATCGGACGAGCAGAAGCAGCGTTACCTTCCGCCGATGCTCACCGGCGAGGAGATGTGGTGCCAGCTGTTCAGCGAGCCGGGGGCCGGCTCCGATCTGGCGAACCTCTCGACGCGCGCGGTCCGCGACGGCGACGAGTACGTGATCACCGGGCAGAAGATCTGGACGTCGCTGGCCGATGTCGCCAGGTTCGGCATCCTCATCGCCCGCACCGACCCCGACGTGTCGAAGCACACCGGCATCAGCTACTTCATCGTCGACATGGCGACCCCCGGCATCGAGGTGCGGCCGATCGTCAACATGAGTGGCGGTGGGCTCTTCAACGAAGTTTTCTTCGACGACGTGCGAGTCCCGGCCGAGAACCTCATCGGTGAGGAACACAACGGGTGGGCCATGGCCAAGCAGACGCTGGCGAATGAGCGGGTGTCGCTCAGCCAGGGTGGGTTGCGGTGGGGGCACGGGCCGACGGTGCGCGACCTCGTCGACGCGGTACGCCGGCGGGGCGGTATCGAGTCGGGTGCGCTCAAGGAGCGGCTGGCCCTCGTGGCGGCGAAGCTCAACAAGCAGCCGGGGCCCGATGCGTCGCTGCGCAAGGCGCTGGCCGACCCGCACGGGAAGCTCGTCTATGAGCTCGCGGTCGATCTCGAAGGGGCCGCGGGAATGCTCGCCCGGGGTCCGGAGGACGGGACGTGGGCGCAATGGAACGACGGGTTCCTCTTCTCTCCGGCGTTGACGGTGGGCGGCGGAACCAGCGAGGTGCTACGAAATGTCATCGCCGAGCGGCTGCTCGGGCTGCCTCACGACATCGACGTGGAGCAGGGACTCACATGGAGTGAAGCGCAGAGAACGCAGCGGTGACACGAAGGCCGATCCGGGGGGACGATGGCCGAGGGGGACGAAACGAACGACGAGAGGCCGCGGCAGGCCGCCGCGCTCGCGGGTCTCGTGCTCGAGGAGGAAGCGGCCCGCCGAGACGCGCAGGCCGACGAGGAGCTGCTCTTCGCCGATGACCTGCTCCCGGGCGTCGGCAGCGAGGAACTGAGCCTCCGCAAGGGACTGCTCATGGGTGGAGGAGCGACGACATTCGTCGTGCTGCTCATCCTCAACTCGCTCGACGAGCTCCAGACGTCGGCCTTCGCCCTGCTCGCCCCCGACATCCGCGACACCTTCGGTGTGGGCGACGGCGTGATCACCTTCATCGGCGCGATCTCCGCCGCGTTCGTGGTGCTCGGCGCAGTGCCGATGGGCTGGTTGGCCGACCGCTATCGGCGCGGTCCGGTGATCGGCTGGTCGAGCATCGCGTTCAGCATCTGCGTGTTCCTGAGCGGCATCGTGCCCAACGCGTTCGCCTTCTTCTGGGCCCGATTCGGCGTCGGCATCGCGAAGGCCAACACCATTCCCGTGCACGGCTCGATGATCGCCGACGCCTATCCGATCGGCATCCGCGGCCGTATCGGCGCGATCACGGCGATCGCCGGCCGTGGTGTCGCCGTGCTCAGTCCGCTCCTCGTGGGCGGCATCACCGAGATCGCGAACGGCCCCGGTGAGGTCGACGGTTGGCGATGGGCGTACTACATCCTCGGGGTGCCGGTGATCTTCTTCGCCTTCGCGGCGTTCCGGCTGGAGGAGCCGACACGGGGCCGGTGGGAGAAGGAGGATGTGCTGGGCGACGCGATCGCCGAGGACGATCCGCTGCCGCCGAGCATGGAGGCGGCGTTCGCCCGTCTCTGGCAGATCCGCACCCTCCGGGGCGTGATCGTCGGCTTCAGCGCGATGGGCTTCGGGATCTTCACTGCGCCATTCCTGGAGAACCTGTTCCTCGAGGACGAGTTCAACCTCGAAGCCCTCGACCGCGGGATCGCGCTGGCGGCCGGCGGGGTCTTCGTGATGGTGGCGTTGGTCTTCATCGGGCCCCGTTTCGATCGCCTCTACCGGCGCGACCCGAGCCTGGTCCTGCGGCTCGTCGGCGCCTTGATCTTCTTCTCGGCCTTCCTCATGCCGGTCCAGTACTTCATGCCGAACGTGGCGTCGTTCGTCATCCTCTCGATCCCGCGCGAGGTCATGCTGTTCGCCGCCTTCGCGATGGTGCAGCCGATGCTCCAGTCGATCGTCCCGTATCGCCTCCGCGGTCTGGGTTCGGCGCTCGGCACGCTCTACATCTTCTTCACCGGTGCGGTCGGCGGGGGGCTGTTGGCGTTGTTCTTCGCCGATGCGTGGGGGCCGCGCACGACCGTCCTGCTGCTGAGCGTTCCGACGACGCTCGTGGGCGGCGCACTGATGGTGCGGGCCGCGTCGTTCGTGAAGCTCGATCTCTCCCAGGTCGTGCAGGAGCTGCGCGAAGAGCTCGACGAGTCCGAACGGCGATCGCTCGACCCCGACAACATCCCTGCGCTGCAGGTCAACAATCTCGACTTCAGCTACGGCAAGGTCCAGGTGCTCTTCGACATCGAGTTCGAGGTGCGCAAGGGCGAGTCGCTGGCGCTGCTCGGCACCAACGGCGCCGGCAAGTCGACGGTGTTGCGGGTGGTGAGCGGGCTCGGGACGCCGTCGCGCGGGGTGGTCCGACACCACGGACGAACGATCACCTTCAGCTCGCCACAGGTACGGAGCGGGCTCGGGATCCAGCAGCTGCCGGGCGGCCGGGGCGTGTTCTCCGACATGACGGTGCAGCAGAACCTGATTATGGGGGCGTACAAGTACCGCCGGGACCGCGACGACGTCCACCGTCGGATCGCCGGGGTGAAAGCGCTCTTTCCCGGGCTCGTCGGCCGAGAGAAGGATCTTGCCCGCAACCTCTCGGGCGGTCAGCAGCAGATGCTGGCACTCGGCATCACGATGCTGAACGAGCCCGATGTCCTGCTGATCGACGAGCTCTCGCTCGGCCTCGCACCGTCGGTCGTGCAGGAGCTGCTGGAGCTGATCGATCGGCTGCGCGACGCCGGGCAGACGATGGTGATCGTCGAACAGTCGATCAACATCGCCCTGCAGATCAGCGATCGGGCCATCTTCCTCGAGAAGGGCCAGGTCCGCTTCGAGGGGTCGGCCGCCGAGCTGCTCGAACGTGACGACATCGCCCGTGCCGTCTTCCTCGGTGAGGAGGGCGGCTGATGGCGGTCGTCGCCGACATCCCGGTCTGGGACTGGGTCTGGGCGTGGTGGGTCGACCGGAGCTCCTGGCAACTGGTGTTCAACGGCCTGACCATCGGGCTCGTCTACGGGCTGATCGGCATGGGCGTCGTGCTCATCTACCGGTCCACCCGGGTGATCAACCTCGCGGTCGGCAACATGGGTCTCCCGGCGATGGGGCTGATGGCGATCATGGTCGTCAACTACGACTTCCCCTACTGGGTCGCGCTCCCGGTCGCCCTCGCCGTCGGCACCATCGGGGGTGGGGTGCTGGAGCTCGCCGTCGTGCGCCGGCTGTTCGACGCGCCCCGGGTGATCGTGCTGGTCGCCACGATCGGCATCGCGCAGCTGATGCAGGCGATTCTCTTCGCCCTCCCCGACGCGAAGCCCGAAAGCGGCGAGGGATACCCGATTCCGCTCGGATCGGAGTGGGAGCCGTTCTGGGGCATCGAGGTCGAGGGCCCCGATCTCACGATTCTCGTCATGGTGCCGGTACTGGCGATCGGGCTCTCGGTCTTCCTCAACCGCACCGTCTTCGGCCAGACCGTGCAGGCATCGGCGACCAACCCCGACCTCGCCCGCCTCCAGGGCATCAACCCCCGGACGGTGTCGCTGTTCGTGTGGACCGTCGCGGGCTTCCTGGCGGCGGCGGCGATGATCATGCTCGCCGGGCGACGCGGTGAGGCGACCGGCATCCAGAACCTCGGGCCCGTGACCATGACGAGGGCGCTTGCCGCCGCCGTCATCGGCGGCATGGTCTCGTTCCGATGGACGGTGGCGGCCGGCGTCGCGCTGGGTCTCCTGCAGGCACACATCGTGAGGATCCACCTCAGTGACCCGGGTCTGTTCGACTTCGTGCTGTTCGTCCTGGTGGTCGCGGCGATCGTGCTGCGCAGCCGCGGCGAGGGGGAGGGGAAGGCATCGTTCGCGTTCGTCTCGAAGCGTCGGCCGGTGCCGCAGTACCTCCGGTCGATCTGGTGGGTACGGCACTTCACCCATCTCGGGCCGATCGCCCTGCTCCTCATCGGTGTCGTGGTGCCCGCCCTCGTCGACCTGCCGTCTCGCCACCGCATCTACGCCCGCATCGTCGCGTTCGCGGTGTGTGCGTTGTCGGTGACGGTGATCACCGGTTGGTCGGGTCAGGTGTCGCTGGCCCAGATGGCGTTCGCCGGGTTCGGTGCCCTGCTGGCCGCGGGGTTCAACCGTGGCCTCCACTTCGGAGTCGGTTGGGGCGACGAGTTCCAGCTGTTCGCCCTCACGCTCCCCGACCTGCCCTTCGTCGTGTCGATCGTGGTGGCTGCGGTCACGACGAGCCTGATCGCGGCCGTCGTGGGTCTCGGGTCCCTGCGCGTGCGGGGTCTGCTGCTCGCGGTGAGCACCTTCACCTTCGCGCTCGCGGCTCAGGTGTACCTGTTCCGTCGTGATGTGCTCGACGACGGCCAGGGTTCATCGGTCGAGTTCGACCGCGGGAGTCTGGCCTGGTGGGAGCTCGAGACCGAGCGCGATTACTACTACTTCTGCCTCATCGGGCTGGTGCTCCTCCTGATCGTCGTGGCCCGCCTGCGGCGGTCGGGAATCGGGCGAGCGATCATCGCCGTGCGTGACAACGAGGACAACGCGAGCGCCTATTCCGTCTCTCCGGTCCGCATGAAGCTGATGGCGTTCGCGCTGGCCGGGGGCATCGCGGGGTTCGGTGGTGCGCTGCTCGGTGGCCTGGTCGAGAACGTGCCCTTGGCAAACCAGTTCTTCACGCTCGACGACTCGCTCAACGTGGTGGCGATGGTGGTGATCGGCGGCCTCGGCACGCTGCTCGGCCCGCTGATCGGCGCCGTGTGGATCATCGGGCTGCCCTCGTTCTGGCCGGAGAACGAGCTCGTGCCGCTCTTCACGTCGAGCATCGGTCTGCTCGTGTTGATCCTCTACTTCCCGGCCGGGCTGGTGCATGTGGGGTATGTCGTCCGGGACGCGCTGGTGGACTGGGTCGCTCGTCGTCGTCCACCGCCTGAGCGCGTGTCGGCACCGGCGGCACCGGCGGCCGTGCTCGCCCGCTCGAAAGCGGAGATCCACGGTGACGTGGCGCTCCGGGCGACCGACATCGATGTTCGCTTCGGCGGCATCATCGCGGTCGACAGTGTCGACTTCGAGGTCGCGCACGGCGAGGTCGTCGGCCTGATCGGCACGAACGGTGCCGGCAAGTCCACGCTCATGAACGCGATCGGCGGCTATGTGCCGGCCGCCGGCGAGGTGGTGATCAACGGTGTCGACGTGACCGGTCTTCCCGCTCATCGGCGCACGCAGGCCGGGCTCGGGCGCACGTTCCAGTCCGCCGACCTGTTCCCGGAGCTGACGGTTCGCGAGACGGTGCTCGTCGCGCTCGAGGCCCGGGAACGCACCGGGCTGCTCTCCACGTCGCTGTACCTCCCGGTCGCGTTGCGCCGCGACCGCCGGAAGCGCCGCCAGGCCGGGGAACTCATCGACTTCCTGGGACTCGGACGCTACGCCGACACGTTCATCAACGAGTTGTCGACGGGCACGCGGCGCATCGTCGAGCTCGCCGGGCTCCTCGCGCTCGATGCTCGCGTGCTGTGTCTCGACGAGCCCACGGCCGGGTTGGCCCAGCGGGAGACCGAGGCCTTCGCCCCCCTGATCACCTCCATTCAGCAGGAGCTCGACGCGACGATGGTCGTCATCGAACACGACATGGGCCTGATCATGTCGTTGTCGGACCGGGTCTACTGCCTCGAGGACGGGCGCATCATCGCGGAGGGATCACCCGACTCGGTCCGTACCGACCCGGCCGTGATCGCCAGCTATCTGGGCACCGATCGCAGGGCGATCGATCGCAGCGGCCTCGGGGAGCCGGCCTCCGGCTCGCTGAGCTAGCTGATGTCAGCCACGTCGGTGACGGGTACGAGGCTGCCGTTCTCGCCGACGGTGGAGTCGAACTGGCCGATGCGCAGTGCGTCGTTGGCGTCGTACTTGTCGGGCCCGAGGCTGGCGAACGCGATGTTGGCCAGCTCGATCTCGCCGATGGCTTCGACGCCGGCGAGGAAGGTGTCGGGGTTCAGGTCCCCACCAGCGTGGTTGGCCGCCGCCTCGAAGATCGTGAGGTAGGCGCAGGGTCCGACCATGCCGCCGGCCCAGTTCGGCTCGCCATCGGGCACGTCGTCGGGGTGCTTGACGTCGATCCCTTCCGCATCGCGGAGGATGTCGTAGCAGGCCTGCGAAGCCGGGAGTTCCCAGGCCTCGTCACGTGACGGCCCCATCGGCGCGTAGGTGCCGTCGTACAGCGCCGGGTCGCGCTCGTCGAAGCCCCCGATCGTCAGCACCTGCTCGCCGGTGTCGATGCCGACGATGGTGCCCTCGAATCCCGCCTCGCGCATGTGCGCGATACCGAACGCGAGCTGCGACTGGACGATGATCAGCGTGTCGATGCCCTCGTCCTTGATCACTTCTGCGTAGATCTCGGCCTGCTCGGCGAGCGCAACCTCGTCGCCCTGCGGGATCGTGCTGGTGAACGACTCGACCACATCCACGCCCAGATCGGCCAGTGCCGGGAGCACGACGTCTTCGGTGACCGACTCGTGCTCCGACGAATCGTCGTACGTTGCGACCTTGCCGTCGAGGAGACCCAGCTCCTGGTACAGCGTGAGCGTGCCCCGGTGACGCCGTTCGCTGCTCATGATGATGGAGACCCAGGGCGCTTCCCGCCTCGGGAAGTGGGCCGGTGTGTGGGTGCCGCCGATCATCATGTGTGCGTTCCGTTCGACGAAGCACAGGATGCTGTCGATCGCCGGTCCGCCGATGCCGCCCATCACGATGAACACCTCGTTGTCCTGCGTGAGTTCGATGCAGGCGTCGTCCGCCGAGGCGGTGAAGACCGGGTTGTACTCGCGATAGACGATCTCGAGCTGCCGCCCGGCGACACCGCCGCGGGCGTTGATGTCGGCGATCAAGGTGTCCCAGATCAGGGGTACGTCGCCGTTGTTGATGTCGACGAGACCGAGGTCGCGCAGCTCGTCGAGATCCGACGACGTCACGCCGATCGTGATCGTGTCGGCGGTGACGCCGCGGTACGAGTCGAACGGTTCCACGTCGAGCGGCGGGGCCGTCGTCGTGGCGGAGTCGTCCGGGGGCGCGCTGCCGTCGTCGGGCGCGGCCGTGCTCGTCGTCGTGGTGGCGTCCGTCGCGTCGTCACCCCCGCCGTCGTCGCCACATGCGGCAGCAATCATCGCGAAGACGACGAGCAGAACCGACAGGAGTCGGAAACGGTGTGCGGTCATGGAGCCCCCCTTGGTCCATCCGGCACCCACCTGGCTATCAGAAATTTCCGCACCGAGTCCGATGAACGGCCGCATGGTGCATCCAACCCGCCGGGTCGGTGCGTAGGTGGGGGTGAGCACGACGGGAAGATCCGACGAGAAAGGCTGCGGACATGCGTTCCCCCTGGCAACTGATCACGAGCTTCCCCTCACTCGTGGCCGCGGTGATGGCGGCATGCCTCTTGATCCTCTCCGGACCGCTGGCTGCCATCACCTTCGCAGTCGTTTCCGTCGTCGCGCTCCAGACGATCGCGGCCCGCGCCGCCGTGTCCCCCCTGCCGGCGCGGGTCGACGATCGGTCCCGCTGAGCCCGCGACCCACGAACCTCCGGGGTCCAGGGACGGCCAAGACTCAGGAACGAACGAGCAGGCGATCGGCCATCACCACGGCCACCAGCCAGAACCCGGTCCAGAGCAGCGGCCCGGCCAGGGCGCCCTCCTCCCACGGGTCGACCACGACGCGGCGGGCCCCCGACTCTCTCCCGGTCCATTCGTAGCGAACGCCGGGTGGATACCAGCTCGTCTTCTTCTCGACCCGCGTGCCGTCGGTTCCGTCGTCGGGATCCGCCCAGGCGGGACGATCCAGAGCCAGGCCCGCCGCTGCGAAAGAGGGAACCGCGAACCAGATCGCGGCGGCCGCGAAGACGATGGCGACACGGGCGGACGCGGTACGCACGCCGTGACGAGTGTCTGACACCGGTCTGACGGGTCAGTTCTTGGGCAGGTCCCTGAACGGGGTGGTCTTGGCGGGGCCGGGCTCCTTGGGGAGCCCGAGGAAGCGCTCGCCGAGGATGTTGCGCTGGACCTGATCCGTACCGCCGTAGATCGACGGAGCGGGTGAGTGCAGCGTGGTGGCCTGGACCTCGCCGTTGCCCGGGCCGTCGGCGGCATCGTCGCCGGTGAGCATGCCGAGGGCGCCGATCGACAGGTTGCCGGCTTCCCGCTTCATGCGGGCGATCTCACTCATGGCGAGCTTGCCGAGGTTGCCGATCGCGGGCACCGCACCCGAGCGCGACCGTTGGCCCAGGAGCCGGTTCACCTCCTCACGGATGTAGAGACGGACGCGGGCGTCCCGCCGAGCCGGATCGTCGAGCCCGAGCTTGCCGGCGTACTCGCCGTAGCGAACGGCTGTGGGCGCGGCGCCGACCTGCGGTCGGGGTCCGCCTTCGGTCCGCAGGCCGAATCCCCCCGCCGGTTGGTCGAGTTCGTCCGACGACGAGCCGGCCCGGGCGAAGGGCAGTTCCACGCCGGCGCCGGCCAGGCTGCCCCGCTCGTAGGCGAGGGTGGTGTTGCCGACCCGCCAGCCGTCGTTGAGGTCGCCGATGATGTTGGCGTCGGGCACACGGGTGTCGTCCATGAACACCTCGTTGAAGAACGCCTGTCCGGTCATCTCCACGAGAGGGCGGATGTCGACCCCGTCCTGCTGCATGGGGAACGCGAACCAGGTGATCCCCGAGTGCTTGGGCTTGTCGGGGTCGGTGCGGGCGAGGAGCATGCCGTAGTCGGTGCCGGCGGCGAGGCTGGTCCAGACCTTCTGGCCGTTGACGATCCACTCGTCGCCGTCGCGCTCGGCGCGGGTCTGGAGTCCGGCGAGGTCGGAGCCGGCGCCGGGCTCGGAGAAGAGCTGGCACCACGACGAGGTGCCGTTGAGGATGGGCGCCACGAGGCGCTCGATCTGTTCGGGCGTGCCGTGGTCGGCGATCGTGGGGGCGGCCATCATCGTCGCGATGCCGCCGGGCGGACCGAGGACTCCGGCGTCGCCCAGGCCCCGCTTGACCTCGTTCTCCTCCTGACGCGAGTACCCGCGCCCGCCCGCGTGCTCCGGCAGCGAGGGCAGGGAGTAGCGCTCGTCGGCGAGCAGCTGCCACCACTCGCGCACCGGCATGGCCGGATCCCAGTTGGCACGGGCCCAGTCGCGGGCGTTCTCTCGGATGCTCATGCCGAAGACGGTAGTGGCACTGGTCACCCCGACATCCATTCCGGGGCGGTGGTTCGTACCATGCGCGCATGTCGGCGGATGCCAGGGAAGCTCGGTGGTACGTCGGGGCGACCGTCGTCGCCCCGATGCTCATCGTGCTCGCGCCCGACGTGCTGCTCGTCTCGGCCCTTGCCGCCATGGTGGCCTTCCGGGTCCGACGGGGGAGAGTGCCCGGCCAGGCCCCCAAGGTCGCGAGCAACGACCTCATGGCGACCGGGTTCGCGTTCGCGCTCGGCGGCCTCTGGTCGGCGGTCGACGGCGCCGGTGGCGCCGAAGCGATCACCAGCGCCCTCCGGTTCAGCATGGTGCCCATCGGCTTCGCCGTCGTGCGGGGTTCGGCGCGGGTCGACCTCCGCCCGGCGATCTGGCTCGGCGCCGTTGCCGGTTCGATCGCGGCCGGCACGGTGTCGATGGTCATGCTGCTCTTCGCGGGGATGGGTCGACCGACGTCTGCCGTCAATCCGATCCACTTCGGCGAGATGGCGCTCCTGCTCGGATTCGTCGCGATGGTCACCCGCGGCCTCGGCGTCGGTGACGAACGGCGGATCGCCCGCTGGACACTCGTCGCCATCGTGATGTCGTTGACCGCGTCGGTCCTGTCGCAGTCCCGCGGTGGTTGGCTCGCGATTCCGGTCGTCGTCATCGTGGCGCTCGTGCACCATCTCCGGTCGCCGAGTGCTCGCCGGGTGCGCTATGTCGCCGTGCTCGTGCTGGTGCTCACGCCGGTGACGATCGTCGCCCTCAACGCCAACGACCGCGCCGCGCTGCGGGCCTTCGATCGGGGGATCTCCGAGACGGTCGACTATGTGGCCAGTCACGGCCGGCCCGAGGCTGCCGGCGCGACCTCGATCGGCGCCCGGTTCGAGATGTGGCGCAGCGCGTTCGCCGGGTTCCGTCACTCGCCGGCACTCGGGGTCGGCTGGGGGAACATGGACGATCGGTTCGCCGAGGATGTCGCCGCGGGCGTGCGGGCCGAGCGAATCGGTGAACACGAGCATCCTCACAACCAGTACATCTCGCACCTCGGAAGCGGCGGCATCGTGGGCCTGGTGACCCTTCTCGCCCTCCTGGCCACACCCGCCTGGATCGGTGCGCGGGCCCTACGCAGCGCCGATGACGATCTACGGGCCCTGGGTGCAGCCGGACTGCTGGTGACACTCGGCTACGCCCTCTTCGCGATGACCGATTCGGTGTTCGAGACGGCATCGCCGTTGGTGTTCTTCGTGGCCGCGGTGGGAACGGTCGTCGCCCAGATCGATCGACTTGAGAGCGAACAGGTGTTCGTCTACCCTGCGCCGGATGGGATGGAACAGCCCCAACGTCCCTTGGAAGGACCTCGAACGAACGCTCTCTGATCGTCCGCCCTCGGGCCGGGTCCGGGATCTGTGGGAGGGCGACGGGGGAGACAGCCCGGCGTGGACACGCACGCGGGGTGAATACGAGCCGCCGACCGCTCCCGACCACCCTGAGCCGTACCGCAGCACCACGCCCTATGCGGAGCTGCACTGCCATTCGAACTTCTCGTTCCTCGACGGCGCGTCGCATCCCGAAGAGCTGGCCGAGGAAGCCGCCCGGCTCGACCTGAAGGCGCTCGCCCTCACCGACCACAACGGCTTCTACGGCATCGTGCGCTTCGCCGAAGCTGCTCGGGCGGTCGGCCTTCCCACCGTGTTCGGGGCCGAGTTGACGCTCGATGAGTCGGCCGCCGATCTCTCCCGGCCCGGTCCGGCCGATCCGGGTGGCGAACATCTGCTGGTCCTCGCCCGCGATCCCGTTGGCTACGCGATGCTCGGCCGCGCCATCAGCGAAGGACAGTTGGCCGGAGAGAAGGGTGCGCCGCGGATCAGCTACGAGCGGTTGGTCGAGCTCGGCGGAGTGGGAAGCGAGCGGGGCCACGACCACTGGTTGATCCTCACCGGTTGTCGCAAGGCGCCGGTGCCGAAGGCGCTCACCGAGTCCGGCCCGGCTGCGGCCCGCCGGGCCCTCGATCGCCTCGTCGCCGACTTCGGTCGCGGCAATGTCGCGGTCGAGCTGTGGGATCACGGTCTGCCGTCCGACTCGGTCCGCAACGACGGCCTGGCCGAGCTCGCGGTCGCCTCCGGGCTCGACCTCGTGGCCACCGGCAACGTCCACCACCATTCGGTGGCCCGTAAGCGGCTCGCCGCGGCCATGGCCGCGGTCCGGGCCCGTCGCAGTCTCGACGAGATCGACGGCTGGCTCCCGCCGGCCGGGCTCCACCTGCGCAGTGGCGACGAGCAGGCCCTGCGGTTCGCCCGTTACCCGGGTGTGGTCGAACGGGCCGCGGCCATCGGTCTCGAGTGTGCGTTCGATCTCTCCCTGGTGGCGCCCAACCTGCCGCCCTACCCCTGCCCCGACGGACTCGACGAGATGGGGTTCCTACGGCGCCTGGTCGAGGAGGGCGGTACCGCGCGCTACGGCCCCCGCAGTGCCGAACGGGTCGAAGGGGCCTGGGCACAGCTCGACCGCGAGCTCGCCCTCATCGACCAGCTCGGCTTCCCCGGCTATTTCCTCGTGGTGTGGGACATCGTCGACTTCTGCCGCCGCGTCGACATCCTCTGCCAGGGGAGGGGATCGGCCGCGAACTCGGCGGTGTGTTTCGCCCTCGGCATCACCAATGCCGATGCCGTGTCGCTCGGTCTGCTCTTCGAACGGTTCCTGTCACCCGAACGCGACGGTCCGCCCGACATCGACATCGACATCGAGAGCGACCGTCGAGAAGAGGTCATCCAGTACGTCTACGACAAGCACGGCCGCCACCACACCGCCCAGGTCGCCAACGTCATCACCTACCGCTCCAAATCGGCGATCAGGGACATGGCCAAGGCCCTCGGCTACGCCACCGGTCAACAGGATGCCTTCTCGAAGCAGGTCGACCGGTGGCGCAGTGTTTCCGAGGGCTTTGTCGAGACGGGCGCCGTCGACCCCGACACCTCGATCCCGCTCCCGGTGCTCGAACTCGCCGCCGAGATCGAACACTTCCCCCGCCATCTCGGGATCCACTCCGGCGGCATGGTCATGTGCGACCGGCCCGTGATCGAGGTGTGTCCGGTCGAGTGGGGACGCATGGAGGACCGCAGCGTGCTCCAGTGGGACAAGGAGGACTGTGCCGCGGCAGGCCTCGTGAAGTTCGACCTGCTCGGGCTCGGGATGTTGTCGGTGCTGCACTACGCCATCGACTTCATCCGGGAGACCGACGGGGTCGAGGTCGACCTCGCCGCCCTTCCGCAGGAGTCCGAGGTCTACGACATGCTCCAGCAGGCCGACACGATCGGGGTGTTCCAGATCGAGTCGCGAGCCCAGATGGCCACCCTGCCGCGGCTCAAGCCCCGTTGCTTCTACGACCTGGTGGTCGAGGTCGCCCTGATCCGTCCGGGGCCGATCCAGGGCGGATCGGTGCATCCCTACATCCGCCGTCGCAACGGCGAGGAACCGGTCACCTACCTCCACCCGCTGCTCGAGAACGCCCTGGCCAAGACCCTGGGCATCCCGCTCTTCCAGGAGCAGCTGATGCAGATCGCGATCGACGTCGCGAACTTCACCCCGGCCGATGCCGATCAGCTCCGTCAGGCCGTCGGTTCCAAGCGCAGCCGGGAGCGCATGGAGCAGCTCAAGCAACGCTTCTTCGACGGCATGCGGACCAACGGCATCACCGACGACGTCGGCGAGCAGATCTGGCTGAAGCTGGCGGCCTTCGCCAACTACGGCTTCCCCGAGAGCCACTCGGTCTCGTTCTCCTATCTCGTCTACGCCTCGTCGTGGATCAAGTACCACTACCCGGCCGCGTTCTGTGCTGCGTTGCTCAACGCCCAGCCGATGGGGTTCTGGTCGCCCCACACCATCGTCGGCGACGCCCGCCGCCACGGGGTGGTCATCCGCACCCCCGACCTCAACGCGTCGTCGGCCACCGCCACCCTCGAGGTCGATCCGTCGTCAACCGGCGGGTGGGCCGTGCGGATGGGGCTCGACTATGTGCGCGGGCTGGGCACCGAACCGGCCGAGGAGATCGAGGCCGGTCGTCCCTACACCTCGGTCGAGGACCTGCGTCGTCGGGTACCGAAGTTGTCGTTGCCGATCCTCGAGGCGCTGGCCACCTCCGGGGCGTTCGGGTGCTTCGGTATCGACCGGCGTTCGGCCCTGTGGACGGCCGGAGCGATGGCCCAGACCTCGTCCGATCGTCTGCCCGGCATCGTCACCGGCATGGAGGCGCCGACGCTGCCGGGCATGTCGCCCCAGGAGCTGTCACACGCCGACTTGTGGGCCACCGGCGTCGCCCCCGACGGTCATCCCACCCTCCACATCCGCGAGCGGCTCTCCGAGCTCGGCGTGGTCACCTCGTCGGGTCTGGTCGACCATCCGGCCGGGGCGCGGGTGTTCGTCGGCGGTGTGGTGACCCACCGTCAGCGTCCGGCCACGGCCGGCGGCACGACCTTCCTCAACCTCGAAGACGAGACCGGGTTGATCAACGTCGTCGTCTCGAAGGGCTGCTGGCAGCGCTACAAGAAGACGGCAAGGGGAGCGCCGGCGCTGCTCATCCGGGGTCGGCTCGAGAAGCACGAGGGTGTGATCAATGTGGTCGCCGACCGGATCGAGCCCCTCCCGGTGGGCCCGGCGCCCGCGTCGCGGGACTTCCGCTGACTAGCCTCCGCCCATGCGCCTCGCCGTCTTCGGAGCAACGGGACAACTCGGCCGTCAGTGTGTGCGCCAGGCGCTCGACGCCGACCACTCCGTTGCCGTGCTGGCCCGCACCCCGGCGAAGATCAACGACGACCTCCGTAGACGAGTCGACATCGTCGAGGGCGATGCGCTCCACGCCGACGACGTCCGAGCGGTGCTCGAGGGCGCCGACGCAGTGCTCTTCGCGATCGGTGTCGACAAGCACTCTCCCGAGGATCTCTGCACCGACGTCACCCGCAGCATCGCCGAGGCCATGCCGGAGCTCGGTGTGGGCCGTTTCGTCTGGTGCGGGGGCGGCAGCACCTTCGTCCCGGGTGACCCCGGCAACGTCGGCGCCCGGTTCGTCCGGATGTTCGCCGCGACCTTCCTCGGTAAACGCCATCGCGACAAGGACCATCAGCTCGCCTACCTGCTCACCCGCACCGATCTCGACTGGTTCGGCGTGCGGCCGCTCCAGATGCGCAAGGGCGAGCTGACCGGCGCGTACCGGTTGGGCATGGACGGGTTCAGTGGCCGGTCCAGGATCTCGTTCGCCGACTGTGCCCACGCCATGATCGGCATGCTCGACGACGACACCTGGCGGCATCGGGCGCCGATCATCCAGTACTGATGAGCCAGTACTGATGAGCGAGACCCGGTGATCGAGGCCGCGGACGCCTCGGTGTGGGTCGCCGTGGTCCTCACGTCGGCGTCGGTCGGACTCGCCTTTCGCGGGGGGAGGGCCCCGGCGCTGGCCGCGCTCGCCGGTGCGACCCTCGCCCTCTGGTTCGCCGTGGGCGTCCTCGCCCGGGCGCTGGTGCAGTCGGACTTCTCGCTCGTCTACGTGGTGGACCACAGCCGGGCCTCGAGTGCCGCTCCCTACCGGCTGGCCGGGCTGTGGGGCGGGATGGCCGGGTCGCTGCTGCTGTGGTCGGCCCTGTCGGCGAGCGTGGTGCTGGTGGTGCTCGCTCGCCATGCGCTCTCGAGGCCGGCCCACGCGGCGGGAGCCGCGGTCATCCTCGGGACGACCCTGACGATGGCGCTCGCCGCCGACCCGTTCTCGCGACTGGCCATCCCCGCGATCCGGGGCCGAGGCCTCACGCCGATCCTCGACCACCCGGCGATGCTGATTCACCCGCCCACGCTCTATCTCGGCCTGCTCCTCTGCGTGGCGCCGTTCGTGTTCGCCGTCGATGCCGCCGCCCACCCCGAACGCCCCGTCGACCTCGCCCGTGTCCGCCGCGCGGTGGCCGTGGCGGCGGTCGTCACCGGGGTGGGGCTCGTGCTCGGGGCCAACTGGGCCTACGCCGAGCTCGGCTGGGGCGGCTACTGGGCCTGGGACCCGGTGGAGAACGCAGCCCTGATGCCGTGGCTCGCCCTCCTGCTCTGGCTGCACGCGGCGCGTGCGCCGTCGGGATCATCGTGGGCATCGCCGCGGGTGCTGGTCGGGCTTGCCGCGGTGCCGCTCGTCCTGGTGTTCTTCGGCGCGTGGATGACCCGGGCGGGGGTGAGCGTGTCGGTCCACGCCTTCGCCGAGGCCACCGGTGTGGGTCGGGGCTTCGCGGCGCTCGGTCTGGGCACCGCGGCTGCGGCCGCGGCGATTGCGGCACGCGCCCGCAGCCGCACCGAGCGGGGCGTGGTCACTCCGACTGCGGTGCCGGTCGCGCTGTCGGCACTGCTGCTCTTCGCCGTCGCGCTCGGCACCGCCTACCCCATCGTCCGGGAAGCCGTCACCGGCGACATCGTCACGGTCGGGGGCAGCTACTTCTCTCGCGCCGCCTGGCCGCTCGGCGTGGTCGCCGGCGTTGCGCTCGCGCTGCTCCTGGTGCCGAGGGGTCGCCGGGTGGCCGTGGTCGGCAGTGCGGTCGGCGGTGCGGTCGGGGTGAGCATCGGTGTGTCCGTGGGACTCGCCTGGTTCGGAACGGTGCTGGCCGCCGCCGCAGCCGCCGCGCTCGCAGCCGCGGGGCGGGGCGTGGTGGCCGACCGACCCCGCCGTGCCGTGCACCTGGCCCACGGCGGGTTCGCCCTCATGCTGCTGGGTGTCGCCGGCACCACCGGCACCGTGACCGAGTCGACCCTGTTGGCCGTGGGGGAGCGCGACGAGATCCGCGGCGAGATCGTGTCGCTCGACGCCATCACCGTCGACGACCTCGGCGCCGGTCGCACGGCCGTGACGGCGCGCCTCACGATCGACGGCACGTCGCTCGCGCCGGCCCGGGTCGCCCACACCGAGACCGACATCGTGCTCGCCGAGACCGACACCGACAACCGCTGGAACGGCGACCTCCAGGTGGTCCTGCGCGACGTGACCGACGATCTCGCGGTGATCGAGGTGCGCTACCGGCCGCTGGCCGGCTTCATCTGGTGGGGCGCGGGGCTCATGGTTCTCGGCCTGGTGCTCAGTCGGAGTCCGGGTCCGGGCCCGGGTCGCCGCGTTTCCCGCGGAGCAGCTGGTCCACCGTCGACGGCGGACGATCCGGGGTCGCCGCCTCCTCCCGCAGCGGCGGCTCCTGCCGTCCCTGGCGCTCGTGACCTCCCCGGCGCTCCGGGCGCCCCGGCAACCGGGGGACGCGGGCGAGCAGGCCCCGGCCCGCCGTCTGCACCCGTGAGGTGACGACAGCGGTGCGCAGCGACAGGCGGCCGAGGGCCAACGCGATCGGCCACAGGAGCGCCGCGAGCAACAACAGCAGCGGGCCCAGGTCGACTTCGGACACCCCCGCCTCCAACGTCGCGGCATCGAAAGCCTGGGTCGGCTCGATCGCGCCGCGACCTCCCGACAGCTCTGAGAGCCGGAGCAGGGCCTCGGGTTCGGGATCGCCCGGCAGGTACTCGGCCGCGAACGACGAACTGGCCAGGGTCGAGACGCTGAGGAGGCTCTCGCCGCTCGCCTGCACGGCGGCGCCGACGGCGAACGTGCCGGTCTGGTCGATCGTGACGTCGGCCTCGAACCGGGAGCCACCGGTCCGCTGGAGCGGCACCTCGATCGTCGAGCCGTCGGGGTCGGTGATGCGGGCGATCGCGGTCGCTCCGTCGGGGAAGGTCTCGGCGCCCTCGAGCTCGAGTTCGATCCGGTCCTCGGTGACACGGGCGGTGATGGCCCCGGCGCCGTCGCCGGCCGGGAACGTGTCCTTGACGGTCCGGGTCCAGAAGTCGACATAGCCGTCCCAGTCCGCCCAGAGCTGACTCCAACGCTGGCCGGCATCGCTGCTCCACGCAGTGGCCTGGCCGATGCCCACCTGCCAGGTGGTGAGCAGGGGATCGCGGTCGGGGCCGATGCGCAGGAGCGTGCGAGCCGTGGGCTTCTCCGTCGTGCCCACGTAGCCGAGCAGGGGCGGCGAAGAGGCGAGATCGTCGATGACCTCCGACGACGAGGTGATCTCCGGGAAGAACTCGCCCTCGGTGATGAAGTCACGGCTCGCGATCACGGCCTCCTCCATGATCAGCTCGGGGATCTGTTGGAGGTCGCGGCCGGGATAGAAGCGGCCCTGGCCCTCGACGGCGATCGCCTCGAGTTCCCGGGCTGCGCCCTCGCCCGTCGCGATGACCGACACGGTGATGCCCTCGTCGGCCAGCGCCCCGGCCTCCTCGGCGAGGGTGGCGAGGTGATCGAGATTGGTGAATCCGTCGCTGAAGAAGATGATGTGCTTGAGCGAGGCGTTGCTCTCCCGCAGCGCCTCGGCCGCGGTCGTCAGGGTCGACTGGACGTTGGTACCACCGCTCGGGAACAGGCCTCCGAGCCCGGCGTTGACCACGTCCTCGCTCGGCAGCTGCTGGAGGTCGATGACCCAGTTCTCCCGGGAGTTGAACGCCAACACGCCGATCTCGTCGTTCTCGCTGAGCGCCTCGATGGCCCGGGCGGCGCCCGCCCGCGAGATGTCGGTCTTGTTGGCGCCGCCGTCGTTGCGGGTCCCGATCACTCCGGGCTCGGCCTCTTCGTTGCAGTGGCAGTTGCCCATCGATCCGCTGGTGTCGATGGCGAGCACCTCGGCGACCGTCTGGCGCCGTTCGGGGTCGAGGATCTCGCTGACCACCGGCAGCAGCTCCTCGAGTTCGCTGTCGAGATAGCCGCCGAGTCCGTAGCTGCGGTCGCCGCCGATGACCACGAGCCCGCGGCCCAGGTCGCGGGTGGCCTGGCTCAGGAGCTCGATCTGGGCGTCCGACAGGTCGCGTTCGTCCACGTCGACGAGGACGACCGCCGAGTAGGTGGACAGCTCGTCGAGCGGCGGGATCACGGCCGGGCTCGTCACCTCGACGGTGATGCCGCCGGCCTCGAGCGCGGAGGTGAGGATGTCGCCCTCTCCTCGGGTGCCCTCGACCAGGAGCACGGTCGGTGGGCCCTCGACGCGGATCGCGCCGAACGCCGCGTCGTTCTGCACGATGGCGTCGCCGGCGGCCGACACCCGCACCTGGTAGCGGCTGAGCTCGGCCTCGGTCGCTTCTCGCTCGAAGCGGACCGTGGTCAGGCCGGCGTCGACCTCGAGGGCGCGTTCCTCCGCCACGTCGGCCCCGACGAGCAGGCTGACCAGCACGGTCGCCGGTTCCGACGCGGCGATCGTCGCCTCGATGGCGTAGCGCTCGCCGACCCTGACGGTGCCGAGGCTCGACACGTCGGCCACGGCCACGTCGAGTCCGGCCGCCCGCCCGACCGGCACGACGTCGATCTGCACCCCGTTCTGACCGAGCAGGGCCGCTTCCAGCTCGTCATCGCCGGCGGTGAAACGACCGTCGGACAACAGGACGATCCGGCGGCGGGCGTCGGTGGGCAGGACCGCGCCGGCCAGGCGAAGGGCTCGCTCGGCATCGGTCTCGCTGCCGTCGATCTGTACCGCGGGCACACCCAGGACGTTGTCGTTCTGGAGGGTGAGTTCGAGGCGCGCGTCGGCACCGAAGAGGGCGATTGCGCTGCGGGCGCCGTCGGGCTGGGCGGCCAGGGCGTCCTGGACCCAGTCGACACTGTCGGCTCGCCCGCCGGTGGTGACCGAGTCCGACCCGTCGATCAGGAAGACGGTGGCGACGTCGCCGGCCGAGCGGCGGATGTCGACGCCGATCAGCGCGGCGACCAGCAGGGCCACCACGGCGATGCGGGCGCCCACCGCGACCCGCCACTGGCGGGTGGTGACACCGACCCGGCGCCGGGCCAGCAGGAACTCGGCCGCGATCACGGCGAGCAGCGGCCACAGCAGCCACTGACGCACCGACTCCTCGCCGCGGGGGCGTTCGTCCCCTGGCTCGATCACCCGGAGTTCGGTCGGCAGGCCCGGCACCGGGTCGACGTCGCTCTCGGCACTCGGGCTGTTGACGGCGATGGTGGTCGTGTCGCCGCGCTCGTCGACGATCTGCCAGAACCCGGTGCGATCGACCCGCGGTGACGGCGTGCCCGGGGGCACGGTGAGCTCCTGGCCGGCCGGGGTGACGACCGTGGCCAGCTCCGTGGGGCTGAGCGGGATCTGCGCGCCGACGACGAGACCGGTGGGCGGCAGTGATCCGCCGGCCAACTGGCCGACCATGCGGTCGATCAGGATCGGGAACGCGACCTGGAGAGGAAGGTTCGTGTCGGCCAGCGAGAACGACAGGTAGAGGAAGGGTCGACGACCGGTCGTGCTCTCGATCAGGAGGGGCGCGCCCGGGGCGGCGACGAGCACCCGGCCGTCGACGACCTCGACCCGTTGCGCTGTGGAGATCACCATGTCGGAGAGATCGAGGTTCGACAGGAGGCCGCTGTTGGTGTCCACCAGGGTGACCGCCGGCCCGCCGACCTCGTCGGTGACCGACACACCCGGAGCCCCGCCTGGCGGCGCGATGGCGATGAACGGCGCGTCGGGGTCGGCCGGTGGATCGACACCGTTGTACACGATGAGATCCGGCTCGAGACCGGGATCCAGGCTCGTTCCCGTCTCGAGAGTGAGGGCAGGGATGACGGCGAGCGCCCGTTCGAGGAACGGGTCGGGCGGCCCGACCACGGCCACCGTCAGCTCGCGCCGCCGCGCCGCGACCGCGTAGGCATGGTCGTCGGCGTCGAGCAGGTCCTCACTCTCGAGGAAGAGATCGACGCGGTCGCCGGCCACCGTCTCGAGTTCCCACGTCGTGCTCTCGTTCGCCGCGATGTCGAGGACCGTGTCGGCCACCGTGAGGCCGTCGACGTCGAGCCGCACCGGCTGGCTGACGCGCTGCGATCCGTGATTCGTCACCGTGGCGATCACCCGAAGGCCGCTGCCCGACGGCTCCACGACCAGGCCGGACGCGGCGCGGTTCGTGCTGCTGTTGCCCACCTGGTGGTAGGTCGTGTCGAGCGGCAGCAGACGCTGCTCGGCCAGCGTGAGGCCACCGTCGGAGATCAGGGCGAACCCGATCGGAATACCGGGGGTCTCGAGACTCTCGGCGAGCAGGAAGGCGTCGGCGAAGTCGGACCCGGCGGCGCTCACCTCGATGCGGTCGAGGGCCTGGTCGAAGGCGAGCTCGTCGGGACTGGCCGACAGGAGCACACGGCTGCGGGGCCCGGCTTCGACCACACTGGCGATCGCTCCGTCGGGCATCTCGTCGCGGAGGTCGCGGGCGAGGGCCACGGCGTCGGCCAGCCGATCGGGATCGCCGTCGCGGGCGGCCATCGACCCCGATGCGTCGACGATGAAGACGGTGTGGTCCGCCAGGATGGTGTCGGTGGAACGGATCGGGTTGGCCACCAGACCGGCGAGCAGGAGTGCCGCGAGGATCTGGGCCAGCAGCAGCCAGCTCGGCCGCAGGCGGTGCCAGGGAACGGCGGCGGACACGGGACGGGGGGCTTCGTCCCAGAGGAACACCGAACTCACCGGCACCCGCTGGCGGCGCGGCTTGAGGATGTGGAGGACGATGATGGGGATGACGAGCAGGGCCAACCAGAGCCCGGCCGGATTCGCGAACCTCATGTCACGAGTCCCTCTCGGCGCCAGCTCCCGAAGAGCACCCGCTCGAGATCGTCGTCGAGGGCGACGAGGGTGTGGGCCACCCCGCTGAGCCGACAGTGCTCGGCGACCTCGGCGTGCCACTCCTGCACCCGCGCGGCCAAGGCCTGCAGGTCTCGTGGCGAGGCGCTCACGGGGACCACCTCGCCCGTCTCGGCATCGACCACGTCGATGTCGCCCGCGATGTCGAGCGAGAAGTCCCGCGCGTCCACGATCTGGACGACCGCCGACTGGTCGCCGCGGGCGGGGAGACGGCGGATGGCCTGCTTCCAGTCGGGGGTCAGCAGATCCGAGATCACCACGGTGAGTCCGGGTGCGCTACGGCGCCCCAGGAGATCCGACACGGCGTGGGCGAACTCCGTCGGCCCGTCGGGCTCCAGCGAGCGGAGATGGTCGAACAACGCCGGCGCGGCAGCCCGGCCGCTGAAACGGGGCGGCGGGCCTCGGAACGGAAAGGTCGAGACCGTCACCACGTCGCGGCGGATCAACGACACGAAACCGATGGCCGCGGCGACCCGCCGAGCCGTGTCGAGCTTCTCCGGCGCGGCCATCGACGCGCTGGTGTCGATCAGGAGGCGGACGGTGATGTCCTCCTCCGCCTCGTAGAGCTTCAGGAGCAGCTGATCGAGGCGGGCGTAGAGGTTGTAGTCGATGCGGCGGAAGTCGTCGCCGGGGTGGTATTCGCGATAGTCGGCGAAGTCGAGGGAGCTGCCGTGGCGGCGCGACCGGTGGTCGCCGGAGAACTGGCCCGCCAGACGCCGGCCCGTGCGGAGCTGCAGTCGTTCGAGCCGGCTCAGCAACTCGGGGGCGAGCAGCGCATCGGTCATGCGCCCCTCAGCCCCGCTGAGGGTCGCGGCGTCCGCTCGACGATGTCGGCGATGACCTGGTCGGTGGTGATCCCGTCGGCCGCGGCCTCGTAGCCGGTGACCAGCCGGTGTCGCAGCACCGGAAGCGCCATCGCGACGATGTCGTCGAGAGCGACGGCCGGCCGACCGTCGAGCAGCGCCGAGGCCTTGGCCGTGAGGATCAGGGCCTGGGCGCCCCGCGGTGATGCACCGAAGCGGACGGCGCGATTGACCATGTCGCCGGCGTCGTCTCCGGGGTGGGTGGCCGCCGTCAGGTCGACGGCGTAGCGGACGAGATGCGAGGCGACCGGCACCGTACGGGTGAGCTCGATCATCGCGCGCAACTGTTCGGCACTCGCGACCACATCGAGGGAGGGACGCTCCGATCCCGTGGTGCGGGAGACGATCTCGATGAGGTCGTCCGTCGGCGGGAAGTGCACGAGCGCTTTCAGGAGGAAGCGGTCGAGCTGCGCTTCGGGAAGCGGGTAGGTGCCCTCGTTCTCGATCGGGTTCTGGGTCGCCATCACGAAGAAGGGGCGGGGGAGCGGTCGGGTCGCGCCGGCGACGGTCACGGCCCGCTCCTGCATCGCCTCGAGCATGGCCGATTGGGTCTTCGGGGTGGCCCGGTTGATCTCGTCGGCGAGCACGAGGTTGTGGAAGATCGGTCCGGAACGGAACACGAAGTCGCGACGCCCGTCGTCGCCTTCCTCGAGCACTTGGGTGCCGACGACGTCGGCCGGCATGAGGTCGGGGGTGAACTGGATCCGGCCGAGATCGACGGCGACGACCTCGGCCAGCGTCTTCAGCAGCTCGGTCTTGCCCAGGCCGGGGACGCCTTCGAGGAGCACATGGCCCTCGCACAGCATCGCGACGAGGACCGCCTCGACCAGATCCTCCTGGCCGACGATGACCTTGCCGATCTGCTCGCGTACCGCCTCGCCGATCTCGGCATAGCGTTCCGGTGTCATGGGCAGCTCCTGGGGTCCAAGGACGGGCTCTCAGCCGTCGACGAGCGAATCGAAATAGGCGGCGACCTGGTTGCGCAACGAGGGCGGGATCTCGCTGTCGCTCAGGGCGTCGACCGAGGCGTCTCGATAGTCCCGGATGACGTCGCTGAGCGGGACGGTGAGCGTGCCGTCGCCGGAGTCGGTGTCGGCCGCGCCGACCGTCTCGGTGTCGCCGTTGCCGCCCGTGCCGTCGACGAACTGTTCGTCGGTGGCACCGCCGGTGGGTCCCACCGTGATCGTGGCGTCGTCGATGGGGGCGACGTCGGCGTTGCCCGTGCCGCTGCCCGACCCCGACCCGCGGCCCGAGCCGCCGCCCGGGTTGTTCACGCTGACGTCGCCGTTGACATCGCCGCCGCCGCTGCCCTGGGAGCCAGAGCCGCTGCCGTTGCCCTGGGAGCCAGAGCCGGAGCCGGACCCGTCGCCGCTGCCATCGCCCGACCCGTCGCCCGAGCCGTCGCCATTCCCACTTCCGTCGCCCGACCCGTCGCCTTCACCGGCCTGGTCGCCCGAACCGCGGTTCTCGCCGCCGGTCTCGCCGGCGCGGGCCAGCGCGTCGCGGGCGGATGCTGCGGCGTTGGCGGCCTCACCCAGCTGGGCCTGGGCCGCGATCGAGTCGGCCGCCGCTCGCTGGGCGTCGGCGGCAGCCTCGAGCGCTTCGGCAGCGGCACCGGTGTCGCCCTCGGCCAGGGCCTCGGCCGCCTCGGCGAGGGCCTCCGCGGCCTCCGGGTTGCCGACCCGCTGGGCCTCGGCCAGCTCTTCGAGCCGTTCGGCCAGCGCGGCCGCCTCCTCCGGGGTCAGCCCGTCGAGGTCCGCGGCGGCAGCGTCGAGCTGCTCCGCGGCGCTGCCGCTGGTCTCCTCGGTCAGCGATTCGTTGGACAGGCTGCGTTCGAGTCCTCGCTGGGCGGCGCGCTGGGCGAGGAGGTCCTCGCGTTGGGCGGCTTCGAGATCGGCCTCGGCAGCCGCCAGGAGTTCGTCGGCCCGGGCGAGGTCGGACGTGTCTCGCAGGTCCTCGATCAGCTCCTCGAGCCGTGCCGCCGCCGCGTTGTCGTCGGGGTCCTGTTCGAGAAGCCGCTCGATCTCGTCCTCGAGTTCCTCGATCTGGTCGTTGATGGCTGCCTCGGCGCGGGCGCGTTCGGCTCGGATGTCGTCCTGGGGGTTTGGGATGAAGGCGAGGCTCGCCGCGCCGAGCGCGAGGACGCCCGTGACCGCCCAGCGACGGCCCGAAGTCGAGACCGGGGCGGCCTCGGCGGGCACATGACGTTTCGCGACGGCATCGGCCCGTTCGTGGATGGCGGGCCCGAACGGTTCGGCCGTTGCCGGGAACTCGAGCGCAGTGCCCAGGGCGTCCTTGGTGTGGAGGGCGCGGTCGGCCGTGAGCGCCGCGGCGCGATCGGAGATGCGGATCAGGGCGGCGATCGTGGTGACCGCGGCCACCGCCACGATCACCACCGTCAGTGCGCTCGGTTCGGGCCACGCCCAGGGCCGCAACCGGCCGACCACCACGAGGAGGAGGGCGACCAGGGCAACGGCGGGGCCGATGAATGCGAGCGTGGCGAGACCCCAGACCAGCCGGAGGCGCCGGGCGACGCGGCGCAGGAACGACTCGGTCTCCGGCGTCATCGTTCGGTCTCCGCCGGGGTCGTCACGAGGCGACTGGCGCGCCACACGGCGACGGTGGAGATTCCGGCGAGCACCAGGGTCGACTCGAGCCAGTAGGGGATGCCGACGTCGCGGACCTCGCCGCGGTTGCGCTCGGAGGTGGCGGCCAGGGCCTCGAAGGGCAAGCCGTCGTCGACGTCGTCGTCGGGCCCCGCCACGAGGTCGGCCACGGCCACGATGGGCGCGGCGTAGAGCAGGCCGGCCGGGGGGTCGGTCGGATCGTTCGCGTTGTCGCGGTCGTCGAGCACGCCGACGGCGACGTAGAGGGCGAAGCTGCCGACGGTCATGAGGATCATCGCGCCGTAGGCCAGCACGGTGGCGACCTGGACCCGCCGGGCGACGGCCGAGCACCAGGCCGACACACAGGCGAGGATCAGCGTCGTCCCCACCACCCCGGCCACGGCCCGCAGGATGTCGGCCACGCTCACCCCACCGATCAGATACCCGATGGCGAGGATGGGCATGGTGGCCACGATGAGCAGCAGGATGAAGGCCACCGCCGCCGCGATCTTGCCCGCCACGATCGAGAGCGGGCGCAGCAGGGTGACCTGGAGCGGCACGAGCGTCTGGCGCTCGCGCTCACCGGCGATGGCGCCGGAGACGACCCCGGGCACGCTGAAGTGGACGAGGAGGAGCACGAGGAGGAGCGTCCACTCGAAGACCGATCGCCCGATGCCGGCGGTCTCGGTGGCGCTGACCGAATCGATGAACGGGCCGACGGTTGTCGATCGCTGCGACTCGTAGGCGACCCAGGCGACGAGAGCCACGAGCAGCAGGTACAGCAGCAGCGCGACGATCGCCCGCCAACTGCGGACCCGGACGCGGAGTTCGCGGGCGAGCACCGGGTTGACGGCGACGCTCACTGGACCACTCCCTCGGTGAGCGACAGGAAGAGCTCTTCCAGACCGCCGCCGACGCGGGTGAACTCGACGACCGGCCGGTTCTCCGTGGCGACGAGACGCCGGAGCAGGGCTTCCTGCTCGGCTTCGTCGACCACGGTGAAGTCCTCGTGGGTGCCGTCGGCGAAGGCGACGCGGATGGTGCGACCGCGTCCGAGCCGGTCGTTGATCTCCGACGGCGGGCCGGCCGCGAGGAGCCGCCCGGCCTCCATGATCGCCACGTCGGTGCACACCTGTTCGAGCTCGGCGAGGATGTGTGAGCTGATGATGATCGTCTTGCCCATGCCCTGGAGCCGCGCCACCAGATCTCGCAGCTCCACCCGGGCCCGGGGGTCGAGGCCGCTCGCCGGTTCGTCGAGGATCAGCAACTCGGGATCGTGGACGAGCACGCGGGCGAGGCTCAACCGTTGCTTCATGCCTCGGGACAGCGATTGGACCGGTGATGCCGTCTTGACCCCCAGCTCGACCAGTTCGAGGAGCCCACTGACCAGCGATGCCCGCTCCTTCCGAGGCGTGCCGTGAGCGGCGGCGAAGAACTCCAGGTACTCGTCGACGCGCATGTCGTCGTAGACCCCGAGTTGATCCGGCATGTAACCGAGACGACGGCGAACGGCTCGTGGTTCCCGAACCGGGTCGTGGCCCAGCACCTCGACGCGCCCCTCGGACGGTCGGACGAGGGTGGCGAGCACCGACAGGGTGGTGGTCTTGCCGGCGCCGTTCGGGCCGATCAGTCCGAAGATGGATCCCTGGGGGATGACGAGATCGACCCCGTCGACCGCCACCGTCGTGCCGAAGCGCTTCCCGAGCCCCTCGACCGAGACGGCGGTGGTTGCCTGTGGCTCGCTCATGCGGCGTCCTGGGTGAGGGTCAGCACATCGCCGTTGCCGAACTCGAAGATCTGCGAGGAATCGATCGTGACCCGGATGTGGACGAGACCGTCGATGGCGAACCCGTCGCCGCTGAGCGTGGCGTCTCGTTCCTCGCCGGCGTCGACCTGGACGGATCGCCACCGGTCGTTCTGCCAGATGTCGACGTCGGTCACGTAGCGGGGAACGTGGAGGGTGACCGGACCGTCGACGAAGTCCCCCGGCGTGTGGAGTTGGTGGACGCCCGAGATCCGGCCCGACCCGTCGGGGATGCCGTCGGTGTCGGCCGGGCCGCGCACGAGCTGGCTTCGGCTGGTCATGTTGCTGATGCCCGCGCCGCTCGAACCGACCGAGCCGCGACTCACCAGGAGCGTGTGACCGGCCCCGATCCCGTCGCCGGCGAGCGTGGTCACCGGTGCGTCCAACTCGTCGGTCCACCCGGCCACGGTCACGCTGCCGAGCGGGGTCGCGTTGACCCCACCCCGTTCGACACGCGACACGTCCCACAGCCCGGCGGTGAACGCCGGGTCCTGCCAGACCGCGTCGCCCCAGACCTCCCACTCGAAGATGCCGACCGTGAAGCGGTCGACGTCGTCGAGTGTGAACGCCTTGGCCTCTCCCGGACCCATGGTGCCGAGGTCGACCGCGGTGGATCCGGACACGACCGTGACGTGCTCGACCGTCACCCCCGACTCGTTGGTGACCGTGCCGGTGATCTGGCCGCTGCGCTCGGATGAGGCATCGATCGCGAATCCCTCGACGTCGACCACGCCGCGGGCGCTGGTGATCGCGAACTGTCCGGTCTCGAGGGCGACCTCGGCGTCGTAGCCGGATGCGGTGGCCCGGATCTCGACCTCGGCCGCGTCGCCGGCATAGGCCGAATCGCCGACCCGTCCGGTCGGTGTCCATCCCCGTGGCGTGGCGATACCGCCGGCCTCCCGACCGACGAGCACGTGGGTGGTCGCGAGGTCGACACCCTCGGAGGTGATCACGACCGTCGCGTGGGCCGCGGCGGTGTTGGATCGCAGCTCCGATCCGACGAACCACACCCCGACGGTGGTGAGGACGGAGAGGGCCGGAATGGTGACCCACAGCGCCGTGGCTCTCCCGCGTCGGCGCAGGAGGATGTAGCTGATCGGTCCGGCGACCACCGCATAGACGGCGAAGAGGGCGAGCAGGTCGGAGATCGGGGGGAGGTCGAACCCGGCGTCGCGGCTGAGCTCATCGGCCAGGTCGCCGGGGAATCCGCCGACGAAGCGGCGGATGTCGAGGTCGCCGGCGGCGGCGTCGTCGTCGACCGGCGTGGGCAGGAGGATCTCGTCCCACATGCCCGCCTTGGCGAGGCCGTCGGTCAGCCGCACGGCCCCCCGTCCGGCCACTGCAGCGTTCGCGGCACTCGGCTGCCACGTTGCCGGCAGGCGAGGCACCGTCCCGCCGGTCTCGTCGACCAGCAGGTGGCCACCGGCGCTCGTCCAGGCGAGGACGGCATCGGCCTCGCGGGTCGACAGGGCTTCGAGATCGGCGGCCGTGGCCACCAGCGAATCGAAGATCCACAGGCCGTCGAAGCCCGCACCGAGCAGCTCCGCGGTGATGGGGTAGAGGCGGGCGGTGCCGGCATCGACGGCGAGTCCGGCCGAGTCGGGGAGGTCACCGGCGGTGGTCACCAGCGGGAGCACGCCGACGAGCTCGACATCGGACGCCGGCGAGAGCATGACCTCGCGCTCGTCGACGTCGGCGCCGTCGAGGCGCAACCGGACGCTGACCGCCGGCCGTTCGGCGCCAGGCGTGGGGACCGCGACCACGAAGCGCTTCAGGCTCCCGGCCGGCACCTCGATCTCGGCCGTGTGCACGATCGTCTGTTGTCCGACCCGCGACGAGACCTCGAGCTCGCCCGTCAGCAGCTGGTCGGCCTCGATCCGGACGTCGATCGGCACAGGCCGCCCCGGACGGTAGATGCCGTCGACCCCACCGATGATCTCGACCTCGAGCCCCTCGATCGCGTCGAGGTCCTCCGGGGTGTCCTGGGCCCCGACCGGCGCAGCGGTCACCAGCGCAGACGTGGCCAACAGCAGGGTAACTACGGCCGACCGCGTCGACGACGCGGCGCGGCGACCGCAGATTCCGTGCTTGACGGGGAGCCCCCTGGTCCGCCGTGACGTTCGCCACATCATTGCGGTGAGTGTTGCACACGAGGCCGCCGGCGCGGCCGCGACCGACGGGCGCCGCCGCGAGGTGCGACACTGGACCGCATGCGGTGGGCAGCCACACATGGGGGAAGACCTGGGGGCACCGGCTTTTTGTCCGGCGGCGTTGCGATCGTGCTGTGCACGCTCGCTGTCCTCGCCGCCGCCTGCGCCGTCGACAGTTCGGGCGTCATCCGTGCGTCCGAGGGAAGCGACCCCGACCCGGTCACCGGCGACGTCACCCTCGCCACCGACGAGTGCACGGATCTGCTCCGGCAGCTCCAGGAGGAAGCAGTGGCCCTCGTCGGTCCCAACGGATTCATCGGGACCACGGCAACCGGCCAGTTCAACCCGGTCTTCCGCGGGTTCGGCGGGATCGGCTTCGGCGAGTTCGGAGTCGGAGTCGGAGGCGACGCGTCCGCCGTTTCGGTCGGGGAATCGGCCGTGGCGGTGGGAGACCACTTGGCGGTCGTCCAGGACGGGCGGCTCTATCTCTACGGTCCCGACGGAACGGCCCGGGGCAGCGTCTGGCTCGATGCGCTGGCCGAACGTCGTTGGCCTGCGGTCGAGACCGGCCTGCTGGTCCGGCCCGGTGAGCTGGTCGCGGTCAGCCCCGGCGTCACGCTGCGCAACGAGGCGGGCGATCCGTATCTCGCCACCGTCATCCAGCGCGTCGACATCGAGGACCCGGCCGCGCCGGCGGTCGTCGAACGGATGACCGTGCGCGGGGAGGTGGCCGGCGCCGTCGCCGACGGCGATGCCGTGCGTATCGCCGTCGCCGTGCCGCCGCCCGCCCTCGACTTCCTCTACGCCTCGACCGCCGGTGGGGAGGATGCGGCGACTTCGCACAATCAGGGGCTGCTCGCCGACACGACGCTGGCCGACTGGTTGGGTGGGTACGAACTGACCGTGCCGGGAGCCGACGGCGAGCCGACGGTCACCTCCGGTCTGCTCGGCGGATGCGAGGCCTTGGCGGCGGAGGGTGCCGCCGCGGCGCTGGGCGCGACCGTGCTCATCGACCTCGGTCCCGATCGGTCGCTCGCCGACCTCGATGCCACCACCGTGCTGGGGCAGGGTCGGGTCAGCTTCGGAACCGATGCCACCTATGTGCTCTCGCCCCGCAGTCACGCGGTCGGATTCGCCCAGCCGGGGCAGCAGGGGTCGCCCCGGGTGATCATCTCCCGGTTGGTCGACGGCGACGACGGACCGACGGTCGACGGGATCGGCATCATCCGGGGGTCGCTGTCCGCGCTGCCCTCCACGGCGCTCGCCGACGGCCACCTGCTGGTCTTCACCAATCGTTTCGACAACTTCGGCAACGGCGGGTTCGAGGCGGCCACCCTCCGGGTCACCGGAGGCGAGATCGTCGAGGTCGACACCGCAACGCTCCCCGTGCAGCCATGGGACACGCTCACCGTCCACGAGATCGACGGAGCGATCCTCGTGTCGGGCCAGCAGGGCTCAGCGCTCATCGACGCGTCGGACCCGGCGGACCTCGACGTGGCCGGCATCGAGGCGCGCTGGGATCTCGGCAACTTCGTCGGGGCACCGCAGCTCGCGCCCTACCGCGACGGTTCGGTGCTCAGCATCGACCCGGGCCCCGTGGCCAGTGATTTCGGCGGGGTCGAGAACTTCATCCAGAACATCGCGTTCGGCGAGTTCGGCTTCGGGTGGGAGCCCTGGAACGATTCGCGGGCCCCGGCTTCGATCCGAATCGTCGAGGGTGACCCCATCACGGGCGACGTGGTTGCCGAGTTCCAGACCAGCGCGTTCGCCCTGTGGCCGCTCTCGGTCGACGGCGAGTCCGGTGAGATCGTGGTCGGGGTCATCGGCCTCACCGACGACGACGGCAACCAGTTCGACGGCGCCCTCCTCCTGCGCCACGAGGGCGACCGATTGGTCGAGGTCTCACGATGGGACGTGGAAGCGCCCGCGGTGGAGAACTTCGGGGCGACCATGTGCGAGAAGACCCAGATCGACGGCATCGTCCTCGATGTGCTCGGACTGTGGAACCAGACCCCGCTGCAGTGCGATCCCGGGGTCCCCGGCGGGATGGTCGGCCACACCTGCACGGCCCTGACGATTCCCGAGATCTCTCCGAACGAGCTCCGCAACTGGTTCGGTTTCGACGATCCGGATGCGATCGAGGGGCTCGACGAGTTGCTGGCCGCCGCTGCGGCGGGAAGCACGTTCCAGGGCTGCACACCGCGCCAGGCGGCGGTGCCCACGGTCGTGCGCGGCCACGTCGACGCGGCCGGCGGTGACGGGCGATGGCTCGTGGGTCCGGCCGCCGTCCATCGCATCGCCGCCGACGGCTCCATCGCGGCGTCGACGGCCATCGACCCCCCCTACGTCACCTGAGCGGTCGGTGGGCTCCCCGCCTACCATCCGGGCCCATGCAGACTCGCGTCACGGAAATGCTCGGTATCGACATCCCCATCGTGCAGGCGCCGATGGGCTGGATCGCCCGCTCGGCGCTCGCATCCGCGGTGTCGATCGCCGGTGGGCTGGGAATCATCGAGACGTCGTCCGGTGAGCTCGACGTGATCGAGGGAGAGATCGAGGCGATGCGCCGACTCACCGATCGGCCCTGGGGAGTCAACGTCGCCCAGCACTTCGTCCGCGACCTCGAGGGACTGTTCGCGTTCCTGCTGGAACAGGAGGTCTCGTTCGTCACGACTTCGGCGGGCGATCCTGCGGTGCTGGCGCCCCGCCTGAAAGAGGCGGGCGTCACGGTGTTCCACGTCGTCCCGTCGGTTCGGGGGGCGGAGAAGGCCGTTGCCGCCGGCGTCGACGGTGTCGTGGTGGAAGGCATCGAAGGTGGTGGGTTCAAGTCGGTCGACGGACCGTCGACGTTGGTGCTCGTACCCGAGATCGCGAGCCGCTTCCCCGATCTCCCGATCATCGCGGCCGGCGGCTTCGTCGACGGTCGCTCGATGGCGGCGGCGTTCGCCCTCGGCGCCGACGGCGTCCAGATGGGTACCCGTATGGTCGCTTCGGTCGAGTCGCCAGTCCACGACAACTGGAAGCAGGCCGTGGTCGACGGTCGTGAGACCGACACCGTGTTGGTCAACCGCAACTTCCGCCCGGCCATGCGGACGCTCAAGACCGAGAAGACGGTCCATCTCGACCGCGAGAACGAGCCGGCCACCCTCGGGCTCGACGCCATGATGAGCACCTACTTCGGCGGTGACCTCGAGGCCGGCGTGGCGATGAGCGGCCAGGTCCAGGGGCGGATCCACTCGATCGAACCCGTGGCCGACATCTTGTCGTCCGCTTGGGCGGAGTGTCAGGCCGTGTTGGTCGAGTTGGGCCGACGAGCCTCTCGCACGGCCGGCTCGACCTCGAAGTAGTCGGCCTTCCCGAACCGACCTGCCGCGGCGACGAAGCGGGAGGGAACGGACTCGACGCGACGGTTGTAGTCCCGCACGTTTCCGTTGAACAGCCGGCGGGCCGCCTGGATCCGGTCCTCGGTGGTGACCAGCTGACGCTGGAGATCGAGGAAGTGGGTACTGGCGACGAGTTCGGGATAGGCCTCGCTGACGGCCAGGAGGTGACGCAATCCCTCGACGAGCACGTTCTCCGCGTCGGCCTGGCTGGCCGGTTCGCCGCTGCTGGCGACGGCCCCGGCCCGGGCCTCGATGACCTCGGTGAGCGTGGCCTTCTCGTGCGCGGCGTACCCGCCGACGGTCTCCACCAGGTTCGGGATGAGGTCGTAGCGGCGGCGGAGTTCGGTCTCGACGTTCGACCAGGAGTTCGAGATCAGGTTCTTCTGCGACACGAATCGGTTGAACGAGACGACGGCCCATCCCAGGACGACCCCGGCCAGGACGAGCGCGATCACGAGCGGTGACATCTCCCTCCATCGGCTCGTCCGGATCAGGATCGAGCGGTTCGCCCGCCGAGGCAGCAGAATTGGATGGTGGGAATCGTCGGCGGCCGTCTGACGCGCGCCGGACGCGCATTGACCGGGGGCGACCCGCGTGCGTACCGGGACAGCCTCGTCGCGTTGAGCATCGCCGGCGTGACGAGTCTCGTCGCCGGGGTCACGCTCGCACTCACCACCGACACGCTCGAGGAGCTGCCCGGGCTCCTGCTGCTCGTGCCCGCGGCCCTCGCCGTCAAGGGCAACATCTTCGGTGCGCTCGGCAGCCGGCTCGGCACCAGCATCCACACCGGCACGTTCCGGCTGAGCGGTCGCCTCGACAGCGTGGTTGGCGCCAACGTCGCCGCCGCGCTCCTGCTCAGTCTCGTGATCGCCGTCGCCATCACCGTGAT
>JAUIML010000120.1 GCA_030432715.1 Acidimicrobiia bacterium | reverse complement strand
TCGAGAAGGTCGGCAAGAAGCTGCGCGCCATGATGCCGTGGATCTCGGCCGGCAAGCAGAGCGTCGCCGAGACCTCCGGTGGCCAGGGCATGTAGACCCCCGAACGGTCGTGTATCGAGGCGGGTCGCCCACCGAGTCGGTGGCGGGGCCCGCCTCGTTCGCGTTCTGTGGTCGGGGAAGCCGTGCGGTCAGGGAAACAGGCCGCGGAGCATCCAGACGACCACGATGGCAGCGGCGACCACGACGGGCCCGATGACCGCCGCGCCGAGGGTCCACGTCGCGCCGCGTATCCAGGCGGGTCGGTCGGCGAAGCGTCGATGGTGATAGGCCGCGTCGAGGGTGGCGGCTTCAGGGTCGGGCGGGGCGTCATCGGTGAGCACGCTGCGGGCGTGGTCGGCGATCTCGTCGCGAACGACCAGCCGGAAGCCGGGTTCGGTCACGTGGTGGGGAGCGACGGCGTGGGCGGGGTCACCGATGACCACCGACTCGAGCCCCGCCTCGGCCAGACGGGCGTGGCCCACGTCGGCGTCGAAGCGACTGCCGTACTCGGCGACGACGGATCTGCCCGGAAGCGGCTGCACCGTGTGATTCTTCCACCGTTCGACCCCGAAGTGACGGGCGGGCCTTCGCTAGGGTGAGGCGACACGGAGGTGACGGCATGGAACTCGTAGTCGACGGCATCAGTGAGGGCGAACCCATCCCGGTTCGTCACGCGTTCTGCGCGGGGGAGGAGATGGGCGACAACATCAGCCCGGCGGTGCGGTGGAGTGGCGTGCCCGAGGGCACGAGGTCGATCGCCATCACGTGCACCGACCCCGACGTCCCCAGCGACCCCACCGACGTCAATCAGGAGGGCCGCGTCGTCCCGGCCACCCTGCCGCGGATCACCTTCGCCCACTGGCTCCTCGTCGACCTCCCTGCCGATCTCGACTCGCTCGCCGAAGGAGCGGAGGGCCGTGGCATCGTGGCGAAGGGAAAGCCGGTGGCCGGCGGCGCGCCAGGCGGTGTGCGAGGGGCCAACGACTTCACGTCGTGGTTCGAGGGCGACGACGAGATGGGGGGCACCTACGGCGGCTACGACGGCCCGTGCCCGCCGTGGAACGACTCGATCATGCACCACTACACCTTCACGGTGCATGCCCTCGACATCCCCACGCTCGGTCTGGAGCCGGGGTTCCGCTGGGCCGACTTCGAGGCGGCCAGTGAGGGTCACGTGCTCGACTCGGCCAGTGTCACAGGCCTCTACTCGCTCAACCCCGACGTGGCCTGACCGGTGCCGAACGCCATAGAGGTCACCGATCTCGTCAAGTCCTACGGCTCGAACCGCGCGGTCGACGGGGTGAGTTTCGCCGTCGAGGAGGGCGAGGTCGTCGCGATCCTCGGGCCCAACGGGGCGGGCAAGTCGACGACCGTGGAGATCCTCGAGGGTCACCGGTCGCGGACCAGTGGCGACGTGCGGGTCCTGGGGGTCGACCCCGGAACGGCCGGCCCGGGATTTCGCGACCGGTTGGGCATCGTGCTCCAGTCGGCGGGTGTCGACAAGGAGCTCACCGTCCGCGAGGTGCTCCACTTCTACCGCGTCGCCTACTCGCGCCCCCGCGAGGTCGACGAGCTGATCGCGATGGTCGAGCTCGAGGACAAGGCCGATGAGCGGGTGAGTACCCTCTCCGGCGGTCAGCAGCGCCGGGTCGATCTCGCGCTCGGGCTCATCGGCGATCCCGACCTGATCTTCCTCGACGAACCGACCACCGGCTTCGATCCGGCCGCGCGACGGCGCAGCTGGGACCTGGTCCGCAATCTCACCGAGCTCGGCCGCACCGTGGTGCTGACGACTCACTCGCTCGAGGAGGCCGAGCAGCTCGCCGACCGGGTGATGGTCCTCGCCGCCGGTCGCATCGTGGCCGACGGCTCGGCGTCTCAGCTCCGGGCCGACTTCGGCAAGGGAACCCGGATCTCGTTCGGCCTGCCGGCCGTCGACGAACCACTCAGTGGACTCCTCGACCCGCTCCAGGGCACCAGTCGGGGGCGTGACCGACGGATCGAGATCACCACCGACGCGCCGACCGCCGACCTGGCCCACATCACCGCCTGGGCCACGAGTCGCGGCCTCGAACTCGACGGCCTCACCGTGAGCTCGACCGAGCTCGAGGACGTGTATCTCGGTCTCGTGGGCGAGGAGGCCTGATGCGCTCGCTTCGTCTTCTGTCCCACCAGATCCGGGCCCAGAACCGCTTCTTCTGGCGGGTGCCGGTCGGTGCCTTCTTCACCCTCATGCTGCCCGTCATCATGTTGGTCCTCTTCGTCGCCCTCTTCGGCAACGACCTCGGCGACACCGGGGGGCCCGACGACACGTCGGCCGCCCAGTTCTACACGCCGGCCCTCGCCGTGTTCGCGGTGGGTTCGGCCACCTACACCAACATCGCGATCAACGTGTCGACCCGCCGGGAGGAGGGCATCCTGCGCCGGGTGCGGGGCACGCCGCTGCCGCCGTGGATCTACATCGCGGGCGTGATCCTCTCCGCGGTCTGGATCGCCCTCGTGTCGGCCACGGTCATGGTCACGCTCGGGGTCGTCGCCTTCGACGTCAACATCGAGCTCGCCAAGTTCCCGGGGATGCTGTTGTCGTTCGCGGTGGGCTCCGCCACCTTCGCCACGCTGGGGGTCGCGCTGTCGAGCGTGGCTCGGTCCTCCTCGGCGGCGTCGGCGCTGGCCAACGCCACCATCCTGCCGATGGCGTTCATCTCGAACATCTTCGTCAACCTCGGACCCGAGCCCCCGAAGTGGTTGCGGGTCGCGGCCGACATCCTCCCGCTCAAGCACTTCGGCACGTCGTTCTCCGCGACGATGGAGCCGTGGACGGACCCACCCGCGATCCTCTGGGACCGCCTCGGCGTGTTGGCGATCTGGCTCGTGTTGGGTGCCGTCGTGGCGGTCTGGCGGTTCCGCTGGGATCCGCTCCCGGGCGCAACCGGCCGCACGGCCCGCCGCGGTCGGGCCGCGGCGGCCGTCTGAGGCCGGTCGGCCCGGGCTGGCGTCGCCTCCGGCGAGCTGCGAACCTGCGCCCATGGTCCTGACCAAGTTCGACGACTTCCCGATCCATCAGACGCCCGACCCGATCGCCCATCCGGCGAGCAGCGACAAGGACGTCTACGAGCGCTACTGGTTCAACGGCTACTCGAAGGCCGGCGACATGTATCTCGGCATCGGAACCGCGCTCTACCCCCACCTCGGAATCCAGGACTGCGGCATCTCGGTCGTTCACGAGGGCCACCAGTACGCCTTCCACGCCTCGGCCCGGGCGACACCGGAGCCGAGCGAGCTGCGGGTCGGCCCGTTCAACATCGACATCGTCGAGCCGATGCGCTCGCTGCGGGTCACCCTCGAACCCAACGAGACCGATTTCGCGTGCGATCTGCTCTGGGAGGGTCGCACCGGCAATGTCGAGGAGCCCCGCCACCACTTCGGCGGCGGTGGCATCCGCAAGACCATGGACACCACCCGGTTCGCCCAGCTCGGCCATTGGAGCGGGTGGATCGAGTTCGGGGGCAAGCGGCTCGACCTCGACCGCAACGAGACCTGGGGCACCAAAGACCGCTCGTGGGGCATTCGTCCACTGGTCGGCGGTGACACCCGCGGCGCTCCGAACCCGCCCCGCCCTGGTGGCGGCCTGTTCTTCCTGTGGGCGCCGCTCAACTTCGACGACCTGTGTCTGCACTACCAGCTGTTCGAGGACTGGAAGGGCCGGCCCCTGTTCAACGTGGGCGCCAAGCTGCCGGTGTACGACACGCCCGAGGAGATCCCCGGTGTCGAGGACGACGCAGCAGAGCACATGCGCGCCCTCGAGCACCGTCTGAGCTTCAAGGAGGGCACGCGAATGGCCAAGGAGGCCACGATCGCGATGACCTCGATCGACACCGGCGAGCGTCACGAGGTCAGGCTCGAGCCGATCTTCACGTACCGGATGAAGGGCATCGGCTACATGCACCCGAAGTGGGTGCACGGGCAGTGGCACGGAGAACTCGCCATGGAGAGCGAGTCGTGGGCGCTCGCCGATGTCGACGAGACGGCCTTCGAGAACCAGCACGTCCAACACCTCGTGAGGGCCTACTACGGCGACCGCGTCGGCATCGGGGTGCTCGAGCAGATCGTGATGGGTCCCTACAAGCCGTACCGCATGGAGGGCGCCTTCGACGCCCCGAGCTACGACTAGAGCCCGGCCGGCCGCGGCTCGCTGACGATCCAGCGGTCGAAGGCGCCGCCGCTCAGCTCGATCACGCACCCGGGTCCGCGGCCCCGCACGGCGACGAACGACCGGCTGCCGCGACGGCGCCAGGTCCCGAGCAGGAGCACCCCCGGCACGCCGGTGCCGGGTATCCGCAGGCCGCGGACCTCGGCGTAGGCACTGGGGACCTCGCGCACCTCGGCGACGGCGGTACGAGGAACCCGGAGGTCACCCCGTTGCAGACCGCCGAGTCGCTCCCACGGGCCGAGGCGCAGTACGAGGTCGTCGCCGTCGATTTCGAGCGATGCCATCAGCTGACCGGATAGGAAGGCGCGGTGGTCTGCGGTGGGGCCGTGACGGTCGGGTAGGTGGGCCCGGCCCGGAGGAAGTCACGGATCGGCACGGAACCTTCGATCTGGGTTCCGCTCACCGCATCGAGGTCCTGCACGGGCGGGATCGAGGCGACCTCGACCACATACGCGAAGACGCCGACGTCGGTGGGGCCGTCGAGGATCTCGATCGGAGTCTGGGAGCCGTCGGTGTGCTCGATGGTGAGGCTGATGACCTCGGGTGCCACCCGGCCCCAGAGGAACCCGATGGTGCGTTCGCCGTCGACTCCGCCGACGTCGACGCTCAGTCCGGAGTCGAGCTGGTCGAGGCCACCGGCGGGCTCGAGGCAATCGGAGATTCCGGTCCCGGCGCCGGCGGCGACCGCGGGGTCCGGGTGGGACAGTGTCGCCTCGAAGCAGAGGCTCGACGCCGTGGCCGTGAGCGACCATTCGGAGGAGAGTCCCCCTTCGGTCGTGAGCGAACCCTCGGCGAGCACTCCGGGGGTCCCGGTCCCCGTGGTGACCGCCTCGGTGGTGGTCGTCGCCTCCTCGGGCGTGGTCGAGGTGGGCGCAGTGGTCGTCGAAGCCGCCGCGTCGTCGCCGGTGTCGGCGGGGACGGTCGTGCTCGTGGTGGTCGTCGACGGGTCGTCGACGTCGCTCGACTCGTCACCGGACCCGCAGGAGACAATGAGCAGGCCGAGGGTGAGCGCAGTGGCGAGGACGCGGAGTAGGGGTCGAATCACGAGTACACGATACGCAACCCGCACGGGCTTTCCCGGGCGCGGCCTCGCAGGGGCCGCCGATCCGGCCGAACGCGTCAGGCGTCACCTCGGGTGATCCCCACGACCGCGTCGAGCAGGGCGGAGTAGGGCACGAGCACACGGCGGCCATCGACCGTTTCGATCTCGACCTTCACGCTGTGGAGTTCGACCACCGTGCCGGTCGCGATGTCGGTGTCGACGGAATCGCCCACGTGCAGAATCCGGCGCAGCGCGCGGCTGGCCGCGACCTCGGAGGCGACGGGACCCGAGCCCGAATAGGCGATCAGCGCCACGGTGAGCGCGATGCCGAAGAACAGGGCCGCAGCGGCGATCGTGAGGATCTGCGTGTCGATGCCGAGCTGGTTCGCCGCGATCAGCGCACCCATGAACAGGATGGCGCCGCGCACCGTGGGCGGCACTCGACGCCGCACCGCCGAGGACACGTGGCCCAACGAGCGTTCGAGCGCCGCGACGACGAAGGTGGCTGCGATGTTGGCCACGATCAGGACGATCGCCGCGGACAGGGCCCGGGGCACATAGTCGATGAAGTCGTTGGGCAGGTCGTCGACCGCCGTGTCGTCGACGAAGCCGAGCGCGGTGATCAGCCCGACGATGACCACAGCGGCGAAGAACACGCTGGCGATCGCCCCTGCTGCCTCGCGCACGGCTTCGGGGTGACGCTCGCGGGCCAGGAGCCCACGCACGACGCGGGCGAGCGCGCTGCCGACGACGAGGGCGGCGGCGACCGCGATCGCGGCGCCGATCCAGTTCGGGTCGTTCATGTGTCGTCCTCCATCATCAGCGAGCGCACGGTAGCCAGCGGGACGCCCATCAACTCCAGAAGGAGCCGGAGGTCCTCGCGGGTCCGCATGCTCTCGGTCATCCTCACGCCCAGCCGTTGCACGAGATCGTCGGGCGCCTGCATCGAGCGGCTCAGCGCCTGACTCAGCTCGGGGAGCGGGGTCGCGAGCTCCTCGAGCCGGTTCGCGCACCGGACACACCCGGCCACGTGTTCGTCGACGTCCTGTGGTTCGCCGTCGTCGAGCCAGCGCTGGAGCTTGCGGTTCGAGGGGTGGATCCACTTCACGGCTTCCACCCCTCCAGTGCCGTGGCCAGGAGTCGTCGCGCCCGGAGCAGACGGGTCTTGACCGTCGGCAAGGGCACGTCGAGCACGTGGGAGATCTCCTCGTAGGACATCCCTTCGACCTCTCGGAGCACCACGACGCTGCGGCTGAGATCGTCGAGTTGGCGAAGGGCGTCCTCGAAGGCATCGATCGAGACGCGATCCTCGACCCGGGCTTCGACCGAGAGATGGGCGGCCGCGGGGGCTTCGGGCAGGTCGAGCGGGTCCAGTTGGATGTCGCGGCGCTTGCGGAGAGCCGAGATCGCCGTGTTGTGCGTGATGCGCAGCAGCCAGTTCTTCAGCGGCGCATCGCTGCGGAACGTCGGTAGGGCCTGCCATGCCTTGAGCAGGGCGTCCTGGGCGACGTCCTCGGCCTGCTCGTGGCTGCGGGTGACCGAGAGGGCGACCCGGTAGACGGCGTCGGCGTGGCGTCTCGTGAGTTCGGCCAGGGCGTCCGCGGGATCCATCGCGAGGATGTCGGCATCGGGACGGTCGGCGGTGGGGGGCGGGCTCGGCGGCCTCGACCCCGCCGAGGGTGGCGGCGCGGTGGGGTCGAGTGCGCTCGCGAACACGAGCAGCGGCTCCCACCAGGGACCGCGGGGATGCAGCACCGCCGTCATGGTGATCCCGACGCCCCGGGGGGCCGGATGGTCGCGAATCGGCCCCCTGTGGGGACGAATCGAAATAGTTCGCGACAAACCGCGACGGCGCGACGTCGGGTGAGGTGCCATGGCCATTCGGGTGCGGCGCAGGAGACGCAAGGGCGACATGTTCGCAGAAACCAACTGATCGCGGTCGACTCGGCCACCAGGACGCCGGCTGTGGCACCACCCAACCCGCCACGCAGCCGGTCAATCAGGGGGCGCATCCTTCGGGGTGCGCCCCCTGGTGCCTTCTTCCCACCTGGTCGTAGGGGCTACGACGACGGGTCGAGCACCCGGAAGGCCTCGGCGAAGGGAACGCCGGCGAGCCGACCGCATCGGCGAGCGTCGGCCCGTTCTCGCTCGCCGAAGGCTGCGGCCTCCCTGCCGTCGTCGTCGGCACCGATCACCATGGTGGTCTCGAACTGGCTCTCGTGGGCGAGCAACGCGTCGACCTTGGCGTGGAGGTGACGGTCCTGCACCGATTCGACGAGGTCGGGTCGTTCGCACTCGAAGAGCAGGAGATGGTCGGGTCGGTGGTGGGGGATGCCGTGCTCGCGGTGGTAGTGCGGGTCGCGGGCGGCGACGACGGCGTCGACGGTGAGGAAGCCGGCGGCCCGGTGGTCCGGGTGCATCCGCCAACGTCGCCATGGATCGTGGCCCAGCACGATCTCCGGCGTGAGCTCCCGGATGATCCGGGCGACCTCGCCGCGCCGCTCGACCCCGTGGTCGAGCTCACCGTCCTCGATGCCCAGGAAGCGGACCTCGCCGGTGGCCCCGAGTCGCCGAGCCGCCTCGCGCTGTTCGCGCTGTCGGCGTTCGACGAGCGCGTCGGTGTCGGCATCGACATCCCAGGTGCCCTTGCGGCCGTCGGTGCACACGAGCAGGTGACAGACGGCACCGGCCTCGCTCCACTTGGCCAGTGTCGCACCACACTCGAACTCGATGTCGTCGGGGTGGGCGGCGATGGCGAGGGCGCTGGCGGGAGTGGGCAGATCGACGCGCATGTCAGCGGCTCCAGTCGTCGGGCAGGTCGGCGGGATCGTCGACGTCCCAGGCCAGGGACGGTTCGTCGATCACGGTCAGCGGTAGCCCGAGGCGCTCGGCCTCGGCGCAATGTCGGCGAAACGAGTCGGGCCCGTAGGAGAAGACGAAACCCGCCCGCGTGGGGACACACATCACGTTGGACCCGTCTCGGGCCCGGTCGGGAGCGATGCAGACGCCGTCGCGATCGGCGACGGTGAGATCGTCGGCCGCAGGAAGGTCGGCATGGGCGATGAGGGCTCGATCGAATCCGGCGTCGGCGGCCCGTTCGACCGCGGCGGTCACCGATTCGTTGAGGCCGCGGCGATCGACGGACAGCCCACCGACGGCCTGGTCTCGTGGCCATTGGGCATCGGCCCACGCGAGCACCTCGGCGTCGTCGCTCACGATGCGCACCGGAAGGCCCCGAGCCGCGGCGACCACCGTTGCCGCCATGCGCATCGTCAGACCCCGGCGCTCCGGAGCGTCGAGGGCGTCGGCGAGACGCGACTTGCTGTCGTCGAAGGACCTGATCGGAATCAGGACGACGGTGTCGGCGGCACGGTGCACGATGTCGGAGACTCTACGGCTCGCAACGCAGCTCGGCGGTGCCGACGGTGCCAGGTCTAGGGTGGACCCATGACGATGAATGTCGCGGTGGTCGGAGCCGGATCGTGGGGGACCACGGTGGCGCATCTCTGCGCCCACAACGAGCCCACCATGATCCACAGCCGGCGTCAGGACGTGGCCGATGCCATCAACGAACGGCACGAGAACCCCCGCTATCTCGAGGGCTTCTCGCTCAACCCCGATCTCCGGGCCTCGACCGATCTGGCCGAGGTGGTCGGCACGGCCGACGTGCTGGTCATGGGGGTCCCGTCGGCCGGCTTCCGCGAGACCCTCGTCGACCTCCGGCCGCACCTGCGCCCATGGGTGCCGGTCGTCTCGCTCTCGAAGGGCCTCGAGTTGGGTACTCGCAAGCGGATGACCGAGGTGGCGGAGGAGGAGTTGCCCGGGCACCCGGTCGGTGTACTCACCGGGCCCAACCTGGCGAAGGAGATCCTGGCCGGTAGCGCCGCGGCCGCAGTGGTCGCGTTCACCGACCTCACGATCGCCGAGAAACTCCAGGACATCTTCTCGTCGTCGCTGTTTCGCGTCTACACCAACACCGACGTCGTCGGTTGCGAGATCGCCGGCGCCCTCAAGAACGTGATCGCCCTGGCCGCGGGAATGGCCGACGGCCTCGGCACCGGCGACAACACCCGCGCCGCAGTGATGACCCGAGGCCTCGCCGAGTTGACCCGGCTCGGCGTCGCCATGGGAGGCGATCCGGCCACGTTCTCCGGGCTCGCCGGCATGGGCGACCTGATCGCCACCTGCACCAGCCCGCAGAGCCGCAATCGTTATGTCGGCGAGCAGCTCGGCCGGGGCCGTTCGCTCGACGAGATCATCGAGGAGATGAACCAGGTCGCCGAAGGCGTGAAATCGGCCAAGATCGTCCTGGAGTTGGCCGACGAGTACGGCGTGGAGATGCCGATCGCCACCGAGATGAAGGCGTGCGTGACCGAGGGCCGCAGCGCCACCGATGCGTACCGCGGTCTCGTCGCTCGCCCGGCGACCAGCGAAGCCGCCCCCGACTGATGAAGCGCTGGTTCCAGGATCGGCTCGGCCGGTCCGGCGACAGTCCCACCCGCGCGCTCGAAGGTGCGGTGATCGGCGATCTCGACGGCCCCACGGCGATCGTCGATCGGTACGGCCGCATCGGCGCCATCGACGGTGGATGGTGGGTCGAGTGGGGGGTGGGCGCCGCCGATCGGTGGCGAGTGGCCCACGACGAGGTCGCCGTGCGCCAATCACGAGTCGCCGATGCGCCGGTCTACGAGACGTGGATGCGGGTGCCCTCCGGCGATGTGGTGCAGCGGGTCGCGTCGGCCAACGACGGCCTGGGCCGGGTGCTGGTGCTCGATTTCGAGAACCTGTCCGCCGACGCAGTGGCGGTTGCGGTGGCCGGCCGCGTCGCAGGGACCGCAACGGTCAGCGGCGACCCCGATGCCGTCGTGCTCGACGGCATCGAGTGGATTCGGGGCGAACGCCCGGCCGGGGGAGTGACCGCCGTGGTCGGCGACCCGTGGCCGGTTGTCGTCGCCGGCCCCGACACGGCCCGGGTGGAGGCCGCCGGCGACGAGGCCGCCGGCGCTCTTGTGCTGGCCCTGCCGCACCGCCAACGGGTGCAGGTTCACGTGTTGCTCGAGGGTGACTTCCCCGTCCGTTCGGTCACGCCCGACGACATCTCCTCCGGCTGGCGGACCCTGACCGCCGGTGCACTGTCGATCGAGGTGCCCGATGCCGATCTCGGCGAGGCCTGGGATCGCATCCTTCCGGATCTGATCGTCCACGCCGGATCGGACGACCCCCGGGTGGCCGCCGAGGCGGCAGTGGCGCTCGACGTCGCTGGTCTGCACGACGAAGCCGACCGGGCCCGGGCGACCGTCGTCGCCGCAGCGGAGTCGGGCGCGCTCTCCGGCGCCGATGCCGTCGCCGGCCTGCGGGCCCTCGCCTCCCGCGACCTTCTGGCCGGCCGAGAATCGGGCCTGGCCGAGCTCGCCGGAGCCCTCGTCGCGGTCGCGGGGTCGGCCCTCGATGCGGAGACGCTGCATCAGGTGGCTCGTGCCCTCGAGGCAGCCGCGCCCGATGCCGCCGCCGACGCACGATCCGCAGCCGAGCGGGTGTCTGGCCGCTTCAGCCTGTCCAGCCCCACGGCCGAGGCGGCGAGCCGCGTGCTCGCTCTCGTGGTCGATGCGCCCGATGCCGCCGCCATCGACCTGCTGCCCGAGGTGCCGGAGGCGTGGCTGGGCCAGCCCGTCGACGTTCGCTCCTGTGGCACGGTCAACGGCAGGGTCTCCTTCAGTGTCCGCTGGCACGGTGCGCGTCCGGCAGTGTTGTGGGAACGGCTCGGGGGCAGCGACGCCGTCGAGCTGCGCTGTCCCGGACTCGACCCGGAGTGGTCGTCGCTCGAGCGATCGGGCGAGGCCCTCCTGGCCGAACGCCCGCCTCGCGGCTAGCGCCCTTCCGCCCAGGCCGCGGCCAGCGCGACCAGGGCGAGTGTGTGCCCGGCCCGTTCGGGGCCCATCACCCCACGTCCGCCGATCGAGCCGATCGATCCGCTCGCACCCACCGAGAGGATCGAGCCGCT
>JAUIML010000119.1 GCA_030432715.1 Acidimicrobiia bacterium | reverse complement strand
CTCGTGGAGGCGTTCGCCGCCCTCGGCGACGTCCGGCGCGACGTGGTCGCCATCTCGGTGGCGGGTCAGCAGCACGGCCTTGTGGTGCTCGACGAGCACGGGCACCCGCTGCGGCCGGCCAAGCTCTGGAACGACACCGAGTCGGCCCCCCAGGCCCAGCGGCTCGTCGATGGCCTCGGGGCCGAGGCATGGGCTGCGGCCTGTGGTTCCGTGCCGGTCGCCTCGTTCACCATCACGAAGCTCGCCTGGCTGGTCGAGACCGAACCGGAACTGGTCGGCCGCATCGGCCGGGTGATGCTGCCCCACGACTATCTCACCCACCGACTCACCGGCCAGGTGGTGACCGATCGGGGTGATGCGTCGGGAGGAGGCTGGTACGACCGCGATCGCGGCACCTATCGAGACGACCTGCTCGCGCTGGTCGCCGGGCGCGACGACTGGGCCGCGCTGCTCCCCACGGTGCTCGGCCCCGACGAGCCGGCGGGCGCGCTCACGGCCACCGCAGCGACCGCGCTGGGTCTCCCCGAGGGGATCGTCGTGGGCCCGGGCACCGGTGACAACATGGCGGCCGCCCTCGGCCTCGGCTTGCGGCCCGGCGATGTCGCGATGTCGCTCGGCACCTCGGGCACCGTCTACGCGGTGTCGCCCACGCCCACCAGCGACGCGACGGGAGCGGTCGCCGGCTTCTGCGACGCAGCCGGCGGGTATCTGCCGCTCGTGTGCACGCTCAACGCCACCAAGGTCACCGACACCGTCGCCGGGTGGCTCGGTACGGATCGCGACCGGTTCGCCCAGCTCGCGCTCGACGCGCCGACGGGTGCCGACGGTGTCGTGCTCACGCCGTACTTCGACGGGGAGCGGACCCCCAACCTGCCCGACGCGACCGGCACGTTCGCCGGTCTGCGCAACTCCACCACCCCGGCCGACCTGGCCCGAGCGGCCCACGAAGGAGTCGTGCGGGGCCTCCTCCACGGTGTCGAGGCGCTGGCCGAGGCGGGTGCGGCGGTCGGGGGAACCCTCCATCTGATCGGCGGGGGAGCGCAGAGCCCGGCCTATCGGGCCGTGGTCGCCGACCTCCACGGCGCCGCCATCCGCGTGCCCCACGACGACGAGACCGTGGCCGCGGGAGCTTGCGTGCAGGCGGCGTGGGTCGTCGCCGGCCGAGCGAGCACCGACGGGTGGCCCCTCGGCGGAGGCCTCGACGTCAACCCGACAGGGTGATCACGCCGAGGTCGGCGATCTCGCCGGCCGGCGCCGCGTACCGGGCCGCGACCGATCCGTCGACGACGCGGGTCCAACCGGCCGGTGACTGCAGCGCGATGGTGTAGCGCCCGGCCGGAAGGTCGCCGACCTCGAAGCGGCCATCGGCCGCGGTGACGGTGCTCACCGAGAACGGATGATCGCTGCACGGGGTCTCGCCATCGAACTCGTCGCGGAGTTCGTCGACACACGCCTCGACGGTGATGCCCGCGAGCGGGGTTCCGGTGTCGTCGGTCACGATCCCGCTGAGCCCGCTCGGCGGCCGGGGATCCTCGCCGGGGAGCACGGGACCGCCTCCACCGACCGCCACCGCGTAGGTGTCGTTGTCGAGCAGTCCGGAGTTGTCGACGCGATAGGTTCGGGCGCCGTCGTCGGTGAGGACGGTGAGTCCGTAGCTGGTGGCGAACCACTGCCGGCCGGCGTCGTCGATCGCGATGCCCCGGACCGTGTCGGACGACAGTCCGTCGGCCACCGTGACCGGGGTCGCGGCGATGCCCTCGTAGCTGGTCGCGCCATTGCGGAAGGCCGGGACGAGGACGGTCCCGTCGGCCGCGGCGATGTCGCGGGCCCCGTTGAGGCCGGCCTCCTGCAGCGTCCATTGACCCTCCGAGAACCGGGCGATGCCACGGAAGCCGGCGGCCACGTACACCGTGTAGGTGCCGTCCGCGGCGACATCGACGTCGACGGCTGTCGGGCTCAGACCGACGTCGAAGCCGGCACCCTCCTCCCACACGGTCCACTCGCCGTCGAACCGGGCGATGGACGACGAGGTCGCGACCCAGGCGATGCCGTCGGGTGAGATGGCGACGTCGTTGACGGTCTTCACGAAGTCGGTGGTGCCGAGCACCTCTTCGCTGTCCCAGAAGGTCCACTCGCCGTTCTGGAACCGGCCGACCCAGCCGAAGAAGCCGGCCCAGATCGCATCGGTGCCGCACGCAACGGCGTCGGGGCCCGAAACGGAGAACTCGGCCGGGATCTCGGTCCACCGCCCGCCGGCATGCGTCGCGACGCCGTCGAGCGTGATGGCGAGGATTCTGCCGTCGGGACACAGATCGACCGATTGCACCCAGTCGTAGATCGGGGAGTTGTCGCGGTCGAAGTTCTCCCACTCACCGTCGACGAGGCAGGAGAGTCCCAGTCGCGTACCGATGCAGGCGCTCCCGTCGCCCGGGTCGACGGTCGGGTCGGGGGCCACCGTCGGCGCGGTCGAGGGCGCCGCTCGGCTCGTGGTCGTGTCGTCCGTCGGCGCCGGCGCCGACGCGATCGACGTCGTGCTCGCCCGCCCGGTGAGTTCGTCGGTCGATGGGGCATCGCCGCACGCGACGGACGATCCCGCGAGCGCCAAGTCCACGAGGAGGGTGCGAAGCCGGTAGGTCATGGTGACGCCGCGAACGGACTCAGGCGAGCACGCGCGCTGCGATCCGCTCCTCGCACGTCGCTGCATCCCACCAGCTCAGCTGGAGCTGCTTGGCCCGACGGAAGTAGAGCTGGATGTCGTACTCGAGCGTGAACCCCACGCCGCCGAAGACCTGCTGGGCCATCGCCGTCAGGTCTCGGTAGACCTTGCCCGTGAAGAGCTTCGCCATCGGGGCGAGGCGGGTGATGTCGTCGCCGCGGGACTGAGCCCATGCCGCCTCGTAGACGAGGATCTTGCCCCCGTCGAGCTCGGTCCGGGCATCGGCCAGACCATGGGAGATGGCCTGGAACTCGGCCAGCGCCTTGTCGAACTGCTCGCGGTCCTTCGAGTACTGGGCGGTGATCTCGAGTGCGTAGTCGGCGCCACCCATTGCCTGCGCCGAGGCGAGGATCACGGCCTCGAGCATCACCTCGTCCCAGGTCGCCCAGCCGGTGCCGGCATCGCCGACCCGGTTGGCGGCCGGGACCCGAACGTCGGCGAAGTCGACGCGGTACTGGGTGTCGGAGGAGATCGACATCCGCTGCTCCATCGAGACACCGGCCGTGTCGATCGGTACGAGGAACAGGTCGACATCCGTGGGCTGGTCACCGGTACGGGCCAGCACCAGTAGCTGATCGGCGGCCTGGGCGAAGTACACGTGCATCTTCGTGCCGTTGATCACGACCTGGTCGCCGTCGACGGTCGCCGTGGCCTGCACGCCCTTGGGCGAATAGCCGTTCTCGGGCTCGAGCCAGGCCGGCGTGATGATGGTGGTGCCAGCGGCGAGCCCGGGCAGCAGCGCCGCCTTCTGTTCGTCGGAGCCACCGCGCAGGATCGCGCCGGCGCTGAGCACGGAGCTGACGAAGTGGGGCACCGGGGCCAGCGACCGACCGAGTTCCTCGTAGACGACCACGCCTTCGATCAGGCTCATGCCGGATCCGCCGTACTCCTCGGGCAGCATGAGGCCGGTGATGCCCAGCTCGCCGAGCTGCTCCCAGAGCTCGCGGGCCACGCCGTCGGCGTCGTCCTCGAGCTCCCGCACCTTTTCGAGCGGGGACAGCTGCGCACAGACGCCGCGCACCATGTCGCGGAGCATGTCCTGTTCTTCGGAGAAGTCGAGATTCAGCATGTCACGGGGTCCAGTTCTGGCCCTTGCGGGCCCACGGGTTGTCGGATTCGTCGGTCGGGATCGCCACGCGGGCGGTGCACGTGCAGCAGAGGCGCTCGCCGACCGAAACGGTGATGTCGAGGTCGGCCCAGGCGCAACCCTGGTCGTCGGTGGAGGTGGCGGTGACGGTGCCGGCGAACTCCATCCGATCGTCGGGAAACACCGAGTCGCGCATGCGGAAGGTCATTCGACCGATGCGGCCGCGGGGACCGGTCCAGTCGGTGATGTAGCGCTCGAACCAGGCGGCGAGGTTGGGCGTGTTGAGGAAGATGTCCTGGGTGCCGTTGCGTTCGGTGGCGAACTTGAAGTCGTGGTGCATGGGGCGCCAGTCGCGCGACGCCAACGCGCCCAGCACGACGGTGGTCGCGCTCACGTCGTGGGCGAGGGAGGGAAGCGACTGGCCGGCGCTGACCTGATCGATGGTGAGCGTCACGACGGGTCCTCCTCCGGGCGTCGGTAGCCGAAGCCCGTGTAGCTCTCGATGCCGACGAGCACGTCGTCCTGGTTGGTGTAGACGATGTCGATCGACCAGAAGCGACCGGTGCCCAGCTTGGTCGTCTTCACGTCGCTGACGGACCGGAGCACCTGGTGGTGGCTGATCGTGTCGCCGGGCCTGACCGGCTCGTGGAGGATCAGCGAGTTGTCGCTCATGATCGCCTCGGGGAGATCGAGCATCTCCTTGAGGTCGAAGTGGACCTTCAGGGCGACGAGCTCCTCCTCGGCGCCGGGCTCCCATCGGTGCGGGCGCATCCACAACGACAGCGTGGTCGGCGGCATGGTCGGGCCACCGGTCAGTTCCTGCGCGACCTGGGGATCCCAGTAGAGAGGGTTGCCGTTCTCCGTCGCGGAGAGCGTGTTGTAGCTGTAGCCGAGTTCGACGGGGAAGTTCGCCGTGACGGGGTACTGGGGCGTGTCGATGAGTTCGGCGATGGCCGGGGGAAGGTCGCTCACGCGATGACTCCGTTCTCGAGTAGGTCGTCGATGGTGGCGCGCTCGTAGCCTGCTTCGGCGAGCAGGTCGGCGGTGTCGGTGACGGTTCCCTCGCGTACCGGGTAGGGGCCGTCGGGTGCGGTCGTTCCGGCCCACACGGGCCCGGTCTGACGGAACGTGCCCTCGGAGGCGTGGACGGCCTCGACGACCATGCCGCGCGCCGCGTACTGGGGGTCGTCGATCGCCTCCGCGACGGTGTTGACCGGGGCCACGCAACAGTCGGCCGGTCCGAGCTGGGCGGCCCATGCGTCGCGGCTTCGGGTGGCGAACCGGGCCGCGAACGCGGCGCGGATCTCGTCCTGCCGGTCGTCGTCCATCTGGGCGTCGGCGAACTGCTCGAGGCCGAGTTCTCGGCAGAGATTGCGCCAGAAGGCGGGCTCGATGGCCCCCACCGAGAGGTGTCGCCCGTCGGCGCAGGTGTAGATGTCGTAGCAGGCGTAGCGGCCGGTGAGGATGTAGTGGCCGGGACCGGGTTCGGTGCCGGTGGCCAGGTACTCGTCGACATAGAGCGACATGAGCCCGAAGGCGCCGTCGGCGATCGACACGTCGAGCCACTCGCCGACACCGGTGCGCTCACGCCGGAGGAGAGCCGCCATGATGGCCATCACCGCATGCATGCCGCCGGCGGCGATGTCGGCGACGGTCGCGCCGGGGAGGGGAGGGGATCCGTCGGCTCGACGCCCGGAGCAGTCGAGATAGCCCGAGACGGCGAGATAGTTCACGTCGTGGCCGGCCCAGCTCGACTGGGGGCCGCTCTGGCCGAAGCCGCTGGTCGAGCAGTAGACGATCCGGTCGTTGACCGCCCGGGTCGCCTCGTAGCCGATACCGAGACGGTCGACGACGCCGGGCCGGAAGCTCTCGAGGACCACGTCGGCCTCGCGGGCGAGGGTGAGGTAGGCCTCGCGGCCTGCGTCGGCCTTGAGGTCGATCAGGCCGCGACGCATGAGCCGGTGCCCGCTGTAGGCGTAGTAGGGGGGAACGATCTGCTTCCCGCCGTCCTTGGGCGTGGGGCCGAGCTTGATCACGTCGGCGCCATAGTCCGACAGCATGCGCGACGCGCGGGCGCCGGGGCCGACCGACGCGAAGTCGAGCACGCGGATGCCGTCGAGGGCGGGCGTCGTCACGACGAGGGCCTAGAAGTTCTTCGGGAGGCCCATCGCCCGGCGGGCGATGATGTTCTTCTGGATCTCCGACGAGCCGCCGCCGATCGTGTCGATCACGGTGTAGCGGTAGGTCGACTCGGAACGGCCCTTCATCGGGGCGTCGTCGGTCTTGACCCGCAGCTGGGAGCCGGGGCCACCGATGTCCATCGCCGCGTCGGCGAGACGCTTCGAGAGCTCGGTGGCGAACAGCTTGTATTCCGATGCCTCGACCGTGGGCGGTTGGTAGGGCTTGCCCGCCTTGACCAGATGCTCGACCTTCACGGCTTCGGCCACGAACTTGAGGCCCATCACCCGGGCGACCTCGGCTTCGGTGTGCAGGCGGGCCAGGCGGGCTCGGATCTTGGGGTCGTCACGCAAGGGCTCGCCGTCGCGAACAGCCGTCTTCACATAGTCGGTGAGCAGGTCGAGTCGCTGCATGATCGGCGACATCGTGAACATCGTGAAGCGCTCGAGATCGAGGGCCTGGCTGATGTAGCGGAAGCCGTAGTTGACCTCGCCGACGACATAGTCGTCAGACACGAAGACGTCGTCGAACCACACCTCGTTGGTGCGTTCGTCGCCCATCGTCCAGATGCCGTTGATCGTGATGCCCTCCTGGTCGAGGGGCACGAGCATGAGCGTGATGCCCATGTGCTTGTTGTCGGGGTCGGTGCGGGCGCCGACCCAGTACCACTCGGCGAAGTGGGCCGAGGTCGTCCAGGTCTTCTGCCCGTTGAGGAGCCAGCCGTCCTCCCCGGCGTCGCTGGTGACGCGCTCGGCCTTGAGCCGCATGGAGGCGGCGTCGGATCCGGCGTTGGGCTCGGAGTAGCCCACCGCGAACTCGACGTCGTTCTCGAGGATCTGGGGGAGGAACTCGTCCTTGAGCTTCTGTGAGCCGTGCGCGATCAGGGTCTTGCCGATGATGCCGACACCCTTGCCGATCTGGGGTCCGCCTCGCCCGGCCAGCTGTTCGTTGAGAATGTATTCGTAGACGCCCTCGCCGTCGGTTCCGCCGTACTCCTCGGGCCAGGTGATGCCCAGCCAGCCCTTGCGGCCGAGCTGCTTCATGAAGGCCCGGCGCTTCGGCGTGTCGACGATCTGTGCCATGTTCTCGCGGGTCACGTCGAACACTTCGGGGTCGTCATTGGCATCGAGGAACTCCTCGACATCGACCGCGAACTGCTGCTGCTCGGGCGTGAACTCGAAATCCATGGAGGGCCTTCTGTCGAATCTGACGGACCGTCAGATTCTACGCACATCCACCCCCCGGCTTCTTAACCGAGAAAGTCGCGTTGGGCGCGACTTTCTCGGTTAAGAAGCCCGGGTGTCGAGGGGAGGGTCAGGCGGTGATGCCGGCGGCGCGGAGGGCGGCGAGACGGTCGGCGTCGAGGCCGAGCTCGGCGGCGAGGACCTCGTCGGTGTGTTCGCCGAGCCAGGGCATGCGTGTCTCGGGGCCTTCCTGCAGGCGTGACATCTTCACCGGGTTGCCGGGCACGAGCACCGGATCGCCGCCGTCGTCACGCGGGTACTCGACGAGCATGTTGCGCACGGCCACGTGTTCGTCCTCGACGATCTCACGGCTCGAGTTCGACTCGCCGGCGGCGATGCCGGCACCCGACAGGATGGCGACGGCTTCGCGGTTGGTCTTGTCGGCCGCCCAACGTTCGATGCCGGGGCGAATGACGTCCTCGAAGTACTCCTGCCATCCGGCCCGGGTGGCGAAGCGCTCGTCGGTGATCCAGTCGACGTTGCCGGTCAGCTCCGCGACCTTCTCGAAGTGGTGCTCACGCACGATCTGGAGCACGAAGTTGCCCTGGCCGGCCTCGAAGGTCTCGACGATGCCGACACCGGACGAGGCCTCGTCGGGAATGCCCATCGAATAGAAATTCGTGACGATGTCGGTCATCGCCATGGTGGCGTCGAGCATCGCGATGTCGATGTACTGACCCTCGCCGGTGAGGTCGCGGTGCCGCAACGCCGCGAGGATCCCGATCACCCCGAAGAGGGCACTGCTGATGTCGCCCAGGGCACCGACCGGGTTGGCCATCGGACGACGCCCGGGGCGGCGCTTGTACTCGTAGATGCCCGACATCCCCTCGACGACGGCGGCGTAGGCGGCACGGTGCATGTAGGGCGAGCCCGGGTCGTTGCCGAAGCCCGAGACCGAGAGGTACACGACCTCGGGATGACGGGCCGCGACCGCGTCGTAGCCGATGCCGAGCCGGTCGGCCGTGCCCGCCTTGAAGTTCTCGCAGACGATGTCGAACTTCGTGGACAGGTCGAGGAACAGGTCGACGCCTTCCGGCGCCTTGAGGTCGAGCGCCACGCTGCGCTTGTTGAAGTTGTTGCGCAGGAAGGTCGCGCCGACCTTTCGGCCCTGCGGATCCTCGATGTAGGGAACGGACCCGCGTCCGCTGTCGCCGGTCGTGGGGTGTTCGACCTTCACGACCTCGGCGCCGAGCCGGGCGAGGAGTTGGGTCGCGTAGGGGAGTGCCGCCATCTGCTCCGCGGCAAGGATCCGTACCCCGTCGAGCGGTCGCGGCTGGCCGGGTTCTTGCGGGTTGGCGATGTCTCCGAGGCGCATTCCGTCAGTCTGGACCGGCGGGTCCGCTGCGTGCACACCCGGCTCGGCTCCCGTACCCTCTGCGACCGATGGACATCGGGGGCGAGCGATACCGCGAACGCGGCGGCGTTCATGCCGTTCCCGTCGCCGGCGTGGAGGGCACGCTCATCCTCTGTGGGCTCGAAGTGATCGGGCCCGACCCGGTCGCCCTGATGTCGGCCGTCGACGCGCGAGTCGCCGTCTGCCTCCAGACCGACGACGAGCTGCTGCGCCGCTATCCGGACTATCTGCGCTGGCTGGCCGAGCCCGACCCGCACGAGACGATCCGCCTGCCCACGATGGATCACCTCGTGGCCGACGATGCCGCGGTGACCGGACTGGTGTTGGACCTGCACGGCCGCTTGCGCCGGGCTCAGCGGGTCGTTGTCCATTGCGGCGCGGGCTGGGGCCGTGCTGGTGTGGTCGCCGTCTTGTTGATGTGCGCCTCCGGGGCCGAGATCGGCACGGCGTTGCGCGACCTGCGGTCGGCGCGGCCGGCAGCGGGCCCCCAGTCGGCGGACCAGGACCGCCAGATCGAGCGGTTGGCCGGCCCGCTCAGGGCCGCCGCGACCGGCTGATCACTCCTGGCCGTAGCGAGGGATGTCGCCCACCAGCTGGGTGAAGAGGTCGAGCACTTCGCCGGGTTCGGCGTGGCGGCCGGTCTCGGCCTTGGAATAGATCAGCTCACCGTCGACCGTGACGTCGTAGACACCCTTGGTGCCGGTGCGCAGTGTCAGCGACTCGATGACGTGCTGATAGTTGGAGAGGAGATCGGCGGTCGCGCTCACGGCGCGGCTCGAATAGTCTCAAGGGACGCAGTAGGTGATCTCGATCGTGTGGGCCATGCCGTCGATCGTAGCGCTGCTCACCAGGTTGCGATCGGCGCGAACGTGGCGTCCAGTGCTTCGACGAACGCGCGGGGAGCGACGCCCACTTCGAGTCCTCGGCGACCGCCGCTGCAGTAGACGACCTCGAGCGCCGTGGCCCATTCGTCGACGAACGTGGGACACGGCCGCTTCTGACCGAAGGGACTGATGCCGCCGACGACATAGCCGGAGCGGCGCTCGGCGACGTCGGGGTCGGCCATCGTGGCCCGCTTCGCGCCGGCGGCCGACGCGATCGCCTTGAGATCGAGCCGGGCCGCCACCGGAACGACGCCGATCGCATGTGAACCGTCGTCGAGCGTCACCATCAGCGTCTTGAACACCGAGTCGGGGTCGAGGCCCAGCACCTCGATGACCTCGTCGCCGTAGGACGGGTGGGCGGGGTCGTGGTCGTACTCCTCGATGACGTGGGCGATACCGAGGGAGCGCAGGAGCTCGATCGCCGGAGTCATGCCGACATCCTGGCAAGCGCGCGGGGGAGACGAGGAGATCTGCGGTAGAAAACCGGTGCTCACCCACCGACCCCAGGAGCGAACATGGCCGAGATCACCCTCGGAGGAAACCCGATCCACACCAACGGCGATCTGCCGGCGGTGGGGAGTGCAGCCCCCGACTTCACCCTGACGAAGGCCGACTTCAGTGCGGTCTCCCTCGCGGATCTCGCCGGGCAGCAGGTCATCCTCAACATCTTTCCGTCGATCGACACCGGCATCTGCGCGACGAGCGTGCGCACGTTCAACGAACGCGCTGCCGGTCTCGACGCGGCGGTGTTGTGCGTGTCGGCGGATCTCCCCCCGGCCGCCGGGCGATTCTGTGGCGCCGAGGGCATCGAGAACGTGTCGACCGGCTCGACCTTCAAGAACCCCGAGGTGCTCGACGCCTATGGCGTGCGTATGGTCGACGGCAAGCTCGAGGGTCTCGCCGCCCGTGCCGTGGTCGTGATCGGCGCCGACGGCAACGTCGCCCATGCCGAGCTGGTCCCGGAGATCGCCCAGGAACCCGACTACGACGCTGCGGTCGCCGCGCTCGGCTGAACCTCCTCCGGCGGGTCATATCCCGTCGATTGCGACCGAAACAAGGAAGGTGGGATCTGTCCCGACCTCCTCCGCGACCGGCGGCTCCGCCGCGTCACAGGCCCAGTCGCTCGATGAACGCGCCTGGACGGCCCACCCCTGGTTGGCCCGGGTGCTGCGATTCCTCATGTTCTTGGGGCCGATGTTGGGCGGCTTCGTCGCCGTCTCCGCGGCCATGCGCATCGTGGAGCGTCCCGGCGGCATCCCGCTGACCGCGCTCTGGCTCGTGCTGCTCGTCGGGGTGTCGGCCGCCGGTGCGCAGGTGGCCCAGAACCTGACAATGCGGTTGGCTCCGCTGAGCGCGCTGTTCCGTCTGTCGTTGGTGTTCCCCGACGAGGCGCCGTCGCGCTTCTCTGTCGCCCTGCGAGGCGGGAGTACGCGGCGGCTGCAGGACCGGCTCGATCAGCCCGGAGGGCAGCAGGCGGCGGCTGAACATCTGATCTCCCTGGTCGCGGAGTTGAGCCGGCATGACCGCTCCACCCGGGGGCACTCCGAGCGCGTGCGTGCCTATTCGGTCATGCTCGGTGAGGAGATCGGCCTGTCGAAAACCGACCTCGACAAGCTGAACTGGGCGGCCCTGGTTCACGACATCGGCAAGCTCCACGTGCCGGAGGCGATCCTCAACAAGCCGGGCCGGCCGACGGAGGACGAGTGGCAGCTGCTGCGACAGCATCCCGGCGCAGCGGCGCAGTATGTGGAGGCGTTGCGTCCGTGGCTCGGTGACTGGGTCGACGCGGCGACGCAACACCACGAACGCTACGACGGTGAGGGGTATCCGGCCGG
>JAUIML010000118.1 GCA_030432715.1 Acidimicrobiia bacterium | reverse complement strand
GCGGCGCTCGTCATGTCCACCGTGTCGGTCTACAAGCCACACGAGGACCCCTGGCACGCGTTTCGCGAAGACGACCCGCTCGGCGACATCATGCTCGGCTTCGCGCCGACCTACGGCGTGAGCAAGATCGCCACCGAGGCGGTCGCCCGGTTCTGCGCCCGTGAGTTCGAGATCCCCACCACCATCGCCCGCATGGGGGCCGCCTACGGTCCCCGGGGCGGCCTTCCCGTCTACGCCATGCAGGCGCTCATGGCCGGCGAACCGGTGCGCACCCGGTGGGATCCGTGCCCGTACAGCCCGATCCACGACGACGACATCCTGGCCCAGACCGCGCCCCTGCTCGCCGCGGCCGCGACGACCGCCACCATCGTGAACTGGGGCGGTGACGAGGCCGCCAGCATCCAGGAGATGGTCGCTCACGGCCAGGCGCTGCTCGGGGTCGACGCGACCGTCGAGGTCACCCCGATTCCGGGCGCGTCGATCGGCTCGGTTGCCGACGCGACCCGTCGGCGGGAGATGACCGGCCCGGCTCGGGTCTCGTGGCGCGACGGGATCCGGCGGGTGCTCGGGGAGCTCTACCCCGACCGCGTCCATTCCCCCACGAGCCCTGACGAAGCAAAGGACGACTCATGACCGAAGCCGGAGCCCTCGAGATGCCCGAATGGGACCGAATGCTCGAGTCCCTCTCCCCCGTCGGCGACCAGCTGCTCGAACGCTGGGGGCGCACAGCCCCGTCGGCCGACGACCGGCGCGACCTGCTTCGTCTTGCGCTCTCCGCGGTGGCCAACGGCTACCTGTCGCACGTCGCCCTCGACCCTCGCCGGCCCACGTGGACCCCGTGCTGGAACATCTCGATGAACATGGGCGGCCCCTGCCCCGACTACACGTACCGCACGACCGACGTCGACCCGGCGGGGACCTACCGGATCTCCGGCATGCGCGGCACCACCGGTTTCGTCGAGATCAGCCAGCAGAGCTACGAACTGCTCGGTCACGAGGGCGACACGTCGGTCACGCCGGTGCAGAACAGCCTCGACGACCTCACCCTCGATGCCGATGGCCGCTTCAGTGTGATCCTCAGTCCGGCGCGGCCCGACGGCTACGAGGGCGACTGGTGGGAGCTGCGTCCCACGACGGTGCGACTCCTGCTGCGACAGTGCGCCGTCGACTGGATCGGCGAGGTCGATGCCCGCCTGGCGATCGAACGCCTCGACGACGCGCCGCCCACCACGGCCGCGGAGCTCGACCGGCGGATCGCCAACCTGGGACGGTGGGCGGAGGGCATGGTGCGCTTCGACATCGACCTGGCCCGCTGGTACCGCGAGAACCACGGCGTCAACGTGCTCACCCGTTCGAAGAAGATCGAGAGCATCGGCGGGATGCCGAACCAGATCTACTACGACGGCGCCTACGAGATCGGCGACGACGAGGCGCTCGTGGTCGAGACGGCGCTCCCCCGCGACTGTCTCTACTGGTCGATCCTCGTGGCCGACGATCGGTTCAGCACGATCGACTGGGCCAATCATCAGTCGAGCCTCAACGAGGCGCAGGCCCGTCTCGACAGCGACGGCAAGCTGCGAGCGGTGATCTCCAAGCAAGACCCGGGTGTGCAGAACTGGCTCGACAAGGCCGACGAACCCTGGGGCATCATCCAGCTGCGGTGGAAGCTCCCCAGCGACGCACCCGACCCGGTCGTCACCCGCTGCAAGGTCGCCGACGTCCGCGACCACCTGCCCGCCGACACGCCCGCCTACTCGGCCGAGGAGCGCGAGGAAGCCCTCAGCCGCCGACGCGTCGGCTACCAGATGCGCCTGCACTGGTAGCGGCCCGGCCCCCAGGCCCAGCGGGAGCGCCTGCCTCGGTCCTCGGATGGACGACACCATCAGAGCGCTACGCCCAGATCAGTGCGATGACCGCATGAGCCCGACCACAATAATCTGACAGGCCCGCGATTGCAGCGTGGTTGCAGACGCGAGCGGCGGTCAGGGTAGGTGCGGCGTCGGGGCGACGAAGGGCGGCTCCGGCTTGGCGATCGCGTAGCCCTGGAGCAGGTCGCACCCGAGCGTCAGCAGATGGTCGACCTCCGCGGGGTCCTCGACCCCTTCTGCCAGGGTCAAGGACCCGAGCTGTCGGCAGACGACGATCATGGCCGACACGAGCGCGCTCTGGGTCGGGCGCCGGTGGATCTCCTGGATCAGCTCCATGTCGAACTTCACGATGTCGGGCTGCATCGTCGCAAGGCTGGTGAGGCCCGCGTAGCCGGCCCCCAGGTCGTCGAGCGCGAGGCGGTACCCGAGGCTTCGCAGCCGGGCGAGTCGGTCGTCGATGTCGTCGATCATCGACAACGGCGCCCGTTCCGTGATCTCCAGGACGACCCGGCGCCGGAACGGCGCCAGCTCGTCGCGGCCCGCCAGCAGATCGGGGTCCTCGAGCGACTCCGGGAGCAGGTTCACGAAGACGGCGACCCCGTCAGGGGCCGACTCGATGTCGGCGGCCACGAGGGCCCGGACCCGGCGGTCCATCTGGAACCGCCGGTCCAGGCGTGTCGCTGCCTGGATCAGGTCGACGGGCGATGTCAGTGTCGGATGGTCGACCCGCACCAACGCCTCGTAGGCGTAGGTCGCCCCTGTCCTGGCCACGACGATCGGCTGGTAGACCATTCGGCAGGCGGCCAGCGCCTCCTCGAAGGTCGCGACCTCCGCGGGGTCGATGACCGGCCGGCCGACCGCCTCCGACGCGGCGAGCGCACCGTGCACCGCCTCGCAGAGGACGTGCGCCGGACAAGGCTTGAGGAGGAAGCGGTAGATCTCGGCGTCGTTGATCGCGGCGATGGTGGCCTGGAGCGAGGCCTCACCCGTGAGGATGATGCGTTGGACGTCGGGATGTGCCAGGCGCACCCGGGCCAGGAACTCGTGGCCCGACATGTGCGGCATGCGTTCGTCGGACACCACGACGTCGACGTGGCGCTCGGCGAGGATCGCGAGTCCCTCGTGGGCCGAGTTGGCCGTGCACACCTCGAAGGGCTCCCTGCGCAACGCGAGACGGATGGAATTGGTCAGCTCGACCTCGTCGTCGACGATCAGGACGACCGGCTTCATGACGTCACCACCTCTCCTTGATCGCCAGATCGCGGACGGTCGACGCCGGCACCCGGGCGCGCAGGGGCTCCACGAGGCCGGGATTCTCGCTGAATGTGAGGATGCGTCTCACGAGCACCGAGGTGAGCGTGACGCCGTCGGCCGCGAGCATCGAGCCGCTCGTCGTCATGACGTCCTGGGCCAACTCCATGCCGACGGACAGCTGGCGCACGGTGACCTCCACCTCGACCATCGGCTCGGGGAGCGGCTTGACCTTGCGCAGGGCGTCGACGACGAACGGCGGGGGCGGTGCCTCGTCGCCGGCCACGAGATCGAGGCTCACCTTGCGTGAGTTCCCGGCGCCCAGGAGCTCGTCGAAGCGGACCGCTACGCGCAGCAGCTCGGCGTTGAGGTCGTCGTCGCTCCACTCCTCCGGTGAGGCGAACGGCACGATCGGCCCGTCGTCGAGCTGGTGGGCCACGATCCGGGCGACCGGTTCGAGTCGGGGGACGTTGGCCAGGAGGTCGGCGGCGACCAGGGAGTGGTGGCGATCGGGGGTGCCGGGGAGCCGTTCCCCGTCGCGGTCGCCGACCACGACGCACCCGATCTGCGAGAGACGGGCGGCCAGCACGAGGTCCCACGGTGGCTCTCGGCCGAGCTTGGCGCACAAACCGTCGACGAGGTCGACCAGCCGCATCGTACGGCTGTAGGCGCCGACGCTGACGAGACCCAGCACGTCGGTGAGCATGCCCACGATGCCGCTCAGCGTCCGGTCCAGCAGGTCTCGTTCGACGGTGCGCAGGCGGGCGTGCTCCAGCGCCTCGTCGATGGTCTCGCGCAGCGCGTCGGGCGGACAGGGCTTGCTGAGGAACCGGAAGACCTTGGCCTCGTTGACGGCGGCGATCGCCGACTCGAGGTCGGCCTGCCCGGTCAAGAGGATGCGGGGAAGGTCCGGATGGAGGTCGCGGACGGTGGTGAGGAACTCGGCGCCCGACATCTGCGGCATCCGCATGTCCGACACAACGGCGAGGATGCCGGCATCGTCCGCGGCGAGGAGCTCGAGTCCTTCCGGACCCGATCCTGCGGTGACCACGTCGAACGACTTCCGCAGGCCGAGACGGACGCCGTCGAGCAGCTCGGGCTCGTCGTCGACGAACAGGACGGTCGGCTTGTCGCTCACCGGTCGCCCTCGGACATGTGACCCATCCACCGTAGGACGGCGGCCCGCATCTCGTCGTCGATGGGATCAGTGGGAGGGAAGCCCCGGTCGTCGTCGATGCCGTGCGAGACGACGAGGCGGGCGGCCTGCAGCGCGGTGGCTGCATCAAACGGCGGGTCGAGGCTCGGATCCGGATCATCGGTCGACGAGGCCACCGCGAGGACGATGTCGGCCGGCAGCCCCCAGATCGACAGAAGGTACGCCGCGAGGTCGGCATGGGTCGCCCCGTACAGCTCGCGTTCGGCGGTGTGCAGCGCAATGCCCCGTTCGAGCGCGACCTCGTGGGCCCGGCGGAGTCGCTCGGGCCTCGCCGACGACTGCAACATGATGCCGATCTGGCTCAGCAGACCACCGACCGAGGCGACCATCCGATCGGCCGGTCGGGCCAGGGCACCGGCCGCCTCATTCACGGCGTTGCCGTAGGCGTCGAGCGCCGTCGCCGGTAGGCCGGGCAGGATCTCGCCGGGATCGAGGGCCCGCAGGACCTCGACCGAGAGCGCGAGCTGTCCGACGGTCACGAGGCCGATGCGGGCGACGGCATCGCGCACGCTCGTGGACTCGACACCCACGGCGAACGCCGAGTTGGCGAGTTGGAGCAGCTTTGCGGCGATGGCCGGGTCGGTCGAAACGAGCGCGGCGACATCGTCGAGCGACGCGTCGGGGTCGGTCAGCAGCGCCCGGAGTCGGAGGTACTTCTCGGGCAGCGTCGGCAGCGCGGTCAGCGCACCGGCCACGTCGGCGACGTCGCCGGCATGCGTCAGCCGCCGATAGCGGGTGGCGTCGTTCAGCGCCTGGATCAGGACGTCACGGGGACAGGGCTTGGCGAGCCAACGATGGGCCGTGAGCATGGTGCGCATGATGAGCTCGGGCGACGCCTCGCCCGACAGGATGTAGCGCACGACGGCGGGGTGGTCGTTTCGCACCGCATCGAGCAGGTCGGCGCCGGTGGCTCCCGGCATCCGCATGTCGGTGATCACCACGTCGACGTCGTTGGTGTCGAGGAGCGCCCTGGCCTCCGCCGCACTGTTGGCCCAGAGGAACCGGTACTCCCTTCGCACCGGTCGTAGCGCCAGCCGGATGCCGTCGAGGACGCCGGGCTCGTCGTCGACGAAGACGACGAGGGGGCGTTCGCACGACGCGGCGGTCGGCCCGGAGGTGAGCGTTGCCGTCATGGCTGCTCAGCCCGCGGCAACCAGATCCGGAACGTTGCGCCCTCGCCCTCCACGCTCTCCACCGAGAGGCGTCCACCGTGCCCGTCCACGATGATGCTACGAGAGATGGCGAGGCCCTGCCCGGTCCCCTTCCCGGGGGCCTTCGTCGTGAAGAACGGGTCGAAGATCCGGCTGCGGATCGCGTCGGGGATGCCCATGCCGCTGTCGCTGACCGAGAGACAGACGCCGTCGGGATCGTCTCGTGTCTCGATCGTGATCGCGCCGCGGTGCTCGGTTCCCTCGACCTTCTCCGCGATTGCGTGGGCCGCGTTGACCACGAGGTTGAGCACGACCTGGGACACGTCGCCCTGGTTGCAGAGCACCTCGGGGATCGCGCCGCGGACGAACTCGACATCGGCCACGTACTTGTACTCGTTCGTGGCGACGATGAGGGTCGTGGCGACCAGCTCGTTGAGGTTCGCCGGCGCGTGCTGGGCCGTGCCCGGATGGGCGAACTGCTTCATGGCCTTGACGATCGTCGCGACGCGATCGACCCCGTCGAGCGTGCGCGTCAGCGCACTCGGCCCCTCGACCCGCACGAAGTCCAGATCGGCGTCGTCCTCCGCCTCGTCGACTGCGCGCACCACGGCCGCCAGGTCGGCGTGGGGTCGGGCCGCGTCGCGCAGCTCGCCGTACGCCGCACAGAGCGCGAGGAGGTCGGTGACGACGTCACCCAGGAAGTGGACGCTGTCGCCGATGTACTGGATCGGCGTGTTGAGCTCGTGGGCCACACCCGCCGCGAGCTGACCGACGGATTCGAGCTTCTGGGAGTGGCGCAGCTCGACCTCGAGCTGCTTGCGTTCGCTCATGTCGGTGGCGACACACACGGCGCCGGTGGTCTGCCCGTCGTCGTCGGTGAACGCGGAGACGCTCAGGAGCACGGGGATCGGCCCGGTCGATGTCGCAAACGTCCCCTCGTCCGGGCAGGCCAGGAGTCCGCGAAGGGTCGTCAGCTCGTGATCCTCGTCGGTATGGTCCGGGAGCGACAGCACGGCATCGAGCGTGTGTCCGAAGTAGCTGTCCGGCTCGCGTTCGAGCCTGCTCGCCATGGCGCCGTCGATCGTGACGATGCGACCCTCGGCGTTCGCCACGAACACCGCCGAGTCCATGCTCCGCAGGATGCTCTCGAGGAATGCGTTCTTGGCGCTGATCTCCTGCTGGGCGAGATAGAGCGACCGCGTCTTGTCCTCGATCATCCCCTCGAGGATCGCGTTCTTCTCGCGGGCCCTCGCGAGGCGACGCTCGAGGCGGTCGAGTCGATCGGCCGCGTCGACGTCGGCGATGGTCTCAGGCATCGGCGACGGCGCCGACCGGCTCGCCGCCATCCACCGCCTCGCCGAAGCGGATCCGGAAGGTTGCGTTGGTGCCGTCAGCCGCCACCATCTCGTGGGTGAAGTCGACCGAGAACCAGTCGCCGACGCCGTCGAGGAGGCCGTGGACGAGGCCGAAGAGACCGAAGGGAGATTCGTAGTGCATCAACAGCTCGCCTGGGACCACCTGTTCGACCCGGAAGCGGGCCGGCGACGCGTCCGCGTCGAGTTTGCGGACCTCGGTGTGGATGACCGACTCGAGGCCGAGAAGGAACGACTCGGCGTCGTCGAACTGCGCCATCAGGGTCGGCACGGAGCTGGCCAGCGCCGGGAACCCGTGGCGGCCGCAGGCGCGGAGTGCCTGGTCGACGGTGACGCCGAGCTTGTCGGCCGCCGTCACGACCAGCGCGACGAGGTCGGTGGCCGGATACGTGCCCGGTCCGACGAACGGTTCCGCGGTGTCGAGCGTGCTCGCCTCGACGATGTCCTCGAGTACGTCCTCACCGAAGTTCTTCACGACGAAGTCCTCGAAGACGTTGAAAATGACACCCTTCATGCGGTTCTCCTGAGAATGGCGGGTGCCCCAGCATCGGGTCGTCGCCACCGCGTATGAGAGGGCCGGGTCCGCACCGCTGCGCTGGTGCTCTGGGCGGCCATCTGCCGCCTCCCCGGCTCTACTCGCTCGGCCTCGTGCTCGTCTTCCTGGCAATGACGTTGGCCGTCGGCGCAGTCAGCTGGAATCGTGTCTCCACTGCGCTCTTGTTCTCTCGGTGTCACCCGCGTTGCGGGAGCTGTTCGTCTGTGTCGGGCCCAAACGCCGAACTGGTCTACGAACCCGATTACGCCACCTTCAACTTCATCGACAACTTCGACACGATCCCCGTCACCCTCACCGGCCGCCCATGACCAACACGCCACGTTCCGCACAGATGCCCTCCGCTCCCCCACATCCATCCCTGCGCCAACAGCCGAGGCTGTTGGCCCGGATGTTCTCCGATCCACAACCGGTCCTCGACGAGCTGCGCGCCGACTACGGGCCCGTGGTCGGTTTGGGCTTCGGTCCGGCACGTATGGCGATCGTCGGCGGGCCGGCCGAAGTACGCAGCCTGTTCACCCGCCCGGTCGAGGACTTTCGTTGGAACCACAAGTTCAACGCCCTGGCCGTCGTCGTCGGCAAGCAATCGATGATCACCTCCGACGGCGACGACTGGGCCCGCCGCCGCGGCGCGGTCCAGACCGCGTTCAGTCGCCGGAGGCTCAACGGGTGGATCCCCATGATCATCGAACAAGCCGACGCGGCCATCGATGCGCTCCCCGCAGATGGCCGCCATCAGGTCGACCTCTACCCGGTGGGCCGGGCCGCCATTCTCGAGATCGTCGTCCGGGCGTTCTTCGGCGCCTCCATGGCCGACAAGGCCGAGCGGTTCGGCGACCTCATGCAACGCCCCCAGGACTACCTCGAGCTGCCGGCATGGAAACAGGTCCCCCACCCGTTCCCGATCGGCACGCGAGGCCGGGTTCGCGCCGACCGTCGCGCCTTCGACGACCTGGTCCGCGAGGCAATGGGCGCCATCCGAGATCGCCCCTCCCCCGACCCCGACGACGTGTTGGAGGTGCTCGTCCACGACGAGACGCTGAGCGAGCAGGAGATCCTCGACCAGGTCAACACCCTGGTGGGCGCAGGGTTCGACACCACCGCAGCATCCCTCGCATGGATGCTCTGGTGCTGCGGGCTCGCCCCCGACATCTGGGCAGCGTTGCGCGACGAAGCCGACCTCGTGCTCGGGGCTCCCGGTGAGGAGCGCGTGTTCGACCACACCGCCCTGAACCGGCTCGAGGTCGCCGACCGCGTCGTCAAAGAGACCTTGCGACTACACCCGGCCGGAGTCATCAGTCCCCGTGAAGCAGCCCGTGACCTGGACATCGCCGGCCACACCATTGCCAAAGGCACCCTGATCCTGTGGTCAGCCCACCTCGCCGGCCGCGACCCCGACGTCTGGGACGACCCCGTCCGATTCGACCCCGACCGGTTCCTCGACATGACCGAAGACCAACGCACCGCCGCCGACGCGGCCTGGGTCCCCTTCGGCGGCGGACGCCGCAACTGCATCGGCTTCGCGCTCGCCCAAATGGAACTCACCCTGCTCATCGCCAGACTGGCCCAGCGCCTCGACATCACCCCACCGACCAGCGGCAAACCCGGACCGGTAGGCATGGTCGTCAACCGGCCAAAGGGCGGAGTGCCGTTCGAGGTCAGCCGACGCAACTGATCCGGCCGGATCGACAGACTCGGTCGGCCGTACGCGCCGGCGGCTACGGTGACTAGATGTTCGGCAACCGCTCCTGTCCCACGGCCAGGCGCTTCCTGGGGCCGGCGATGGTCGCGGCAGCTCTTGTTGCTGCGACGGGATGCAGCGACGACGACGTGCCGGAACCCGCTACTGACGTCGAGGATCCGGGCACTCCTTGGGTGGCAGTCGATCTTGTGTATGTCGTGGAGACGGAGCCATCGACTCTCTTCATCGACTACGTCGGCCCATGCGTCCCGGAGACGGACCGGAATGTCACGCTTGTCGAAGGTGATGAGAGGGTCGAGGTGGGTCTTGAGATCCGAGGGGATGAGGGCCCCGATTGCCCCAGCGATATCCTCGTCGATCTCGCAAACCCGCTCGGCGGCCGAACCGTTGTCGACTCATTCGATGGAGCGCCGATCCCCGAAGAGCGCTTCGGCTAGTGCGAACTGGGCGCAAACCGGATGCCTTCGGAGTACCTCGAGCGGATAGTTGTCGGAACTGATCGACGGCGGGCCTGGCCGGCTGACGTTTCGTCGGCGGTCCTCTTGTCACGAGCGTCGGCGTTGGCGTGAAAGAGTGCCCAAAGGAGTTTGCACGCGCAACCCGTGGATCCTCGTGAGGTGACCAAGGAGGAATGCGAGCCCATTTACCGGGCCTACTTCTGGTCCACGGACGGCCGGCGCTGCCGAACCTTCGACCTCACCGAGGTCGAAGCCGTTGAGCATGCCACCGACTGGGCCGATATCGAGGTCGCCCGGTCGGCCCGGCGCTCCCGTCGAACCGCCCGCACTTCCACGACGGCGAGCTGCATCGCCTCGTCTTCAGATAGGTCGTCGTTCGCTGCCGCCGACTCAGCGAGACGACCTTGCGCACGCTTGGCGAAATACTCCCACGCACCCTGACGACTCATCCCGAGTGCCTCGCCGATCTGATCCCACGTCGCGCCAGTCCTGCGAGCCTCAGCAGCTTGGTGACGTCGGCGCCCGAGAGTCGGCCTGGTACGTTTCCGCGATGCGGACGCTCGCCGGTCTCATCGTTCTCGCGTCGCTCATCAGCGGGTGTAGCGATGACAGCGACGAGTGGCGATCCGCCTTGATCGATGAGGTCCGCGTTCTCGAAGACGGGCGGGCGCTCCAGGTCGGCCTTCACTGCTCGCCCGAAGCGAGAGTCACGCTCATCGAATCGAACAGCGACTCGATCCGACTTCGATTCGAGGTCCGCGGCGAGCGTCGAGGCGATTGCGCAGACGTGCAGAGCATCCTCCTTGAAGATCCGCTCGGGCCCCGCTCCATCGTCGACGACTCGACGGGCAGCCCGATCACTCCAGAACAGGGCGACCCGTAGCAGCGCCCAACGATGCGTCTGAGATGCCGAGCGATCTGGCGATCTCGACTCGTGGTCGATCCGATCGCCGGTACAGCTGCACCGCCTCCTGGCGAAACTCTTCGGGGTAGCGATGTGTGCCGATCGTGGACTCCTTCCCGGGAACAGTCTCCCAGACTCAGATCTCACAAAGCGGGGAAACTCCACGACGCCTAGCCGCGAGTACGGCGTCTACGGTCCACGAGGTCGCCTGTGGGCTCAAGACGAATCCTCTGGTCACCGTTCTAGGGTCTAACCACTAGCTCTGTGCCTCGCTCAGCACAACGAGAAAACCGTCAGGTGTCGCCCTCAACGTCGCACACCGCTTTGGCTCTGCTGTGGCGCAGGCAGTGAATCTGAAGCCAGTCAGTCCTCCGCCGTTCGGGGCATCGAATCCCAGGTTCTCGAGGTGACCAGCGATCAACGTTTCCTGACGTGACGCATCAACCTGGTAAGCAAAGAGGAAATGACGACTGCAGCGCTTGGGCGAACCTCCCTTCGAGCACTCACGTTCACCCGTCGAGAGGTCTCCGAGGTCCGAGACTGAAGCTCCCCGGGTAATGCGCAGGCTCTCGTCCTTGGGAGGATGGAGCCATGACAGAGCAACGACGGCCGGGGAGATACCCGGCGGAGCTGCGCGAGCGAGCGGTCCGGATGGTGTTCGAAGCCGAGCAGCACACCGGCTCGCGTTGGGAAGCGATCTGTTCGGTCGCGGAGAAGCTCGGGCCGACACCGGAGACGGTTCGCAAGTGGGTGCAACGTGTCGAGATCGATGAAGGCCGCAAGCCGGGCCTGAGCACCGATGAGCGTGAGCGGCTGAAGATGTTGG
>JAUIML010000117.1 GCA_030432715.1 Acidimicrobiia bacterium | reverse complement strand
CTGTCGATCGCGGCGTTGAGTTCGGGGGCGTGGGCGTTGACGAACTCGAAGACCTCGTCGCCGATGATCCCGACCTTGTGGCCGAGGGCGACCGACTCGGAGAACCAGGGGGCGTTCTGGTTGCGGACTTCCTTGTCGATGTAGGTCGACAGGAGTCGGGCGGCGACCTTCGAGTAGTCGGGTTCCTCGACGATGAGACCTGCGGCGGTGCGGATGGAGAGCTCGTCGAGCTCCTGGGTGGTGGCACCGTCGGCCAGCGCGGCGATGGTGCGGGTGGAGACGACCATCGGGTCGACGCCGACGAGTCCTTCGGTGGCGCGGGCCACGGCGTTGACGATCTTGTTGACGTCGACGGGCTCGAGCGCACCGCTTCGCTTCTTCACCCGCATGCTCGTCGCCGCCATGCCGCTCGGCATGGTGTTGGCGACGGCGCTCAGGCGTTCACCCGTGGGTGCGTCGTCGGTGATTGCCTCGTCGGTAACTGCCATCGTTGGCCCCTTCCCCGCGCCGGGAAGTGCGAGTCGAAGGCAGTGACTCCCGGTCAGATCACGCCTCGCCGCGCCTCTCAGACAAGAGTTGCGGACTCGTAATTACAGCCGCGTAACTACATCCACGTCAAGAGGAAGTTCCGGGTCGCGCCCAACTCGGCGCTGACCTGCACAAACGCGAGAACCACGGGCGCCCCGCCGGCCGCCTCGCGAGTCACACCGGTGTCAGCAGTCGCGACAGAGGCGGGCCGCGACCGCATCGGCGGCCCGACAGCCCGACACCAGGGCCCCGTTGATCGAGGCGTGCTGGCGATGATCACCGGCCACGAAGAGCCCGGAGGCCAGCCGCACCGACTGGTCGGGGTCCTCGCCCACGTTCTGACGGGGCTGGGCTCGTTCGATCGCATCGACCCGCAGCGTCGTCCAGTCGGCGATCACCGGGCCGTACCACTCGGTGAGGTTGGCCCGCACCGCAGCTTCCTCGACCCCGATCGACGGCGTCGACACCGCGACGAGCGAGCGGTCGTCGGGGCTGTAGCCCGGCGAGACCTGCGACAGCACGGCGAGGTTGTTGACCGGACCGCTCCCCGTGCCGTTGAGCACGATGAGCGGGCGTTTGAGGGGCGCCTCGTCGGCCGCGAACCACCAGGTGGTCACCGCGTTGGTGCCCGGGTCGCCGACTTCGCCACCCGTGAGCCGGGCCGCGTCGACGGCGTCGGTCGCCACGATGACCGCACCCGACTCGATGCGACTGCCGTCGACGACGACGTGGTGTTCGCCGACCTCGGTCACCTCGGCGTCGTAGCGGATCGCGTCGGCGGGTATGCGCTCGGCGAGCTGGCGGGGGATCTGCCCCATGCCCGCGGCCGGGACGGCGGCGTCGTCCTCGGAGAGCATGCGGAAGATGAACTCGAGCGACCGACTCGAGAAGCTGAGTTCGGGGTCGAGCGCGATTCCGCTGAAGAGGGGCCGCAGGAATCGATCGATGATCTTCTCGGAGAAGCCCTCGTCGCGGAGTCGCTGGAGCGCGGTGGTCTCCTTGGCGACGAAGAGGTCCTCCACATCCGGCTTGCGGATGCGGTTGCGGAACTTCAGGATCGTTCGCTTGTCCTTCACCGAACCGACCGGGGCGCGCATCGTGCCGAACGCGTCGCCGGGGCTCCGGAAGGGGTCGGCGACGCGGTGGAACCGGTCGTCGATACGCACCATCGAGCCGGCATCGAACGACCGCAGGTGCAGGTCGTCGTAGTCGAGCATGTCCTGCGCCGTCGGATAGGCCTTGAGCAGGATCTGGAAACCGCGGTCGAGGAGGAACCCGTCGACCTCGTCGGTACGAACCCGGCCTCCCGGACCGTCGCTGCGCTCGAGCACCAGTGGATGGTGCCCCCGCTCGCGGAGCCGGATGGCTGCCGCGAGGCCGGCGAGTCCCGCACCGACGACGACTACATCGTGAGAGGTCATGCCTCGACTTCGCCCCGCAGAGTCACGAGCAACCACGTTATCGACCACCGGGCGCGTGGGCGAGGTCGGGGCCGACTTCTTTGGCGGGACCCTTCTACATGAAGCGGCGGAGCAGCTTCTCCTTCTTCGCCGTGTAGGGCGGGTAGAGCATCTTGAGATCCATCTTGGTGGGCTTCTTCAGCACCGAGCGCAGGTTCGAGAAGGTGTCGAAGCCCGACTGGCCGTGGTAGCGGCCGGTGCCCGACTCGCCCACGCCGCCGAACGGCAGATCGGCAGGGACGAGATGCTGGATCACGTGGTTGACGCAGGTGCCGCCCGCGGTGGTGTTGGCGATCAACTCGTCGGCGGTTTCGTCGTCTTCGGCGAACACGTAGAGGGCCAGCGGCTTCTCACGGTCGTTGACGAACTCCACGGCTTCGTGCATCGACTCGACGGTGATGACCGGCAGGATGGGCCCGAAGATCTCCTGGCGCATCAGGTCGGAGTCGGCGTCGGGGTCGACGATGATCGTCGGCTCGACGTGGTTCGCGTCGAGATCGCTCCCACCGCCGAACACGACGGTACCGCCGTGATCGGCCAGCAGACCCTGTAGGCGGGTGGTGTGGCGCTCGTTCACGATCGACGTGAAGTCGGGATTGCCGCGGGTGCCCTTGCCGCCGCTGAACTCGTCGAAGGCCGCCCGGATGCTGTCGACGAGCGCGTCGCGGGTCTGCTCGGTGACCAGCACGTAGTCGGGCGCCACGCAGGTCTGGCCGGCGTTGAGCCACTTGCCCCAGGCCAGACGACGACCGGTGACTTCGAGGTTGGCCGAGTCGTCGACGAACGCGGGGCTCTTGCCGCCGAGCTCGAGCGTGACCGGGGTCAGGAATCGTGCGGCGGCGGCGGCGACGATGCGGCCGACATCGCTGGAGCCCGTGTAGAAGATGTGGTCGAAGCGCTGCTCGAGCAGCTCGGTGGCCACGGCGACGTCACCCTCGATGACGGCGATGGCCTCCGGGTCGACATAGCGCGGCACCAGCTCGGCCATCAGCTTCGCGGTCTCGCCCGTCAGCTCGGACGGCTTGGCGATCACGGCGTTGCCGGCCGCGATGGCGGCGGCCATCGGGAGGAGCAGCAGGTTGACCGGATAGTTCCACGGCGCGATCACGAGGGCCACGCCCAGCGGCTCGGGCACGATGTATCCCTTGCCGGGCATGGCGGTCATCGGGAGTCGCACCTTGCGGGGCTTCGCCCACTTGGCGACGTGTTTGCGGACCGCCGCGATCTCGGCGGCGAGGAAGCCGACGTCGGTCGTGAAACTCTCCATCGCTGGCTTGCCCATGTCGGCCGCCATCGCCGCCTCGAAGCGCGGGCCCTCGAGCTTGAGCATTCGGACCAGCCCGTCGAGCTGCTCCTCTCGCCACTCGATGGGACGGGTGCGGCCGCTCTGATAGGTCTCGCGCACGCGGGCGACGATGCCGGCGACGTCGACAGCTGTCAGGTCGACGTCGGAGTCCTGCGAATCTGGACGGTCGGTGATGGCCATGCGTCAAGGATGCCAGCGATCCAGGAGCGGCGCACTCGTCAGGTGAGTTCCCAGCGGATCCGCTTGTTGCCCTTGCCCTTCGACTCCGTCTTGACCACGCGGAACGTCCCGATCTGACCGGTGGAGCCGACGTGGGTGCCGCCGTCGGCCTGCTTGTCCAGGCCCACGATGTCGACCACCCGGATTTCCTTCACCGCCTCGGGGATCATGTTGACCTTGGTGCGGATGAGGTCCTCGTCCTCGACGGCCGTCTCACGGGGCAGGAAGGTCACCTCGATGGGTCGATCGGCGGCGATCTCGGCGTTGACGGCTGCTTCGATCTTCTCGGCGAACCCTTCGGGCAGCGGATCGAACTCGTAGTCGATACGACCCTTGAGCGGCTCCATGTTGTTGCCGGTCGAGAGCACCCGGTACTCGTTCCAGATCACCCCGCCGAGCACGTGCATTGCCGAGTGGGTGCGCATCAGCCGGTGGCGGCGGTCCCAGTCGACCTCGCCCGTCAGCTCGGTGCCGACGGCCGGGAGTGGCCCGTCGATCGAGTGCCAAATGTCGGCGCCCTCCTTGCGCACGTTGGTGACCTCGTGGGCGACCCCGTCGATCGTGAGGGTCCCGTGGTCGTGGGGCTGGCCCCCGCCGGTCGCGTAGAACGCGGTCTGGTCGAGGAGGATGCGCCCGCCGTCACCGTCTTCCGTGGCCTCGACCCCGGTGACAGTGGCCGTGAAGGTCCGCATCTCCTGATCGGCGAGATACAGCTGCTCGGTCATGAAGGCGACGGTAGCGGACTGTGCAGGCTGGTGGTCTATGGGGTGCAGTCGATCACGCCGGCATCCTCCGGTCGGGGAGCGTGGCCGGACAGCGTCGTCGTCAGCGGTGAGCCGGTCCGCTCGGCGAACTCGTTGATCTCCACCGCACCGTCGACGAACCGGACTTCGGTCGTCGTCCAGGTCCAGTTCGCGTCGACGGCGCTGGCGGGGCTGATCACCAACTCCTCGACGAGGACGTTGTCTCGGCAGGTGACCCGAACCAGGCACCCGCTCCCGCACTCGGGGTCAACGGGTGGCGCCGTGGGCACGCCGATCCGTTGACCGGGTTCGTCGGGCGCATCAGCAAGAGCGAACTCGTCGACGAGGTCACACCCGCGGAGGCTGACGACGCCTGCGTTTCGACCGGTCGTGGTTGCATCGCGGGCCAGGAAGAACTCGAGCCCCCCGTCGTCGTCGAGGTCGGTCGCCGCCGGGACGCCGCCCGGGGTGGGCACCAGCGACGGCAGGACGGCATCGCCGACTTCGAGCGCGTTGGTCCAGCCGGCCTGGAGGCGGGCGAGCAGGAACCAGTTCCCGTCGGCGTCGTCGTAGATCAGCATCTCGTCATCGACACCGTCCTGGTCGAGGTCGAGCGGCGTGCGGTCGAAGGCAATGTGGGCGGCGAGGTCGAGTACATCGTCACTCGGCACCGGGTTCGTCGCGCAGGGGCCGGTCTGGGCGGGCGCAGCCATGTTGGGCTCGGTCACGCCCTCGTTGATCAACTCGACGAGCCGTTCGGCTTCCCATTCGGAAAGCCGCGCGTCCAGCACGAGTTTGTTGGTGGTTTCGGGACTGCCTTGAGTACGGAATATCAGTTGGAAGGGACCCAGCCGTATGCCGACGACGTCGGAGAACTCGAAGTGCACTTCTTCGTCGAGTGCCAGCTCGATGGTGTGAGACTCGTCCCTCTCGGCCACCTGTGCGGTGAATGTCGGGAAAAGCTCGGTGGCTTCGTCCGGATTGTCGCGGTCGCGACTGACTCGAGGCATGCGTAGGTACAGCTCGACCTCGGTGATGGCCGACGTGAGGGCACGATGGATCTCGTCCCACTCCTGGTCGTCGACCTCTCGAGGTGCGTCGTTGTCAGACCAGAAGTCCGGGCCCTGGGTAACGGACTCGTCGCCGCGGAATCCAAACACGAAGCCGCCGCCGTCCGCGAGAGGCGGATACGTCGCTGCGTACTGTTCTTCGGATCTTGTCGCGATCCAACGGATCGATGGAGATCCTTGTGCCTCGACTGAGATATCGGGTACCGCAGGAGGGCCCTCATAAACGATGTCGATGTCAGCGGCCCAGTCGGCGATCAATGCGGCGATGGCGCCGACGTCGACTGATCTGTCGAGAGACTTCGTCAGTTCGAGCAGCGTCTCGCTGCCGAACCGACGGCTCGCGAGAACCAACCCCTCTCCTTCGTTGGTTCCGGGGAGCCAAAGGAGGCCAACATCGTCTCGCGTCTCAAGCACCGTTGGATCGGTGAGGCCCGACATCCCGAGGGATGTGTCCCCCCGGCTGATCAGTGTCCAATCATCGTCGTCGAGGCTGAAGGCATCGCCCGGGGTTGTAACCAGCGCGATATCTGTCCCGACAGCGAACCAACTCTCGTGAGGGCCGCCGTACTGAACCGAGGTGATGTCGCCATCAGGTACCCAGCGCCGAATCGCCGCGCTCTGTCCGTCTGCATCGCCAGCGACGGTGTTGTTGTCGTCACCCCCGAGGGCGAAGATGGCGAGGCCGGTCGCGGCGGCAAGCACGACGGCTGCGGCCGCAGCGATTGCCAACCGCCTTGGTCCTCGCCCTTCGGTGTTGGCGACATCTCGCCACGGTGGCGCGAGCACCGCGGCCGCCCGAGCCTCGCCCATGCGGCGGATCTGCTCTTCGAGCGTCATTGGTCGACCCCCAGTTCGCTGCGCAGCCGGGCCATGCCCCGCTCGACATGGTTGGCGACGGTCGATGCGCTGATGTCCATCGCCTCGGCTGCTTCGACGTGTGTCATCCCCGCCGCATGCACGAGCCAGATCGCCTGCGATTGCTTGGGCGACAGCGCCGCGAGCGCGGCAGGCAGCCCGGGCTCGATGTCGGGAATGGCCTCGTCGGACTTCCAGGGGAGCAGGCCCTGCTTGCGGCGACGCGAGCGAGACTGGGCGACCCGGTAGAGGTAGCCCGCGGGGTTGGTCATCGGCAGCACCCGATCGCGGTGCTCCCAGGCGTAGGCCAGCGCCTCGGCGACGGCATCGCCCACCATCGGCGCGGGGAGGTGGCCGGCGAGCGCTCGTTCGAGTTGTGGTTGCACACGCGTGACGAACACGTCGAACTCCTCCTCGTTCTCGTCGGCCATGTCACCCGTACTAACCGACGAACCCTGCGGACGCGCCACGTAGGGTTGGGGCATGGGAACTGACCGTGGTGGAAATGCAGAAATCCTCGACGTCGACCTCATCGCCTTCGAGAAGGGCGATGCGGCGGCCCGCAAGGCCGTCGTCGACGGCGTGACGCAGAGCCTGCGCACCGGGTTCGTGTATGTCGAGCACGACCTATCGGTCGACATGATCGACGACGTTTACGGACAGCTCGAGGCCTTCTTCACGTTGCCCCAGGAGAACAAGGACGCCTACATCGTGCCCGGCTCCCACGGGCAGACGGGTTACACCGGCCTGCTCGTCGAGACGGCGGCGAGTGCCGACGTGCCCGACTGGAAGGAGATGCTCAACTGGGGCGCGCCGCTCGGCGAGGGCCACCCGCTGCGGTCCAAGTACCCGCATCGCTACGGTCCTCCGACGCTGCCCGAGAACGACCTGCCCGGCGTCCATCAACTCCTGCTCGACTTCCATCACACGATCGCCGATCTCCAGGCCCGCGTGCTGCGGATCATCGCCGCCGGTCTCGGTGTCGACGAGCGCTTCTTCGACGAGATGCTCGTCGACGGCGCCACCCTCACCCGCGCCATCCACTACCCGGCCATGGAGAACGCGCCGGGTGCGCAACACGTGTGGGCCGGCGAACACGCCGACATCAACCTCATCACCGCCCTGCCCCGGGCGACCGCCGCAGGGCTCCAGGTGAAGGTCGACGACGACTGGGTCGACGCGGCACCCCCGCCCGACCGAGCGATCATCAACACCGGCCTGATGCTGGAGCGGCTCACCAACGGCGTGATCCCACCCGGCATCCATCGGGTGGTGTCCGCCCCGGGTCAGCAGGGCGACCGCTATTCGGTCGTCCAGTTCGCCCACCCGACCCCGTGGACGATGCTCGAACCGATCGGCACGTGCGTCACCGCGGAGACGCCGCTGCGCTTCCCGACCATCAGCGCGGCCGACGCGCTCGACAAGGTCCTCTGGGAGATCAACCTCGTGGAGGACGGTCGCCGGGTCGACAGCTGACGGCGCGGCGAGTCAGGCGTCGGGCGAGCCGGCGTCGCGCCACAGGAACGTGATGGCCTGGGCCCGGCTGACCGGGTCATGGGGGCTGAATCGGTTCGGCGACGTGCCGGTGGTGATGCCCTCGGCGGCCATCCAGCCGACCGCAGCCGTGTAGAACTGCCCGCTCGCGACGTCGACGAACGTCTGCGGGGCCGATCCGGCCGGCTTGCCCCGCCAACGCCAGATGAAGGTGGCCGCCTGGCCCCTCGTCAGCGGATCGTTGGGTGAGAAGCGGTTGGGGGCTGTGCCGGTGGTGATGCCCTCGGCCACCATCCATCGCACCGCTTGGTCGTAGAACGCGCCGGTGGGCACGTCGACGAAGCGGTTGTGGCCCCCTCCCGAGGGCGATCCCGCCGCGCGCCACATGACGGTGGCGAACTCTCCTCGCGTCATGTTGCGATTGGGCTCGAACGTCGTGGGTGTCGAGCCGGTGACGATGCCGTTGGCCGCCGACCAGCGGAGGGCGCCGGCGTAGTACCCGGCGCTGTCGACGTCGAGGAAGCCCGCCACCCCGACACCCTGCGGCCCACCCACGAACAGGTCGACCGACGGGTGGTTGGTGCCGAGCAGCCGTTCGCCGTCGTCGTCGAGCCAGTCCTCCGCGATCGTTGAGTAGATGCTGCGGAAGTCGGTCTGGTACTTGAGGTCGCCCCGAGAGGTCAGGTCGGTGAGCGACGGATACGCGGTCTTGAGTCCACCCTTGACCCGCGACCCGATGACGAAGGCCATGCCGCCGGATCCGTGATCGGTGCCGAGCGACGAGTTGCGGCGAACGCGGCGTCCGAACTCCGAGACGACGAGCACGGTCGTCTGCCCCCGCAGGGCGGGAAGGAGTCCGTTGAAGAACCCCTGGAGGCCCTGATCGAGGTCGGACAGGAGGTCCGAGTGGCGATCGGCTTGGGCGGAGTGGGTGTCGAACCCGCTGAGTGTGGCGCTGACGGCGCGGACGCCCAGCCCGAGGTTGAGCACATGGGCGGCCCGCTGGAGGTCGGCGACGAAGCGATTGCTCGACCGGCTCACCCCGTCGCCGTAGAGCGGGGAGAGGCGCGACGAGAACTCCGCCGCGTTGCGCAGGACGGCGCCGAACTCGTTGCCGATGTCGTTCAGCCCACCGTGGGTGTGGCGCCACATCGACGCGTTGCCCCGCGCGTACTGCGACTGCTTGGGCAGGAGGTCGGAGGAGCTGCGGCTCACGGCGACGACCTTGGAGAGCTCGCCGCGGATCTGACGGGCGCGGCCGCCGTCGACGCTCGCGCCCAGCACATGATCGGGTTGGGCGTCGAGCCAGCGGCCCATCCACCCCGTCGACCGGTCAGCGCCGATGTCGCGCCCCGTCATCCACGTCGTGGTCGAGGAGAAGTGGCTTCGGTCGTTGCCGGGTTCGCCGACGGCCGGGAAGACCGCAACGTCGCCGGCGAGGTAGCGCTGGCGAAGGTAGGGAAGCGACGGGTGGAACCAGAGTCCGCTGCCGGCCGACGTCGCGCTCGAAGGGCTGATCGCGAGCGACAGTCGCTGGTCGTTGTAGGTGCCGCTGTTGAACGGCCCGAGCGTGTTGAGGCCGTCGTTGCCGCCCCGCAGGAAGACCGTCAGGAGCAGACCGTCGGTGCTGTCGGGCGGCGCTGCGCCGGCGAAGTCGGCCAGCGCGGTGAGCGGGAGTGCGGTGACGAGGCCGGCAGCGCCGGCTCCCCCCATGAAGTGGCGGCGGGACAGGGTGATCGTCATGCGAGGTTGACCTCCGGCAGCATCGCGCCGACCCGGAACGCCTCGCGTTCGAGCCAGGAATCGGACAGGTCGTCTCGGATCGCGGCATCGATGTACCACTCCTCGAGCACGTTGCGGGTGCCGGTCGACGCGTCGGGAACACCGAAACCCTCGAGGATCATGTCCACGGCCTCGTCGGGTGGGAGATCGCCGAGTCCGGCGAAGAACCCCGCCTTTTGGGCGTCGGACGACATCTCGGCCGCCACCCGTGCTCGACCGAGGAGCGACATGCCCGACAGCCATGCCGTGTTGTGCCCCCAGCCGGCGACCGAAGGCGGGAGGAAGAGCCGCTGTCCCATCGTGTCGCAGCGTTGGTCGAGTCGGCTTTCGCTGAGGCGGATGCCCGTACGCCGCTGGAGTTCGACGACCCATGGCAGCGGCGGTTTCACCATTCCGTGGCGACGCTCCGGTGCCCAGAACTCGTCGCGCAGGAAGATCGCTTCGATCGCCGGGAGCGCCTTCATGTCGTTGGCCTTCAGCGTGTCGGCGATGTGGGTGATGAGCGGTCCCGAGGCCCACGACGGATCGCCGAACTCGGCCCACAGCTTCGTGGCGAGGAACCAGGCGGTGTGGTCGCGACGGACACCGTTGACCAGCTCGTCGATCGTGTCCTGGGCATCCCACTTCTTGGTGATGCCGAACAGCGTCTTGTCGTGCTTGTCGTGCCGGTCCGAGTAGAAGGCGTACTCGTCGGGGCTGGCGTCGGTGTCGAGGTTGTGGCCGGTCCAGGCCCGAGCGACCGAGATCACTTCGTCCTCGCTGAACGAGCCGTTGCCGATCGTGTAGAGCTCCATGAGCTCGCGGGCGAAGTTCTCCTGTTCGTCGCCCGCCACGTTCGAGGCGTTGTCGAGGTCGATCAGCATCGCCGCCCCGAACGAGATCTCGCGCAGGAGACTGTGGAAGCCGCCGAGGCCGTAGGCGCGGAAGGCGTAGTGCTGGTGCTTCATCAGCCGCTGGTCGCGTACCCGGTCGGAACTGCAGGCGAAGTGCGAATGCCAGAAGTAGAAGAGCCGTTCGGTGATCGGGGCGCTCGAGGTGGTCATCTGCTCGACCCACCAGTGCGCGAGGCGGCGGCGTTCCCCCGAGCTCTTGGTGACCGACGGGACGAGTTCGGCGTGCACGAAACCCGCGGTGTCCATGACCGAGTCGACGGCTGCGGCGCGGCTCAGGCCCGTGAGCGCGGCGACCTCGTGGTCGAGTCCGCCGTAGGCAGCCCGGCGGAGCAGATGACGGGCATCGGCGGCGGTGAGCGTCATGTTGGGTCCTTCGACCCAATCGGGCGCTCACTCAAGCGGTTCTTCGGGACTACTCCGGAAGCTTCTGCAGTACGGACCGATTGGGTTCGAACGTGACCGACACCGCGAGGCTCGCTCCCTCGTCGTCGGTGCCGCTGACGACGACCGAACCGTCGTAGCGATCGAGGAAGACGACCGGCTGTGTCCAGTCGTCGCCGAAGACCCGTGGTTCGGTCGCCTCGACGAACCCGGGTTCGAAGAAGCTCTCCTCGCCGGCGAAGAACGCCGATGGCCCGAGTCCGGTGCTCATCGTCGCCTTCACGTCCTCGGCGACACCCGGCGGGAGGGACCACTCGACGGTGACGTCGAAGTAGCGCAGACCCCGGTCGGCGTCGAAGCTCGACTCGGACCGATTCCAGCTGCGAAGGTCGATGTCGACGAGCTGCGCCCCATCGACCTCCGGGAGCTCTCCGATCATCGCGCGGACGAGCGGGACGGGGATGACGCCGGGATCGAACTCGAGGGCCACGTCGACCTGGTAGCCGGGCACACCCTCGCCGAAGACCTGTTCCTCGTCGGCCCACACGAAGAGGGGTTTGGGCGTCGCGATGAGGGTGTCGA
>JAUIML010000116.1 GCA_030432715.1 Acidimicrobiia bacterium | reverse complement strand
AGGTCCGCTCGTTCGACCTCCCGGGCGCGCTGCTGCTGGTGCTGTCCTACGGCGCGCTGGTCTTCTCGGTGTCGGTGGGCGGCGACCTGTTCGAGTGGAGTGACCCGCTCGTCGTGGCGGGCCTGACCGGCGGCGGTTTGCTTCTCGCCGCCTTCATCGCCCAGGAGCTGCGTTCCCGCGATCCCGTGATGCCCTTGTCGCTGCTCCGGATCCCGGTGGTGCGGGCCAGCGCCGCGACCACGTTCTTCATCGGGTCGGTGAACTTCATGGCGGTCGCCTTCCTGCCCCTGATGCTGCAGGTCGTGACGGGCGTGGGGAGTACCGAAGCCGGCCTCGCGCTGCTTCCGACGACCTTCGGGATCGCCATCACCGCGACGATCGTGGGTCGTCTCGTGGTGCGCACGGGGTACTACCGGATCTGGCCGGCGCTCGGGTCGGCCGTGTTCGCAGCGGGCTACTTCGTGCTGGCGTCACTCGGCCCCGACCCGGCGACCGCCGTGGTGTGGCTCGGTACCGGCATGCTCGGGCTCGGTATGGGGGCGGGATCACCCGTGTTCATGTTGTCGATGCAGAACGCCGTGCCGCACCGCGACGTGGGGGTGGTCTCGGCCATGGCGATGTTCGCTCGCAACACCGGGCAGGCCTTCGGCGTCGCCGTGGCCGGCGCGATCTTCGTCGGTCGGCTGTCCCATCATCTCGACCGGCTGATCCCTTCCGACCGGCTCGCCGGCCTCGATGTCGACGACCTCCGCGGCGACATCGATGTGATCCGGGGGCTGGCGCCCGACGTCGAGGCCTTGGCCGCCGATGCGTTCCGCCTCGCAGTGACCGACGTGTTCACCATCGCGGCGTGGGGTGGCGTCCTGTCGTTCATCGCCGCGCTCACGATTCCGCAGTTGGCGCTGCGCGAGACGATCGACGACTGACGACCCTCAGGCGGCGAGCGAGCGGGTGGCCACGCGCACGATGTCGTCGAGGGCATCGACGAGTTCGGGGCACCGGTGGAAGAGGGCGTCGACCTCGGTGCCGGTCCACGGTTCGCAGAGGGCCTCCGAGGGCAGACCCGCCCGTGTCCAGGCTGTGGCGATGCGACGGATCGCCCCGTCGACCTGCGGATCGGCGGCCGTGACCGACTGGCTCGCCATGCGGTCGAGATCCCATTCGGAGTCGTGGACCAGCGGGCGTCGCACGAGGTTCAGGCGGTAGCGAAGTGCCTCTGCCGCAATCCTCGTGTGGTTCACCCGGTGCCCTCCCCTGCGACCGCCCTGTGGACAACTCGCCACGACAATAGAAAACCCGGCGCGATCAGCGGTGGATACTCGCGATGCGCGCGATCAGGACCACGAACCGCGCGAGGAGGACTGGGTAGTGAGGACTTGGTAGTGAGGATTGGGTAGTGAGGACTGGGTAGGGAGGACCGCGCGTTCAGGGCCGAGCGGGGCGGCCGGACGGGCAGCAGCCCTCGGCGCACGGCATCGGACGCGCCGGCAGCGCGCTCAGCGTCTGGTGGGGCGCTTCGCCGACACGTTCCGCCAGCAGGGCATGAAGCATGGCGATGAAGCGCGGGTCGGGCGCCGTCCCGGGCGTGGCGACGCGTTCCATGCGTATCCCCAGTTCGTCGGCGGTGGCTCTGGCCTCGGTGTCGAGGTCCCAGACGACCTCCATGTGGTCCGAGACGAACCCGATGGGCACGATCACCACGGCGTCGGTGCCGGCGGCGGCCAACTGCCGCAGATGATCGTTGATGTCGGGCTCGAGCCAGGGGACCGTCGGGGGGCCCGAGCGGCTCTGCCACGCCAACGTCCACGCGACATCGGGCGCGGCCTCGGCCACGAGGGCCGCGGTGGCCCGGAGTTGGGCCTCGTAGTCGCACGAATCGGCCATGGTCGTCGGAATCGAATGGGCGGTGAAGACGAGGTGCGCGTCGGGCCCGAGCGCGGCGACGGCGCGACGAACGCCGTCGCGGAACGGCTCGACGAAGCCTGGGTGGTCGAAGTAGTGCCGTACCCGGTCGATTCGGGGGGCCCCGGCCCCCACGGCGGCTCGTGCCGCCTCGATGTCGTCGTTGTACTGACGGCAACCGGAGTGGGAGCTGTAGGCAGAGGTGACGATGGCGAGGGCGTGGGTGATGCCGTCGTCGGCCATCTGCTGCACGGTGTCGGTCAGGTAGGGATGCCAGTTCCGATTGCCCCAGTAGACCGGAAGATCGTCACCGTGCTCGCGCAGCACCGCGCCCAGCGCGTCGACCATCCGCCGGCATTGGTCGTTGATGGGCGAGACACCGCCGAAATGGGCGTAGTGGGCACCGACCACGGCGAGTCGTTCGTCGGGGATGTTGCGACCGCGGGTGACGTTCTGGAGGAACGGGATCACGTCGTCGGGGCCCTCCGGCCCGCCGAAGGAGACGATGAGGACGGCATCGATGTCGCGCACGCGCCGAGGCTACCCACCATGGTCGCGGCTTTCGTTTTCGGGGGTCCTGTGGCTAGGGTCCTCCCGTTCTCCGGGTGGAGTGCGGTCAGACGACCGCCGGTGCGCGCACGCGCACCCGGCCCGGGTCTTCCATCATGCGTTCGCCCATTCCCACTCACCGCCGCCACCGCACGTTCGGGGCCCTCCTCCTGGCCGTCGCGACGACCGCGATCCTGGCCTCGGGTCCGTTCGCGTCGGCCGACGAGATGGACGAACTCCGGGCCGGCGTGCCGACCGGCGAGGAGGTCCGGGCGACGATCGCCGACCTCGCCGCCGAGCGCGACGCCCTGCTGACCTCGCTCAGTGCAGCCGAGGCCGAACTGAGCGACACCCTCGACGCCCGTGATCGCTTCGACGAGGACCAACGGCGCCTCGCTTCACAGATCGAAGCGGCGACCGACCACCTGCGATCGGTGGCCGTGACCGCCTTCATCACCGGTGGCGACGTGGGCGAGCTCCAGTTCCTCGTCAACGTCACGTCGGTTTCCGACCTCAGCTGGCGCCGTCACCTCCTGCGCAACCATGCCGGGTCGTCGCAGGTTGCGCTCGAGCGGCTGGAGATGCTCGAGGCCGAGGCCAGCGACGAGGTGCGTGAGAGCATCGACACCGCCGAACGCCTCCGGCTCGAGATCGACCGTCTCGAGGTCCAGGTCGCCGAACTCGAGCCGCGCATCGCCGAGGCGCGAGACCTCGAGCCGCTGGCCGATGCGTGGGATCGGGCGGCGATCGCCATCGAGGAGGGCCGCTACGGGATCGCGCCTGCCGACAAGTGGGAGAAGCTCCGATTCTGCGAGTCGACCCACAACTATCAGGCCACGTCGCCCACCGGGAAGTATCGCGGCGCCTACCAGTTCGACTTCGCCACCTGGCAGACCGTCGGCGGTACGGGTGATCCGGCCGCGGCGCCGCCGGCGGAGCAGGATGCCCGGGCCCGGGAGCTCTACGCCCGGCGCGGTCACACCCCCTGGCCGGAGTGCGGCTACCACCTGTTGTAGCGGTGGTGACCGGCTTCGTCAGCCGCCGAGCAGGCGGCGGGCCGCGTTGGCCACCCGGCCGGGCTGGGGCGGTTCCCAGCCGTCGGGCACGAGGTGGGGGGCCTTCTGGGCCAGCACGGAGATCACCTGATCGGCCGACGGGTTCACCAGCCCGATGTCGTCGATGACGACGGTCGGGACCGTCTCGTTGCCGTTGGCCCAGTGACGCACCGTCGCCGCGTCGGCCGGGTCGTCCCAGATGTTGTGCTTCTCCATCGGCACGCCGGCCTTGCTGAGGCTGCGGTCGAGCATCATGCAGAAGCCGCACCCCGGGCGCCAGTAGAACTCGACGCCGGTGATCGTCTGGTCAGTCATGTCGAAGAGAACCGTGCGGGGCGCGGGATTGTTCCCTCATGGTTCGACCGTGAAGTTCGGCAGGTCCTCGTCGAGGGTCGCCCGGACATGATCGATCGTTGCCTGCCGGACGTTGATCCGGGTCGTCGCGAAGCCGGACGGACTGAGGGCCTCGGCATGGGCGGCGGCGACTTCGAGGATCGTGGACTCCAGATCCGCGGCGGGGACCACGCGGTCGACGAAACCGACGTCGACCGCGTCTTCGGGGGAGTAGGTGGTCCCGAGCAGCGTGGCGGCCGTGAAATGGCGGCGGGACAGGCGGTCGCGGGCCAGTTCGGTGGCGAACACGGGCAGCGGCATGCCGATCGTGGTCTCCGGCAGGCCGACGCGCCCCGGTGTGTCCGACGCGATGCGGATGTCGCAGGACATCAGCACAACGGCACCGGCCGCGAGGGCGTGGCCGTCGGAGCCGGCCAGGACGGGCGCCGGGAAGCCGTAGAGACGCATGCACAGCTCGGCGCCCTTGCGCACAATCGCCTGGGCGGCGTCGGGCCCCTTCTTGATCTCTCCGAGGTCGAAGCCGGCGCTGAACTTGCCTTCGCGACCCAACAGGACCACGGCTCGGGCGTCGGCGGCGTCGTCGAGCGCCGCGTTGATGCCGTCCATCGCGGTGTGGCCCAAGGCGTTGGCCTTGCCGTCGTCGATGCGAATGACGGCGACGTTGCCGTCATGGGTGAGTGAGACTGGGGACTCGGTCGTCATGGGCTCCGACGCTACCCGCCCGACCGATTGTCACACGCCTTCGGTAGCGTCGCTGGCCATGAGTGCGATTCGTGCGGAAGGGCTCGTCCGGCGGTTCGGTGACGTCACCGCGGTCGACGGCGTCGATCTCGAGGTGAGCGAGGGTGAGATCTACGGTTTCCTCGGGCCGAACGGGGCCGGGAAGTCGACGGTCGTGCGCATGCTGTGCACGCTGCTGCTGCCCACGGCAGGCCGGGCCCGGGTCGGCGGTCTCGACGTGGTCGACGATGCCCACGAGGTGCGGTTCTCGATCGGCGTCGCCCTGCAGGATGCGGCCCTCGACGACCGCATGACCGGCCGCGAGATACTCACGACCCAGGGGCGCCTGTTCGGCCTCCACAAGGGCGAGATCGCCCAGCGCATCGAAGAGCTGGGCCCGATCCTCGAGGTCGACGCGCTCGATCGATTGGTCGGTACCTACAGCGGCGGCATGAAGCGCCGTCTCGACCTGGCGACGTCGTTGATACACAACCCGTCGGTGCTGTTTCTCGACGAACCGACCACGGGCCTCGACCCGCCGAGCCGGCTTCGGGTGTGGGACGAGGTCCGCCGCCTCAACCGAGACTTCGGCATGACGGTCTTCCTCACCACCCAGTACCTCGAAGAGGCCGACGAGTTGGCCGGTCGCGTCGGCATCATCAACAACGGCACGCTCGTCGCGGAGGGTACGCCGGGTGAGCTGAAGCGCTCGATCGGCACCGACGTCGTGCTCGCCGAACTCGACCGCGACCACGACCGGGCGGTGGAGATCCTCCGGTCGGTCGAAGGGGTCGCCCAGGTCGACCACTTCGGCGACGAGGTCGTGATCGCCACGAGCAACGGCTCGGCCACGCTGAGTCCCGTGGCCCTCGCCCTCGACCGGGCCGGCATCGTCGTCACCCAGCTGTCCCTGCGCACCCCCACCCTCGACGACGTGTTCCTCGAGGTCACCGGCACCCGCTTCGAAGGAGGCGACCAATGAGCGGTCACGCCGCACCGGTCCACATCACCGCCCGCTCCGCAGGCTTCGTCCACGACGTGTGGTCGATCGCGCTCCGGGCGATTCGTCAGCTTCCTCGTGATGTCGAGACGACGGGGCCGGCCCTGGCGATCCCGCTGTTCTTCCTCATCATCAACGTCGGCTCGTTGCAAGACATCGCCGGGTTCACGTCGATCGAGATCGACTACAAGGCATTCCAGCTGCCGGTGGCGATCGTCTTCGCCGTCACCGGCGTGTCGCGGGCCCCGGCCCTGGTGCTCGACATCCAGGGTGGCTACTTCGACCGGCTGATGCTCACGCCGGTCAGCCGTCGGGCTCTCCTGCTCGGCCACATGGTGGCCGACTTCGTCCTCGTGGTCGTCCTCGTCATCCCCGTGGTGGTGTTGGGGTTCGTGATCGGTGTGCGTTTCCCCACGGGACCGCTGGGGGTCCTGATGTTCGTCTTCATCGGCGCGTGCTGGGGGGTCGCGTACACCGGCATCCCCTACGCGATCGCGCTCAAGACGGGCAATCCGGGTGCGGTGAACTCCTCGTTCCTGCTGTTCTTCCCCTTCGCCTTCGTCACGTCGTCGTTCGTGCCGCTCGAGAACATGACGGGCTGGCTGGGTACCGCGGCCGAGTACAACCCCGTCACCTACCTCCTCGAGGGGCTGCGGTCGCTGTTCGTCGGATGGGATGCCGCGGCGCTGGGCAAGTCGTTCCTGGCGATCGCCGCACTCGGGGCCATCAGCCAGACCATGGCGTTCCTGGCCCTCAGGGGCCGGGTCGCCCGCGGGTGACTCAAGCCTCGCGAGGGTCCCACTCGTCGGGAACGAGATCGGGATCGAGATCGAGCGCGCTGCAGTACGCGGCAACCCAGGCGCCGTAGCCGTCGTCGCTCGGGTGGAAGCGGTCGGAGGCCCACGCCCGACGGCCCTTCACGAGGTGCGGGACCACGTCGGCGACGACGAGGTCGCGGCCCTCGGCCGTGCGTCGCATGGAGCGGTTGACCCATCGTCCCGAGGGGCTGGCGGGCGGAGCCGGGAGCGTCGACACGATTGCGTTCCCCGGGAGGTCGTCGATCAACTCGTTGACCCGGGCCGACACGGATGGAGGGTTCGGGTTGCGCATCAGGTCGTTCGACCCGACACCGCAGGTGACGAGCGCAGGGTCTCGTTCGAGATGGTCGAGCAGCGGAAGCTGGTCCTGGCGGACGTGCACGGCTCGAGCGCCGGAGCGGCTGAGGTTGACGACTCCGTGCGGCCGGCCGTCGGCCGCCAGCGCCCCGGCGATGCGGGCGACCCAGCTGCGCGACAGCGATGAGGCGCCCACGCCCTGGGCGATCGAGTCACCGAGGACGACCCACAGCGGAAGGCTCCCGGCGATCGCCGCCCGGGAGATCTCGCGCCACTGGGCCTCGCGAGGGTTCACCTGCTGCGCGACCGCTCGGGTGCCCCGGCTGACCACGCTGATCGTGCGGGTGAAGGGGCGCGGCGTCCACGGCTCGCGCTGGTGCAACGCGGCAACCACCGGGTGGTGATCGTGATTCGTCGTAGGGGGTTTAGCCTGCGCCACGTGATCCTCGTCGACCTCGAACGTGTCAACATGAGTCGTCCGAACCGTCCGCTCTTCAGCGACGTCTCGGTGACCGTGTCGGCCGGCGACCGACTGGGGGTTGTCGGAATCAACGGTACCGGCAAGTCGACACTGCTCTCGGTCATCGCCGGAACCCGGGATCCCGAGAGCGGCACGGTCCGCCGCGGCCGCGACGTGTCCATCGCGGTCGTCGACCAGGTCACTCGTCTCCCCGAGGGGACCGTGCGCGACGCCGTCGGCGCAGGATGGCGGGGGGAGGCGGCGCTCGACCGCCTGGGCGTGGGCGACCTCCTCGACCGATCCACGGCGGAGCTCTCCGGGGGTCAGGAGAAGCGGGTCGCGCTCGCCCAGGCCGTCGTGGCCGATGCCGAGCTCATGGTGCTCGACGAACCCACCAACCACCTCGACGTCGATGCCATCGAGTGGCTCGAGAGCGAGCTGGCCGGATTCAAGGGCGGACTCGTCCTCGTCACCCACGACCGCAAGGTGCTCGATGCGCTGACGACCCGCATCCTCGAGCTCGACCGTGGCACCGCCTACCTGCACGAGGGGGGCTACGCCGGATACCTCGAGGGTCGCGCTGCCCGCGAGGAGCGGGCCGCGGCCACCGAGTCGACCCGCCGCAATCTCGCCCGACGGGAACTGGCCTGGCTCCGTCGGGGGGCGAAGGCGCGCACCCGGAAGAGCCGTTCGCGCATCGAGCGGGCCAACGAGCTGATCGCGGGTGGGCCCCAGGCCGAGGCGCGTGCGGGCGATCTCGACCTCGCCCAGCTCCACGAGGGCACCCCGCGTCTGGGTGACCAGGTCGTCGAGCTCCACGACGTCACGGTGGGGTTCGAGGGCGCGGAGCCGCTCGTCCGAGGCCTCGACCTGTTGCTCGACCGTCGCGAACGGTTGGGAATCGTCGGCCCGAACGGCAGCGGCAAGTCGACGCTGCTCGACGTGCTGGCCGGTCGCCGAGCCCCCCTGGCCGGTGAGGTCGTGGTCGGGCCCACAGCCCGCGTCGGGCTCCACGACCAGAAAGGACGAGATCTGCCCCCGACGGCCCGGGTGCGTGACCTCATGGCCGGTGACGGCGCCGAACCCGACTGGTGGGACATCGCTCTGCTCGAACGGTTCTGGTTCGACAGCGACACCCAGAAGTCCCCGGTGGAACTGCTGTCGGGTGGCGAACGTCGGCGGATCCAGCTGGTGCTGACGCTGGCCGAGAAGCCCAACGTCCTTCTCCTCGACGAGCCGACCAACGATCTCGACCTCGACACCCTTCGCGCCCTCGAGGACTTCCTCGACGATTGGCCCGGCGCCGTGGTCGTCGTGAGCCACGACCGGACCTTTCTCGACCGTACGGTCGACGATGTGCTCGTGATCGACGGTGGCCGCGCCCGCCGATGGCCCGGTGGCTACGAGCAGTGGCTGCAGGATCGTCGGACCCGGGCCACCCGGGGCAGTGTCGCCTCCGCCACCGAATCCACGAAGAAGGTCTCGCCCCCGGATCGGTCCTCGACGGGACGCAGCCACAGCACGATCCGCCACGAGCTGAAGGCGGCCGAGAAGCTGATGAACCGCCTCCAGACGCAGCGCGAACGCCTCGACGAGGACCTGGCCGAGGCCGGGACCGATCATGTCCGCCTCGCCGAGGCCGGCGAGGCGATCGCCGCGTGCGACCGGGAGCTCGCCCAAGCCGAGGAACGATGGCTCGAACTGTCCGAGGAGTTGGAGAGCCGGTGACGGCTGCACCGTCGGTACCCTGAACGCCATGTCTGAAACCGCCACCGCCGATGCCGAGGCCGGTGCCGCCGAGGTGCTGATCGTCACCGACGCCGCCCGCGCCACCGTGCTCGACATACGAGCCAACGAGGACGACGCGGAAGCGCTCGGTCTCCGGGTGGAGGTCACCGGTGCATCGGGTGTCGACTACACCTACGACCTGTCCCTCGAGCCGATCGCCGAAGCCGCCGACGAGGACCACATCCGCGAGCACGAGGGCCTTACGGTGATCATTCCCGCCGCCAGCGTCGCGGCGCTCACCGGGGCCACGCTCGACCTGCCGTCGGTGGCCGGCCAGGGCGGACTCGTGATCCGCAACCCGAACCGTCCGAATCCGCTGGGCGATCTCGGTCAGCTCGAGCTGACCGGCGATGCGGCCAACAAGATCACCGTGCTGTTGGCCGAGCGGATCAACCCCGCGCTCGCGTCCCACGGCGGCTACGCCGAACTCGTGGGCGTCGAGGGGGAGAAGGCCTTCGTGACCATGGGCGGCGGGTGCCAGGGTTGCGCCATGAGCGCAGCGACGTTGCGCGAGGGCATCACCAAGGCGATTCTCGAGGCCGTCCCCGAGATCACCGAGGTGGTCGACACCACCGACCACGAGCAGGGCGAGAACCCCTACTACAGCTGAGCAGCTGACCGTCACATAACGTCGGTTCGATGGATCGGCGACTCGCGGGCATCTATTTCCTGATCCAGGGCGTCGTCGGACTCCTGTGGTGGGTGCTGCTCTACGCGTCACCCACCCTGCGCGACTGGTTCGTCGCCGACGCGGGTTGGCCGGTGGCCCGCTCGCTGGTGGCCGCAGATGTCGTCGGCTTCGGACTCGGATCGATCGCGGCCGGGATCGCCGTCCTCCAGCAACGTCCGTGGACCGGTGCCGCCGTGGTCGCCGTCGCCGCCGTGACCGCGTACGCGACGTTGGTCGCCGCCACCTGGGTGATCGACCCGGTCGACCGGGTCCTTCCGGTGGCGGCGATGACCATGGCCATGGCCGGCACCCTCGCCGCGACGCAGGCGGTCCTGCGGTCGTGACGTGGCGGTGGCTGCTCGAGTCGCGCCGATTCTTCCGGGTGGCCGCGCCGGCCGGCTTCGCGTGGAACTACGCCAAGACGATGCTGCAGACCACCATCCTCTGGGCCGTCTTCCTGTTCGGGCTGCCGGGTGCGATCGCCGCGTTCGAACACCGGGTGCTCGACGTGCCGACGCTCGGCGAAGCCCGACTGGTCGGCGCCCTCGTGTTCGGCGCGTTCGGTGGGCTGGGTCTGTGGGGCGGGTTCGTCATGGCCCGGGTCGGGCGAGGCACCCCGCTGCCGCTCGATGCCGCGCCGGTGCTCGTCGTGGCCGGGCCCTACCGCCATGTCCGCAACCCGATGGCGATCTCGGCACCGATGCAAGCGATCGGGGTCTCGCTGTGGCTCGACTCCACGCTCGTGCTGCTCTACGGTGGCGCCGCCGCGTTGCTCTGGAACTTCGTCATCCGACCGCCCGAGGAGCTCGACCTCCAGGAGCGGTTCGGCACCGCGTACGACCGGTACCGCGACAACGTGCGCTGTTGGGTGCCGCGTATCCCGGGGTTCGACCTCTGACGGGGGAGTGAGTCAGGTGAGGTTGTCGCGCACGCTGGCCGCGATGCCGGCGGCGTCGAGCCCGAATCCGGCGTGGATCTCGTCGGGGTCGCCGTGAGGGACGTACTCCGTCGGCACCCCGAGCACCCGCACGCGGCAGTCGGCATCGCGTTCGCCCAGGGCGTCGCGCACGCCGGCTCCGGCGCCGCCGATGCGGAGTCCGTCCTCGACCGTGACCACCAGCCGATGGTCGGCGATGGCGTCGATCATCTCCGGATCGAGCGGGGTGACCACGCGCGGGTCGTAGACGGTGGCCTCGATGCCGTCGGCGGCGAGCAGGTCGGCCGCGCCGAGGACGGCCGGCAACATCTGGCCGAAGCCGAGCAGGGCGACAGATCCGTCGCCGGAGTGGATGCGGCGAGCGCCGAGGCCACTGCCGACCTCGTCGTCGGGGACGTGGGCCGCCTTGCCCCTTGACCAGCGGATGGCGACGGGACCGTCGGTGAGGTCCATGGCGTCCTCCATCATCTGTTGGATCTCCTGATAGCTCGACGGCGCGAACACCGTCATGCCGGGGACCTTGGTGAGGAGGACGAGGTCGAGGATGCCGTGGTGGGAGGCGCCATCGGGGCCGGTGATGCCGGCCCGATCGAGACAGAAGATCACCGGTTGGCCGTGGAGGCCGACGTCGAGGTTGACCTGGTCGAAGGCCCGGGTCAGGAACGTGGCGTAGACCGCGATCAGGGGCCGCAGTCCGCCCATGGCCATTCCGGTGGCCGCAGTGACCGCGTGTTGTTCGGCGATGCCGACGTCGATGCACCGGTCGGGGAACCGCTCGCGGAAGGGGAGCAGGCCGGTTGAGTCGG
>JAUIML010000115.1 GCA_030432715.1 Acidimicrobiia bacterium | reverse complement strand
GAGCGTGAACGAAAGTGGCTCGTGAGCGAACTCCCGACACTCGACGCGCCCGGCCAGGAACTCCGTCAGGGCTATCTGGCGATAGACGGCACCACCTCGGTCCGCGTGCGCAAGGGCCGGGGCGCGACCCTGACCATCAAGGCCGGCGAAGGTGCCGTCCGCACCGAACTCGAGTGGCCCATCACCGACGACGAGTTCGCTGCGGCTTGGGAGCAGACAGAGCACCGACGTATCCGCAAGACCCGATACCGACTTCCGCTCGGCGCCCACATCGCAGAGCTCGACGTCTTTCACGACGAGCTCGAGGGGCTCGCAATGGTCGAGGTCGAGTTCGACTCGGATCAGGCGATGACCTCGTTCACGCCCCCCGCGTGGTTCGGCTCGGACGTGACCGATGACGAGGCAATGACCAACACCGCCCTCGCCGTCTTCGGTCTACGCGGGTCGCGGCGATGACCGCACTCGAACCCCTGGCCGGGCTCGTCGCGACCGCCCCCCGCCAACGCTTCCTTCCCGAGGTCCGGGGTGAGGCCAACGCCATCTGTTCGGACGAGACGGTTCCCATCGCCCTGCAGCGCATCACGACCGAGCAGTTCACGCTCGCGATCAGCGCGCTCAGCGACCCGGCCCGCGAACTCGGCGACGCAATCGGGAGCGCCGGTGTCGCACTCGATCGGATTGCCGCACTGCTCCGACTCGTGCGGTCGTCGATCGGCACCGAAACGTGCGCCGCCGAACTGCGGGTCATCCGGGACGGTCAACGATTCCTGGCCGAGTTGATGCTCGGCCACGCCGAGCTCCACGCCCTCGACGAAATCCGAGCGCGCTACGACGCCGCCCTTCGGCCCCACGCCCTCTCCGACCTTCGCGAGCAGCTTCTCCAGCGACTCCAGCTCGCCCGACTCGAACGACTCGGCGCCATGGAGCCCGGCGGCGAACTCGACCACTGGCGCCACCAACTGCGCCGGGCCCGGGCCCGGTTCGGGGCCTGGCCCGTCGACGAGACGGTGCGCGGCCACTCGCCGATCCCGGATTCGTTCGAGTCGATGGCCGACGGACTCGAGCGGACCTACGCGAAGGGCCGAGATCGTGCCGCCGAGCACCGCTCGAGCCAACGGAAGCGCGAGCGACATGCCCGCGCCCTGGCGCACCAACTCGAGCTGCTGAGCGCCGCCTGGCCCGACCTCCTGATCGGTACGGCCGCCACCGCCGAGGACCTGGCCGATGCGTTGGCCGAATACCGCCGCCTCCGCGCCCTGCAACGGGCACTGCGCAGCACGCCCCACGGCCGCGCCGCGGTCGTCGTCGACGACACCACGGCGGTGGTGGTGGAGTCGCTCTGCGAGCACGAGCGACGCGAGCTGCTCGCCATCGCCGCGTCGTTGTCGACACGGCTCTATGCGGAGGCGCCCGAGCAGTTCGTCGCTCGTGTGAGGGGCTACTGGAGCACCCGGGGCTGACTCACGAGGCGGCGTTGATCGCCCTGACCAACTGTGCCTTCGTCATCCCCGAGCGACCCTTGATGCCGAGGCGGCTCGCTTCGGCAGACAGCTCGGCCTTGGTCCACTTCGACGACGCCTTGCCGGTCGGCGCCCCGGATTTCTTGGCCCCCGCGGCCTTCGTCTTGGTCTTTGCCGCGGCCTTCTTCGCCGGCTTCCGAGCGGGTCGACCGGTCACGCGACCGGCACTCTCGCTCAGCGACTCGACGGCTTCGCGAGTGGTCTCCAGCGCCTGGTCCGACATCGAGGCGAGCCTTCGCCGCATCGACGCGTTCGCCTCGCGGAGTCGACTGATCGCGTCCGCCACCTCGTCGGGCACCTGCTCCTGGAGGTCGTCGAGGGCCTTGTTGGCCCGCTTCTCCAACTCGTTCAGCTGCTTCTCGATCTCGGCGAGAAGCTCCTTGTACGACTTCTCGACGTCCTTGAACTGCTCCTCGAGCCGATCCTTGACTGACATCACGCACCTCCCTGGTATGCCGTCAGTCTCGGCGATGCCCACCCGACCGATCCAGTGTCCTAGGTCCCGCGCGCCGGGCCTTTGGACCCGGGACGGAGGATCATCGGTTTCGTACGCTGCGATCGACCCGGAGGTTTCCTGATGCTCGTAGCCGATCTGATGACCGATGACGTTGTGACGGCATCGCCCACGATGACCCTGAAAGACGTCGACCATCTGTTCACCAAGCACGGGATCTCCGGCGCCCCGGTGCTGGACGACGGCGTGCTCGTGGGCGTCATCTCGCAGTCCGACGTGATCCGGGTGCTCTACGACCACCAGGTGGCGACCACGGAAGTGTCCCAGTTCCTGCTCAGCCCGTTCCCCATCCCGTTGCCGGCCCTCGAGGAGATCTCCCGGAACCGGGCGGCCATCGCCGACCGCATGGTCGAGATGACGGTTGGTGAGGCCATGACCTCGGCCCCGGTGACGGTCGCACCGGCCGACGAGATCTCGGTGGCCGCCAACGCCATGGTGGAGCAACGCCTCCACCGTGTGCTGGTCACCGACGCCGGCGGGGCGCTCGTGGGCATCCTCAGCGCCCTCGACCTGGCGGCCCTGCTGATCGACGCCGACATCTGAGCGTCACGGCTGCATCGAGGCGAGGGCGACCGGCACCACGCTCGTCGCGCCGGCCCGCCGGAGTTCGCGAGCGACGACCGTGATCGTCCAGCGGCTGTCGATCAGGTCGTCGACCAACAAACAGTCACCGTCGAGCGGCTCACCGACCGTGAATGCGTCCCACAGGTTTCGGAGCTGGGCGGTCGAGTTGTGCATCGACGCCTGCGGTTCGGTCGCCCGCACCGACTCGACCGCGTCGACCACGCGCAGCCCCAGCCGCTCGCCGAGCCGGGCCGCGAGAGAGGCCACCAGCTGCGGTTGTCGCCGCGAAGGCACGAAGGTCACCCATGACGGCAACGGCTCCACCCGGCTGCGACACAGTGCGGCGAGCGCCTCGACCAGTTCGTCGGCGTAGCCGCCCCCGGCCCGGCCTTCCATGATGAGCGGTCCCCAGCCGGCCTGGCCCCAGCGGGCGAGCGTCCATCCGGGGGCGGCCTGCTCGTCCGCGGCGATCCGGCCCGAGACCTCATCGAGGTTCGTCGCCCACTGTTTGCGCGGCAGGATCTCGACATGGTCGTGGAGCAGTCGTTCGCCCGCATCGCTCACGACCTCGTCGGCCGGGGCCACCCCGAACCGCTCTTCGCGACAGTTGTCGCAGATGCCGCAGGGCTGATCGGTCGGATCGTCGAGCTGGGCTCGCAGGAACTGCATGCGACAGCTGCCGATGCGCTGGTACTCCTCCATCGCCGCCTGCTCGGCCCGTCGCCACCCGTTGACCTGGTCGACCCGGTCGCGGGGGTACACCCAGGGCATCGCCGTGCGCACCCATCCCGTTCCCTCCTTGGTCACGATGCCCTCGACCTCGAGTTGGACCATGAGGTTGTCGAGCCGGCCGGTGGCGATGTTGACGCGGGCGGCGAGCTGCCCGCGCCGAACCGGCTCCGCTCCCGCCTCGACCGCCGCGAGGATCGCGTCGACCTCGTCCTCGGCCGGGAACGCCTGGTTGATGAACCAGTCCTGGATGTCGCGGTCCTCACTGCCGCTCAGCAGGATGCCGTAGCTCTCCTCGAGGGCACGGCCGGCACGACCCACCTGCTGGTAGTAGGCAATCGGGCTCTGCGGCATCTGGAAGTGGACGACGAAGCCCACATCGGGCTTGTCGTAGCCCATGCCGAGCGCCGAGGTCGCGACCACACACTTGATCTCGTTGGAGAGGAACCCGTCGAGCACGGCACGCTTCTCCGCGACCTCGTCCTCGGGGCCGCCGCCGACGTACCGGGCGCACCGGATCCCGTGATCACGGAGGAACGCGGCGACCGTTTCCACGTCGCGACGGGTGAGGCAGTAGACGATCCCACTGCCGGGCAGGGTCGGCACGTTCTCGGCCAACCACGCGAGTCGCGCGTCGGCCCGGCGCTTGTCGGTGTGGACCTCGAGTCGCAGCCCCTCACGGGCCAGGCCGCCCCGGATCGTGAGAATCCGCTCGCCGAGCTGACTCTCGACGTCGGCCACCACCCGGTCGTTCGCCGTGGCGGTACACCCGATCACCGGCAGGGTGGAGGGCAGACCGGCGAGGAAGGAGCCGATGCGTCGGTAGTGGGGCCGGAAGTCGTGACCCCAGTCGCTGATGCAGTGCACCTCGTCGACCACGACGAGACCGATGCGCGACTCCATGTGGTCGAGCCACTCGTCGCGGAACTTCGGGTTCGACAGGCGTTGCTCCGCGATCAGCAGCAGGTCGATCTCGTTGCGTTCCATTCGGGTCCGGATGTCGTCCCACTCGTCGCGGTTGGTCGAGTTGACGATGGCCGCCCGCAGACCCATGCGGGCCGCAGCCTGCACCTGGTTGTCCATCAGGGCGATGAGGGGTGAGACCAGCAGGGTGGGGCCCGAGCCCCGGTCGCGCAGCATCCGGGTAGCGACGAAGTAGACCGCCGACTTGCCCCATCCCGTCCGCTGGACCACCAGCACGCGGCGCCGCTCGGCCACCAGAGCCCGGATCGCGTCGAGTTGGCCGTCGCGGAACTCGGCCGCCGCGTCGCCGGTGAGCGCACGGAGGTGCCCAACGGCGGCGTCCTCGAAGGCCGCGTCGTCGACGGGCGAGCGGGCCGCCGCGGCCGCCCGGGCATGGGCGAGCGCCCGGGCGAGCTTGGGCGACGCCGCGATCGCGTCGACCACCGAGGGCTCGTCCATCGTGGCGAGTTCGGCGACCTCCGGCCGGGCCAGGAACGCCTGCGATCGGCCCTCGTCCAACGGACCGTGAGCATCGACCCAGACGGCGAGCACGTCCGCAGGCGTCACGGGGTCGACCCGCCGGCGCCGCGACGACGGACAAGGGCCACCGCGGCCATGCCGAGACCGGCCGCCACAACCGGCAGAGCCCGCGTCGCCACCCGGATGAGCCTGAACCGGCGCAGCATCGACGCGCGATCGTTGACCCGCGGAAACTCGGTGTCCGGTTGCAGGAGGCCGAGAAAATCGCACAGGGGTCGCCAACCGTCGCGCACGTCGAACACGAGCAACCGGTCGGCGGGAACGGTGGCCACCACCTCCGCCGTCCACTCATCGAAGCGAGCGACGGCGTAGGCGCGATCCTCGAACCGCCCGTCGAAGATCCCGTCCCAGACCAACAGATCGACCATCTCGGCGAAGCGCCTGGCGGGGGGACAAACCCGCCGGAGCCAGCCGGGCACGAGCGTGCGGCCCTGGTAGATCGTCTCGAACGTGGAGTCGTACCACCGCTCGGGATCGCGGACCGTGTGGACCACCATGGCGTCGGGAAACGCCTCCAGCAGCTCGCGGTAGACGACGCTGGCGGGGAAATCGACCGCCGATTCGAAATCGGCGAACACGTCCTGCCAGTCGGCGCCCTCTCCCTGACCGACGCGATGCCACACGTCGACATGGCCACGGTGCCGAATCACCTCTTCCATGTGGTAGCAGGGTCCGACGCCGAGCTCCTCGAGCGCCCGCTTCATCGAGAGCGTGCCCGTCCGCCCGAATCCCGACCCGATCACCTTCATGGCGCCACGCTAGGCCGCGACGCCGACGGCGCCAGCGGCGCGGTGAGACAACCGCCACACGACAAGTCCCGAGATCCGCGTCAAGGTCGGTCTCGGCGGGCCGATACTGAACACGGAGCGCGACACCGCGCGCATCCGCATGAGCCGCTCGACCCCCAACCAGCGGCAGGAGGCAATGACGTGTTCGGACGCATCGACGACATCAACCCGACCCTGCTCGGGACACCCTTCGCAGACGGACTCCCGCGTCGCGAACTGGCCATGATCGACATGATCAGCACGCCTGTGCCGTTCGCCGCCGGCCGCACCGCGATGTCAGAGAACGCCGTCGGTCGCGAGTGCATGATGGTCGTCGAAGGGTCGTTCACCGTGGAGCGTGGTGGCGTGAAGGTCGCCGAGCTCCACCCCGGCGACTTCATGGGCGAGATCGCCCTGCTGACCCGTCAGCCCCGCAACGCCACGGTCACGGCCGCCGAGGACAGCGTCGTCTACGCCTTCACCGCCCGCGAGTTCCGCAGCCTGCTCAGCAACTGCCCGGTGCTGGCCGAGCGCGTGCTCGCCGACGCCGATTCCCGCCAACTCGTCGCCTGAGCACCGACCGTCGGTCGCACCGTGCCGATCGGCGCGGTGTCCCGGCATGGGGCAGGATTCCTCGATGGAACTCCGCCTCGACGACACGACCGCCCTCGTCACCGGAGGGTCCCGCGGCATCGGCAAGGCCATCGCGACCGCCTTCGCCGACGCGGGTGCCCGTGTGATGATCACGAGCCGGAAGGCCGACGCCTGCGAGTCGGCGGCGGCGGAGATCGGCCACGGATGCCGCTGGACGGCCGGTCACGTCGGCGAACCCGACGACGCCGCACGCGTGGTGCAGGAGACGATCGACGCATTCGGCTCGCTCGACGTGCTCGTCAACAACGCGGCGACGAACCCGTATGCCGGCCCGATGATCGACGTCGACCTGCCCCGCTGGCAGAAGACGCTCGACGTGAACCTCACGGCGCCACTGGTGTGGACCCAGGAAGCGTGGCGACGGTCGATGAAGGACGGCGGTGGTGTCGTCATCAACATCTCGTCGGTCGGTGGGATGTCCACGAACCCGATCCTCGGCGTCTACGACGTCACCAAGGCCGCCCTGATCCACGCCACCAAGCAGCTCGCCGCCGAGATGGGGCCGGGCGTGCGGGTCAACGCGATCTGTCCCGGCCTCATCAAGACCGACTTCGCCCGCGCCCTGTGGGACGACGGCCGCGGCGACGAGGTGGCCAAGGCCTATCCCCTCGGCCGCCTCGGCGAGGTCGAGGACATCGCGGGCGCTGCGCTCTATCTGGCCGCCGAGACCGGAAGCTGGATCACCGGCCAGACGATCGTGCTCGACGGCGGCGGACTCGTCGGTTTCCGCTGATCGTCCGGGCCCTCGGCTGACAGCACACCCGAGGTCGACCTAACGTCGACCCACGCACGAGGGGGAATCGTGAACAGAGTCGTCGCCACTGCCACCGCCGCTCTCCTCATCGCCGCGGCGTGGGGTGGCCCGGCCGTCGCCCGGATCGACGCCGAGGAGAGCACCTCGTTCGACCCGCTGGAGCAGGTGATCGGCGCGGTCGCCGACGGTGAGCGCCTCGACGGACTCACGACAGAAGGGACCGGCGCGGTCGTCTCCCATTTCCAGCTGCTGGTCAACCTCGCCTCGGGTCCGGTGTTCTACGAGAAGGACCTCGACGTCACACCGGTCGGCATCGGCGCCGACATCAGCGGCGGCCTCATCGATCTCTCAGGCGAACTCGGGGCCAACTTCGCCCAGACGGTGCAGGTTCCGCCCCTTCACCCGTCGGCACCGACGACGACGGTCGGGAACAGCACACTCGCCGACCTCGACACCGTCTTCGCCGGCTGGGAGGCGTTCGACGACGGTGGCCCGCGCACAGATCCGGTCGCCGCGGTCGAGGCACCGACCGTGATCTGGGGCATCGAGCTGGCACAGCCCTTCGACACCTCCTGCGCCACGCCGAGCTATGTCGGTCGCGCGTGGGAGAGCCGGTCGGCGACGACGGCCAACGCCCCGTTCACGGCCGACGCCGTCGACCAGGTGTGGCCCGGCACCCACGGTGCCCTCGCCGACGGAACACTGGGCCGCCTGATCCAACTGTCGTGCCAGTTCGGCGAGCCGGTCGTGGAGACCGTCCGTATGAACCCGGACCTGGGGCGCGTGCGGGGGTTCGGGCCACTCGATGTCATCGCCCTGGTCAACGGCAACCATGTCGTCTTCATCACCAAGGCGCGGGTGATCGAGGACCACGCGTTGTCGCCCACGTTCTTCGCGTCAGCCGATGTCGCCGGCACGGTCGAGATCGGCGGCGGCGCCGGGCTGATCCCGGCCCTGGTCCCGAACCCCTACGCGGCGGTGCCCGACCGCATCGTCTTCGAGTACGACCCGGACTCGATCCAGTTGATCTCGCTTCCTCCTGTGACCGTGCCGCCGAACTCCGGGGTCCAGGACCTGCTCTATCGCCCCGACGAGGCGCCCGCCGTGACCCGCGACCTCCTCCAGCGGACCGACGGCGGGGCGAGCCGGATCGGCGTGCACTGCGACGTAGGCGTGCGGATCCTCCACGCCAGGCTGGCTGCAGAGCCGACGCCGGTGTGGGGAACCCAGACCTCGACGTGGCGGGTCATCGAGCGCGACGGCGACCGGGTGACGACCAGCGCGTCGTATCCCGACGGTTCGAGCGACGTCGTGACCTTCGACCTGTCGACCGGCGAGTTCACCGCCCGCGTCACCCAGGCCCCCGGTTCCGATCAGCCGGACTGCACCATCGACGGCACCGTGACGGTCAACGGCGCCATTGCCGACGCGGGTGACGCCGGGACCGGCGGCGGGGACGAGGACGACAGCGGCGATCCGAGCGGCGCGGGCGACGACGACTCGGCCGCGGAGGATTCCGACGGTGGCGGCGGGCTGGACCTGGTCGTGTTTGGCCTCGTCGGCCTGGTCGTGGTCGGTGGCGTCGTCACCCTCACCCGTATCCGCACGCGGCAGAAGCCGACCGACCCGAACGCCGATGGGTTCCTTCTCGAGGGCCTCGCCGGACTGGGGTCGGAGCCTGACGGCGACGACCCGACCGACGCCGGCGCCGGCTGGACCGCGGCGGAGAGCCGGGAGTTCGCTGCCCAGGACGACATCAAGGCGATCCAGGAGGAGGCCGTGCGGGAGTTCTCGCTCTGGCACGGTCGCTATACGCGCGCCATGGGCCGCTGGGCGGAGCCCTCGGCCCGGACCTGGCAGTCGGCCGAGGCCGCGCTCGAGAACCAGGAGGACTGGAAGGCGACCCAGGTCGCGGCCAAGGCCGTCGACCTCGCGTGGAGTCTCGTGCAGCTCGCCCGCGGACTCTTCGCCGTGGGCAAGGGGGCCGTGGGCTTCGTCCGAGCCCGCCAGGCGAGTGTGGCGCTGTCGCCGGGCGCGACCGCACGAGCCGCCGCCGAGGAGGCGTTCGCGGCGAGCCCCGAGCTCACACGATTCGCCGAAGACCTCGCCGGCCGGGGCGGCGGCGGACTGAAGACCTTCCGTGACGAGCTGGTCGAGGCGGTGATGTGGGGGCAGGACGCCGGCGTCGATGCGGTGGGCATCATGACGACCAAGCTCGACGACCTGACCGACATGGGCATGTCCGGACCAGGCCTCGTCCGCCCCCTCGTCGAGTCGGTGATCCGCCCGGTGATGGCGGCCAAAGGACTGACCTTCGCGCCGAGCCACGTGGCCGATGCGGTGCAGGGCGTCTCCGGCGCCCTAGCCAAGTTCGGTCGCGGCGAGTGGCTCAACGCCAACAGCGCCGAGGCCGTGCGCACGTTCGTCCGAATGGTCGACGACACGCCCGGGTTCTGGGACGACGCCGGCACCATGCTCATCGACTACGGCAAGGCGGCCGGACCCCAGTGGACCGGCGAGATGGCCGATCTCGTCACCCCCGACAGCCTCAACACGTTGCGGGCCCTGTACGACGCGGCCAAGGCGTCGGGCGACGACTTCACGAACCTCCACATCCTGTTCATGGATCGTCTCGGGCCGGCCAAGGCGACCGCGCTCACCGCCGGTGAGGGCGCTCGCGCCGCGATGTCGGAGGCGACGGCCGACATGATCCTGGCCGCTCCCAAGATCCGTCGCGAGGGCGTGGAACTGGCCGCTGACGCCGCCGAGGCGGTGATGCCCGACGATCCCGCGGCCCGCACCGGTTCACTCGGCAACGTCGACGACCACGTCGGCCAGTACGGCATCACGAGTGACGGGTTCCTCGGCACGGTCTGGGACGTCCTCACCGCCCCGGTCGAGACGGGCGCGGGTGTCTACCACTCGTACCAAGCCCAGGATCATCTCGTCGGGTTGCTCGAAGAACACGGCGACGACCTCAGCGAGATGGCGCAGGGCTGGTCCGAGATGGTCAACGCTCTCGACGGGCTCACCTCGGCGATCGTCGACGACGACTCCGCTCGCGGCACCGCCCGCGTCCTCGGCGAGGCCCTCGACCGCCTCGAGTCGGCCCAGGCCGACCTCCAGCGCACGTTCGACAACGCCCCGGCCGATTGGCAGGCCGCCAATCGGCAGCGCTACCTCGACAAGATGGCCCACATCGACAAGAAGAAGGCGACCATCCGTCGCCTCGTCAAGGCGATGGAGCACCTGGCCCGCCGCATCGAGCGGATCCGCCACGAGATGCGCGAAGCCATGAAGTCCCACGACGGCGACCGACGGTCGGCGCTCGAATGGATCGACGCCGACATGAGCGCCATGGTCACCGCGGTCTCCTTCGAGCTCGAGGCGATCGCAAGCGACGTCCTCGCCACCGACTGAGCCGGGAGCGCCACAGGCCGACTCTTCGCGCCGCGCCGGACTGGGGCAGGCTGTGGGCATGGAGGGATACGTTCACCCCGACTTCGCCCCGGTCGCCGAGAAGCTGCGCCGCGTACTCGACGGTGGCTGGTTCTCCAGCGCTCGCGGGGGCGCCGCCGTCGCCGTCTACCACCGGGGCGACCTGGTGGTCGACGCGTGGGGCGGCGACCGGGATGCCGCCGGCAATCCGTGGGAACGCGACACCATGGCCACGAGCTTCTCCACGACCAAGGGCGTGGTCGCAACCGTCGTCCATCGTCTGGTCGACCGCGGCGAGATCGCCTACGACGATCCGGTGGCCCGCTACTGGCCCGAGTTCGCGGCCGCAGGCAAGCAGGAAATCACCGTCCGCCACCTCCTCACCCACCAGGCCGGGCTCCATGACGTACGGGGGCTGGTCAGCTCCGCCCGGAACCTCCTCGACTGGGACGACATGGTGGCCCGGCTCGCCGCGACCGAACCTCGTTGGGAACCCGGCCTACGGCCCGGCTATCACGCCCTCACCTACGGCTGGCTCGTCGGCGAGGTGATCCGGCGAGTGACGGGGCTGACGGTCGACGAGGCCGTCCAGCGCGAGATCGCCGAGCCGCTCGGACTCGACGGGCTTCGAGTGGGCCTGCCCGAGCCCGAACGGGCGCGGGCCGCCCAGCTGCTCATGTCGCCCAAGGCCATCGCCCGCCTCGAGGCGCTGGCCCGGTTCCTCGAGCGCCGTGACCGCTACCGGCCGTTCGTGGAGGCGCTGATGGTCGAGGACTTCCTCGCCATGACGCTCACGGAACAGATCCACGACAGCGAGATCCCCGCCGCCAACGGCGTCTTCACCGCCCGGTCGCTGGCCCGCATGTACGCGGCGATCGCGACGCCCGGCGACTTCGACGAGCCGCCCCTGCTGTCTCCGGAGAT
>JAUIML010000114.1 GCA_030432715.1 Acidimicrobiia bacterium | reverse complement strand
GGCGCCGTCGGCCCCGACCCGATGGCCGCGCTCGCCGTGCCCGACCGGCTGGCCGAGATCAGCGGCCGGCTCGCCGATCGCGAGCCGACGGGCGCCCTGGCCGACGTCACGCTCGGCCCACCGGTGCCCCGACCGGCCAAGTCGTTCGCAGTGGGCCTCAACTACGCCACCCATGCCGGCGAGGCATCGATGGAGGTGCCATCGAGTCCGCTCGTCTTCAGCAAGTTCCCGTCGTGCATCGCCGGACCGACGGCCGACATCGAGCTCCGTTCCGACGGATGCGACTACGAGGCCGAGCTCGTGGTCGTGATCGGCCCCGGTGGCAAGGACATCGACCCCGCCGATGCCTGGAACCACGTCGTCGGCCTCACTGTGGGCCAGGACATCTCCGATCGTCCCGCCCAGTTCGCCGCCCAACCGCCCCACTTCGACCTCGCGAAGTCGTTCGACACCTTCGGCCCGATCGGGCCCGTGCTGGTCGCGGTGGACGACGTCGCCGACCGGAACGACCTGCACATCGTGTGCGAGGTCAACGGCGACGTCCGCCAGGACGGGTCGACCGCCGACCTCATCTTCGACGTCCCGACCCTCATCGCCTACCTGTCCCACATCACGACCCTCGAAACCGGCGACGTGATCTTCACCGGTACGCCGGACGGGATCGGGGCGACCCAGGGCCTCTTCCTGGCCGAAGGCGACGTGATCACCACCCGCATCAAAGGGATCGGCGAGCTGACCAACCGCTGCGTACGCGTGAACGACTATCTGACCGTCGACCCGAAGGCTGGTGCCTGATGCCCCTCAACGGACTCCTCGACATGGAACTGCGCAGTCCTGAGCCATCGGCGCTCGGCGACTTCTGGGAGCGGCACGGCCTGCTTCGCAGCGCCGACGGTGTCTACGGCACCGCCGACCGGCCGACCCAGCTGACGATCGGCGAGGGCGACCATCGCCACCTCGCGGCCCTCCACCTGAGCTGCGAGAGCGAGGCCGACCTGGCCGGGATCGCCGCCCGACTCGACGAGCTCGGGCTGACCGCCACCGTGGCCGACACCCCGCTCACCTGCGTCGATCCGGTCCACGGCCACACCGTCACCGTCGACGTCGGCGAGCCGGCACCCATCAGACCCGCCGAGGCACGCCCGGCCAACGTCCCCGGGCACACGGCGCGAACCACCGAGCGAGCCGACGCGGTGGCCACCCGGACCCAACCCCGGCCTCCCCGCCGTCTCGGTCACCTCGTGCTGGGTAGCCCCGACCTCGAGGCGAGTAGGCGCTTCTATCTCGACGGTCTCGGCTTCCGAGTGTCGGACGAGATCCTCAACGGCGTCGCCACCTTCATGCGATGCGAAGCCGATCACCACAATCTGCTCCTGCAGCCGGCACCCACGGGCTACCTCAATCACTACGCCTTCGAACTCGACGACCTCGATGCGATCGGCGCCGCGAGCACGGCCGTGCTCGCCGAACGGGCCGACGCCCACGTGGTCGGCCCCGGCCGACACAACCTCGGGTCGAACGTGTTCTGGTACCTGGCCGACCCCGACGGCAACTTCTTCGAGTTCTTCTGCGACATGGATCAGATCCACGACGACGACGCCTGGGAACGCGACCACTGTCGGCGAGACTGGGAAGGCGCGGACGGCCCGGCCGGCTTCTCGGTGTGGGGCCCGGCCGATCCGCCGCCGGAATTCTTCGAGCCGACCGACCTGCCGACGATCGCCGCGGCGCGGGCTGCCCGCGGCCTGGCCTGAGGGGGCGTCGTGGACCTCGGCATCGCCGGCCGTCGCGCCATCCTCCTCGCGTCGAGCCGCGGGCTGGGACGGGCCTGTGCCGAGAGCATCGCCCGGGAGGGCGCCCACGTCGTGCTCAACGGGCGCACCGCAGCCGACGTCGAGACAGCCGCGGCCGAGATCGAGGCAGCTCACGGCGTCGTCACCACCGCGGTGGTGGGCGACTCGACCACCACCGCGGTCCACGATGCCCTGCTCGCCGCCTGCCCGGAACCCGACATCGTGCTGCTGAACGGCGAGGGCCCGCCGCCCACTCCGTTCGGCCGGATCGACCCCGACCTCTGGCACGCGGCCATCGACCAGCAGCTCCTCGGCCCGCTCACATTCGTGCAACGGGTGTTGCCCGGCATGCGGGAGCGACGGTGGGGACGCATCGTGGCGGTGAGTTCGGCCATGGTGAAGTCGCCCAACCCACTGATGAGCCTCTCGCACGGCACGCGCCTCGGCCTGGCCGGCGTGCTCAAGGGGCTGTCGAAGGAAGCGGTGGCCGAGAACGTCACCATCAACCAGCTCCTCCCCGAGCGCTTCGACACCGGACGCCAGCAGCAGATGGCCGAGCTGGTCATGGCCGTGAAGGGCATCACCTACGAGGAGGCCCGCGCCGAGCAGGAGGCATCGATCAACGCCGGTCGTCTGGGCCGACCCGAGGAGTTCGGCGACGCGTTCGCGTTCCTGTGTTCCGCCCAGGCCGGCTACCTGAGCGGACAGAGCCTGCAGCTCGACGGCGGCAGCTACGAAGGCCTGTTCTGATGACGGCGACCGAATCGGTCGATGTCGTGATCGTCGGCGGGGGCCCGACCGGCCTCACCGCAGCCAAGCTGTGCGAGCGCACGGGGCTGTCGGCCACCGTCCTCGAACGCCGAGACGGTCCCCAGCAGGCACCGGCCGCCCACGTGGTCAACGCCCGTACCTTCGAGATCTGGCGCCAGGCCGGGATGCCGATGGATCGCGTGCTCGACGCAACCCACGCGCCGGCGGAAACGGGCTGGGTCCACTTCGTTCCCCGTCTCGGTGGCGAGATCATCGGGTCGCTCCCGTTCGAACGGCAGGGCGACGAGATGTACGACCTCACCCCCACCCCGCTGCGCAACCTCAGCCAGCACCAGGTCGAACCGATCCTGGCCCAGGCCGTTCCCGACCTGCGCTACGGCCACACGTTCGTCGAGGCGACCGACACCGGCGATCGTGTCGTGGTCGAGGTCGACGGTCCCGACGGCCGCAACCGGATCGACGCCGGTTGGCTCCTCGGAGCCGATGGCGCGGCCAGCTCCGTACGGCGCGGGCTCGGCATCGAGATGGACGGCCCGCGCACGATCCAGTCGTTCGTCATGATCCATCTGAAGGGCGATCTCCGCGGGTTGGCGGGATCACCCCCCGGGGTGTTGCACTTCCTGGTCGACCCGGAGCCGGGAGGCGTGTTCGTCTCCCACGGGGCGAGCCGCGAGTGGGTCTACATGCACGAATGGGACCCCGAGTCCGAGTCGATAGACGCCTTCGACGAGGCTCGCTGCCGCAGGCTGGTGACCGATGCCATGACCCCGGATGCGCTCGACCACGTCGAGTTCGAGATCGCGGCGGCCTCGACCTGGCACATGAGCGCCCAGGTCGCCCAGCGCTACCGAGCGGGGCGCACCTTCATCGGGGGCGACGCGGCCCACCGGTTCCCGCCCACCGGAGGGCTCGGCCTCAACAGCGGAGTCGCCGACGTCCACAACCTGATCTGGAAGCTGGCCGCCGTCGACGCCGGCTGGGCCCCGAGCTCGATCCTCGACACCTACGAAGACGAGCGCCGGCCCGTGGCCCGGTTCAACTGCGATCAGTCATTGGTCAACGCGCTCGGGATCGCCGAGGTCCCCGCCGCGTTCGGGTTCGGCCACCCGGCCCAGACCACTGCCGAGCGGGTGGCGCAGGTGCTGGCCGACCCCGCCGGTCGAACCGCGGTCGAGACCGCCATCGCCGACCAGGCCACCCATTTCGACCTTCTCGGCCTCCAGCTGGGCCACGCCTACGAGGGCCCGCTGGTGATCGACGACGGTACGCCGGCACGGGTGCCGGCCGAACCGGCGCGCGACTACGAGCCGTCGACCCGCCCTGGAGGCCGCCTCCCCCACGCATGGCTTCCCGACGGGCGGTCCACGCTCGACCTGGTCGACCCGGCCCGGACGACGGTGCTGGTGGCGGACGGCGCGTCGCGACCCACTCTCGACGACACGCCGCCCGCGACCGTCGTCGCCGTGCCCGAGATCGTCTGGGCCGACTCGTTCGCCCTCTCCGCCGACCAGGCCGTCGTCGTGCGCCCCGACCAACACGTCGCCGCCCGGGTGCCCATCCAAGAGGTCGGGGCGACACTGACGACCCTCTTCTCGCCCGTCTCGCCGGTGGCGCCCGCATGACCGAGTCGGATCGCCCCAACGTCCTCTTCGTGATCTGCGACCAGCTGCGGGCCGACCATCTCGGGTTCGCCGGAAACCCCGTCGTGCGCACGCCCAACATCGATGCGCTCGCGGCCGAGGGCACGGTCTTCGAGCGGGCCTACGTCAACAACCCGGTGTGCATGCCCAACCGGTCGACGCTGATGACGGGGCTCATGCCCTCGGCCCACGGAGTGATCTTCAACGACCGCGCCCTCGAGCCGCATCACACCACCTTCGTGTCGCGGCTGCGCGACGAGGGGTGGCGCACCACCCTCGTCGGCAAGTCCCACCTTCAACACGGGGAGAGCCGCGACGCGGTGGTCGACCTCGGCCCGGTGCCGGGCCGCACGTCGCCCTTCGGCGAGGCGTGGGACGCGATCGAACACCACGACCGCTACGAGCTCGAAGACCTCGAGGACCCGGAGGACTTCTACGGGTTCGGCCATGTCGAGTTCTGCGTCGGGCACGGCGCCCAGGTGGGCGCCCACCACTATCGCTGGGCCCGGGACAAGGGCATCGCCCACGAAACGTTGCGCAGCGGCCTCGACCCGACAGCCGACATTGCGAACCGCTCGCCCGAGTGGTGGCAGATCTTCCCGGCCCCCTTCCCCGACGGGGTGTCGTCCACGTCATTCGTGACCGAACGGACCATCGCGGCGATCGAGTCGGCCGAGGCCGACGACGAACCCTGGATGGTCTGGTGCTCGTTCCCCGACCCCCACCATCCGCTCTCGCCGCCCGAGCCGTGGTTCAGCCGCCACGATCCGGCCGACATCGAGCTCCCTTCCACCTACGACGACCCCGGCGAGGACTGGCCGGGGCATCTGCGGGCGATCCGCCGGCTGGCGGCGGACGTCAACAGCCATGGTCAGTACGTCGTGCCGTTCGGCCCCACGCCGGACCAGGCCCGCGCGGCCATCGCGGCGACCTACGGGATGGTCGAGGCGATCGACCACGGCATCGGCCGGATCATGGCGACTCTCGAACGGCTCGACGCGCTCGACGACACGATCATCGTGTTCACCAGCGACCACGGCGACATGATGGGCGACCACGGGCTGATCCTGAAGCTGGTGATGCACTTCCGGGGCTGTCTCCAGGTGCCGATGGTCGTGCGCACCCCCGACCGCCCCGGCCGTCGCACCCGCTCGCTCGCCGCCAGCATCGACCTGCCGGCCACCGTGCTCGACCTGTGCGGGCTGGAGGCGCCGCAGGGGATGCAGGGGACGAGCCTCGTGCCGGTCCTCGACGACCCGGGAGCCACGGTTCGCGACCACGTGCTGGTCGAGGAGGACTTCCCCGCGTCGAGCGGCGGTCGTCCGGTACCGCTCAAGACCCGGACGATCGTCACCGACACCCACCGCTTCACCCGCGACAGCGAGGGCTTCGAGATGCTCTACGACCTCGAGACCGACCCGGACGAGCTGACCAATCTCGCCGCCGGTGCCGATCCGCTCCTTCGCAGCGAACTGCTGACCGTGCTGACCGACGCGATGCTCCACGCCGACGACATCACCCGTACAGAGCCCGTCACTCCCTGACTCGGTCGGCGACTCCGCCGCGCCATCGTGACGGAGCCTCACCCGAATGTTAGAAAAGCGATGAACGAGGGGGACGTCGGATGCCGGTCGCGGACCTGGACGGAATGGAGATCGCCTACGAGCTCGTGGGCGAGGGGCAGCCCTGGGTGCTCACCCCCGGGGGCCGGTTCACCAAGGAGGTCGGCGGCCTGCCCGAGATGGCCCAGGCCCTCGCCGAGCAGGGCAAGCAGGTCCTCACCTGGGACCGGCCGAACTGTGGTGCGTCGTCGGTCGTGTTCCGGGGCGCGTCGGAGTCCGAGGTGCAGGCCGAAGCCCTCGGCGCCCTGTTGCGACATCTCGATCTCGGCCCCACGGTGATCGTCGGGGGCTCCGGCGGCGCCCGCGTGTCGCTCCTCGCCGCAGCCCGTAACCCCGACGTGACAGCCGGGCTCGCGATGCTGTGGATCAGCGGCGGTGCCCCGGGATTGATCCAGCTCGCGAACTACTACTGCATGCCCTCGGCCGACGCCGCGTGGCACGGCGGCATGGAGGCCGTGGTCGAGCTCGACCAGTGGCAGGAGGTCATCGCCAAGAACCCGAGCAACCGGGAACGCTTCCTCTCCATGGACCGTCAGGAGTTCATGGACGTGATCGACCGCTGGATGCTCGCCTACTGCCCGTGCGAGGACACGCTCGTGCCCGGCCTGTCCGACGCCGACGTGGCGGCGCTCGCCGCGCCAATCCTCGTGTTTCGCAGCGGCGCGTCCGACATGTCGCACACGCGGGCAACCTCGGAAGCGCTGGCCGCCGGCCTGCCCGACGCCGAGCTTGTCGAACCGCCCTGGGGCGACGAGGAGTGGAACGAACGCCGCGCCGCGGTCGAGCAGACCGGATCGCTCTTCGTGCGCTGGCCGCTGCTCGTACCCCAGTTGATCGAATGGTCGAATCGCACGATCGGAGCCGGATCATGACAGACCTCACGGTGCAGCCGGCCCGCGAGGGCCTCGACCTCGGCGCCCGAGTGAGGGGCGTCACCCTCGCAGGACTGGCCGACGAGGGACTCCGGACCGAACTCGTCGCCCTCTTCGAGGAACGCGGGCTGCTGATCTTCGAAGGCGTCGAGCCGAGCTCGGAGATGCAGGTCGCCATCAGCACGGTCTTCGGGCCGCTGAAGGACCATCCGAGCAAGGCCACACCGCGTGTGGGCGACGGCGACGACCTGCTGGGTGTGATCGAGATCCGCCACGATCCGGCCAAGGGCGGCATGGTGCAGGTGGGCGACCAGCTGCTGTCCCAATGGCTGCCGTGGCACTTCGACCACTGCTACAACGACGAACTCAACCGGGCCGGCGTGCTCCGCTCCGTGGAGATCCCGAGCGAGGGTGGGCGGACCGGCTTCGTCGACGGGATCGCCCTCTACGACGCCGTGTCGCCGGACATCCGCGAGCGGATCGAGGGCGAGACGGTCCGCTACGCGATGGACGTGATCCTCGAGAACCTCGAATACGCCCGGCCCGACGGGTTCACCGAGGTCCGCCAGTCGGCCCAGGCCCAGGGCGTGATGGACGAGTACGCAGACCGGCCGCTCGCCCTGCACCCGGCCGTGTGGACGCGAGACACCGGCGAGAAGGTGCTCCACGTGTCGCCCTGGATGGCCAAGGGCATCGCCGGACGCAGCGCCGAGGAGGGCGACGGGCTGCTCCATGCGGTGTGCGACGAGATCGTGGCTGCCGCCCGGGACCTCAGCTACTTCCACCAGTGGACGCCGACCGACATGGTCGTCTGGGACAACTGGCGGGTGCTCCATTCCGTGTCGGGGATGCCCCCGGATCAGCCCCGGTGCATGCACCGCACCACGATCGCCGGCGACTACGGGCTGGGGCGCTTCGAAGCCGTCTGACGCCGGGCCGATCCCGGCGAGTCGTCCGCGGCCGCAACATCGGTCCCGGTGAGTCGCGGCAGGAGGAAGCCGAGGCGGAGCAGACCGAGGCCGACGAGCAGGAAGAGCCCGGCCCGCCACAGGGCATCGACTTCCTGCATGTCGATGACCAGGAGCTTGCCCACCGTGAGCGCGAGGACCGCGAGCCCGCCTGCGCCCACGTCCGGCAGCTTGCGAACCGCACCGGCGACGAGCATCACCGTGCCCACCACCGCCCAGGAGACCGACACGGCCGCTTGACCTTCGGACACGTGGACGAGGACCGAACCGAGCCAGATGAGCAGCAGGGCGAGCACCACCACGGCCCCGACTCGGCGCAGCGCCTCGTGCCCGATCCTCACCACGGCGATGCCCAGCACCACGACGATGGCGAGGTGGGCGAGGTCGACCCCGAGGCCGGCGTCGGCCTGCCAGGCCTCGATCCCGTCGCCGAACGCGAAGGATGCGGCCAGGGCGAGCAGGACTCCCGCGTTGATCCGAAGGCGGACGCTCGGCCCCATCAGGCGGTCGAGTTCGAGCAGGCCCGCGCCCTGGATCGCCATCGCGACGAAGAACGCATCGGTCCCCAGCACGGCTCCGAAGCCGATCGAGACACACACGCTGACCCCGATGAGCAACGACACGAGATGGGCGCGGCGGATCCGGCCGCCGACGGCGAACGTGAGCGCCCCGCTCGCCGCGGCCACGACGAACGCGACGACCCCCACCTCGATGTCGTCGTCGAGGTCGAGCACCCCGGCCAGCACCGCCAACGCCCACGGTGCCGAAACCATCGCCAGCTGGACCTCGGCCTGCTGCCAGGGTTCGTCGAGGTCGCCGATGCTCGGCACGCGGGCCAACGACAGGAACACCACGGCCGCCACCACCATGACCGCGGGCCCCCGTGTCCCGGTGTCGCCGTCGGAGGCGAGCTCCAGCAGCAGGACCAGCGTGGTGGCGTGGCCGAGAAGGCGGAGCCCGAACCATCCCCGGTCGAGCGACAAGAGGACGCCGGCGCCACTCGATGCAGCGACCAGCGCGAGCGTCGATCCGAACGGCGGGTCTCCGTCGCCGATCACGAACCAGGCGACGAGGGCGCCGGTCAGGGCGACCACACCGACCCACTCCGACGGCACCAGACGACTGACGACGAATCCGGCCGCGACCGTCACCGCCACGAGGACGAACGCGGCGTCGGTGCTCGTCTGGTTGACGAACAGGTCGGACGCAAACGTGGTGAACAGGGCCGCGACGCCGCCGGAGCACAGGGCGTGGGCCCAGGGCAAGCGGTCGGCCCGCAGGCGGAATCCGGTGGCGATCAGCGCCGCCGACAGCCCGACGGCACCCGCGAGCTGCAGTTCAGGACCGATCCATCCGCGAGAGATCGCGGTGCTCACGGCGAACCCGACGGCGAGCACCACGAGCACCACCCCGACCCACTTCAGGACGGTCTCGCTCTCGACCGTGAGACCCGGTCCCGTCGGGGGCCCCGGCGAGGTCGGCGCGGGCGGACCGATCGGCGTACCGAGAACGATCGATTCCGGCGAGGGGGGCGGTGGTGGGGGCGCCGGGGGCGACGCCAGTCGGGCCGGCGCCGTGGTCTCGGCCCGGAGTTCGGCGAGTTCGGCTTCGACCCGGGCGAGACGCGCCTCGAGCGCGTGGTACCGCGCGTCGGAGGAGTCGCTCACGGCTCCATGATCCCACGCCGATCACCGACCACATCGGGACCAAAGTCAGGTCTCGTCAGTTCAGGTGGATCTCGTAGCGGTTGCCGTCGTCGGGGCACCGGGAGAACCCCATGCGGCGGAGGTACGCGGCATGGTCCTTGTTCGATGCCGTGGCCCACACGGAGGCCGGAGGACGTTCACCGAAGAGCGATGACTCGCGGCTGTAGACGTAGCTGCCGATCTTGAAGTCCCGATACTGCGGGATCACGAAGTCGAGCGTGACCTCGAAGGTGTCGTCCTCGCGCCGCTCCCCGATCAGCAGACCCGCCGGCACCATGTCGCGCAGGACGAAGGCGGTGACGAGGTCGGGGCTCGGCACATAGTCGAACTCGGGCTGATAGCGGCCCTGGATGTCGTCGCGGTAGAAGTCGAGGAAGTCGTGGAGGTAGCGCGAGTCCGGCAGGACGTGGAGCACCCGGAAGACTTCTTCCTTGCGACGCACCAACCGGCGGAGATACCAGAGGTGGATGCCCGACGCGACCAGGTTGACGGCCGCGATCGGATACGCCTCGATCAACAACGAGTAGACGAGGAAGGTCACGCCGCCCACGAGGCCGAGCAGCCGGAGCCGCAGGATCGATTTCTGGGTGATCGACACGACGATCAACCCGGAGGCGGCATAGCCGACGAGCTCGACCCACAGTTCGTTTTCCATCCGCCGACCGTAGGCGCCGAACCGACTACGCGAGGTCGACCGCCGCACCCTCGAACTGGGAGTTGTAGAGCCGGAAGTAGGCGCCGCGCGCCTCGAGGAGGTCGGCGTGGGAGCCCTGCTCCACGATGCGGCCGTCCTCCATCACGAGGATGACGTCGGCGCCGCGGATGGTCGACAGGCGATGGGCGATCACGAAGCTGGTCCGGTCCTGGCGGAGCCGGTTCATGGCCGTCTGGATCAGCACCTCGGTGCGGGTGTCGACCGAGCTCGTCGCCTCGTCGAGGATGAGGATGGCGGGGTCGGCGAGGAAGGCCCGGGCGATGGTCATCAGCTGGCGTTCGCCGGCGCTGATGTTGTCGCCCTCTTCGTTGATGAGGGTGTCGTACCCGTCGGGCAGGTGGCCGACGAAGCGGTCGACGTAGGCCACCCGGGCGGCTTCGAGGATCTGCTCCTCGCTGGCCCGGGGGTTGCCGTAGGCGAGGTTGTCGCGGATGGTGCCGCCGAAGAGCCAGGTGTCCTGGAGCACCATCCCGATCTCGGAACGCAGCTCGTTGCGGGGGAACGACGCGATGTCTCTGCCGTCGAGGCTGATCGTGCCGCCGTCGAGGTCGTAGAAGCGCATCAGCAGATTGACGAGGGTGGTCTTGCCGGCACCGGTCGGGCCGACGATGGCAACCGTCTGCCCTGGCTCCGCGACCACGGACAGCCCCTGGATGAGCGGCTTGGCCGGGTCGTAGGAGAAGTCGACCCGGTCGAACACGACCCGACCCCGCACTGGTGGCGGCTCGGTCGTGGGCTCCTGCTCGGGCGACTGCTCCTCGGCATCGATCAGTTCGAGCACCCGCTCGAGCGAAGCGATCCCGGACTGGAAGACCGTGGCCATCGACGCCAGTTGGGTGAGTGGCTGGGAGAACTGACGTGCGTACTGGATCAGGGCCTGCATGTCGCCGACGGTGATCGCGCCGCTGGAGATCCGGAGGCCGCCCACCACTGCGATGAGGATGTATTGCACATTGCCGGTGAAGAGCATGGCGGGTTGGATCAGACTCGACATGAACTGGGCGCCGAAGCTCGACTCGAACAGCGCCTCGTTCTCCTCGGCGAAGCGCTCCTCGACCTCGCGCTGACGGCCGAAGCTGCGCACCACCATGTGGCCGGTGAAGACCTCCTCCACCTGGGAGTTGACCTCACCGGTGTGGCGCCACTGGTCCATGAACCGAGGCCGGGCCCTCCCGCCGATCATCTTCATCAGCCACACCGAGACCGGCACGGTGACGAGCGCGATGAGCGCCATCAGCGGCGAGATCGTGAACATCATCACCGCCACCCCGATCAGCATGAGGGTGGAGGTGAGGATCTGGCTCACCGTCTGCTGGAGGCTCTGGGCGAGGTTGTCGATGTCGTTGGTCACCCGACTCAGCAGGTCACCGCGGGCCTGCTTGTCGACATA
>JAUIML010000113.1 GCA_030432715.1 Acidimicrobiia bacterium | reverse complement strand
CTCTGCAAGGCGTCGGACTCGGTGACGATGTCGCGCCGGTCGGCCTCGATGCGCTGCAGCGCATCGGCCGACGCGGTCAGGCCGGAGTCGATGCCGTCGAGGCGAGCGGCCAGTTCGTCGGCCGACGCCACCCGTGCCGCGAGCGCGTCACGCGCCGCGGCGACCGCACGGTCGGCCGCCTCGCAGCGGGCCGACGTGGACGCGACCTTCTCCTCGGCTTCGGCCAGCGCCGCACCGGTGGCGCCCGATCCACTGGTGCCGATCCGCCAGCCGTCGGGGCCGAACCGGTCGCCGGCCCGGGTGACCACCGTGCGGGCGGGGTGGGCGATCGCCGCGTCGGCTGCCGCACGCCAGTCGCCGTCGACCACGTCGATGTGGCCGAGCAACGCGTCGAGCAGGGCATCGACGCCCGCCTGGGTGCCCCGGACGCGGGTGCGAATGGAGTGCTCACCGGGGTCGCCTCGTCGCACCGCGCTGCCGAGCGCCAGTACGGCCCCGGTGGCATCGCCTTCGCTGAGCCGGTCGAGCGAGCGGCGTGCGGTGTCGGGGTCGCGCACGATCACGGCGCCCAGCGCTTCGCCGGCTGCGGCTTCGAACGCGATCTCCCAGCCCGGCTCGACCGCGACGAGGTCGAGCAGTGTGCCGAGGACCCCGTCGACGTCGGCGAGCCGGGCGGCGCCCGCCTGCGCCCGGGCTTCGTCGAGGGCGAGCGTGAGGGCTTCGGCTCGAGCGGCCCAGCGATGATGGTCGGCCTCGGCATCGGCCTGCGCGGCCACGCTGGTCGTAAGGTCGTCTTCGGCCGCGAGCTTCGCGCTCTCGGCCGCCTCCAACGCGGCGACCAGCGGCTCCTCCTCGTCGTGCAGGGCGCCGAGCCCGCGGCGGCTCTCGGCCGCCTCGCGGTCGAGCACGGTGCGCCGCTCCGCCAACTCCGTGAGGCGGGCCTGGAGCCGGGCCACCTCGGCGGCCCCGCGCTCGGTCGAGGCCTTGAGCGCGCCGAGTTCGCCCCGAACCTCGGCGGCCTCGCCGCTGGGGACGGGCACACCGTCGCCCCACTCCTCCTGGAAGCGGGCCCGGTCGAGGGCGAGCTCGCGTTCGGTCGTCTCGAGCCGCTCGATGTCGGGGGCCAGCTCGGCCAACTCGGCCTCGACCCGGGCGAGATCGTCGCGGGAACGAGCCGCCTCGGCCTCGAGGTTCGCGATGACCCCACGATCGGTGAAGGCCGCCCGCTCGCGGTCGACCCCCCGCCGCCGTTCGGCCAGCACCGCGGACAGTCCTCGGGCCCGCTCACGCATCGACTCGAGCCGCACGAGGGCGTCGCCGAGATCGTCGCCGCCGTGGGCGGCCAGACGCTGCTCGTTGGCCGACACCTCGGCGTTGAGCCGATCGAGCTCGGCCTTCGTGGTCGCCTCGCGCTCGCCGCGGGTGCTGCGAAGCTCGGAGACGGTCTGGAGCTTGATGCGCAGGTCGTCGATCTCACGGCCGGCGAGGTGGATCCTCAGTGCCGTCAGCTCGGCGATGAGATCGCCGTGGCGGCGGGCGGCTTCGGCCTGCTTCTCGAGCGGGCGCAGATTGCGGCGGACCTCGCGCATCAGGTCCTTGACCCGGGTGAGGTCGGCATCGGATGCGGTGAGTCGACGCTCGGCGCGGTCCTTGCGCTTGCGGAACTTGAGAACGCCGGCGGCCTCCTCGATGATCGCCCGACGGTCCTCGGGCCGGGCGTTGAGCACCGCGTCGATCTGGCCCTGGGAGACGATGACGTGCTGCTGACGACCGACGCCGCCATCGCTCAGCAGCTCGGTGATGTCGAGGAGACGGCAGGGCACTCCGTTGATCGCGTATTCGGAGTCGCCCGAGCGGAACAGTGTGCGGGTGATCTTCACCTCGTTGAACTCGACCGGCAGCGTGCCCGAGTGGTTGTCGATCGTGAGCGACACCTCGGCTCGCCCGAGTGCCGCCTTTCCGGTGGTGCCGGCGAAGATCACGTCGTCCATCTTCCCGGAGCGCACCGCGGTGGGCGCTTGGGCACCGAGCACCCACGCGATCGCGTCGACGACGTTGGACTTGCCCGAGCCGTTGGGCCCGACCACGACGGTGACGCCGGGCTCGAGGTCGATCGACGCCGTGTCGGCGAACGACTTGAAGCCCTTCAGCGTGAGGTTCTTGAGATGCATCGGTCTCGACGGTAGCAACCCGAATTACATCTGTGTAGTCCCAGCCCTGTGGAAAGGCTGTGAATATGTGCCGGGGAGTTGCGACGAAGGAGCAACTCCGAGCAACGCGAAGCGTTGCCCTACACCTGCGTCGTGCAGTAGTAGGTCCAGGATCCGCCGAACTTCACCCGCTCGATGGGGAGGCGGCTCCGGCCGCTGAGGTCGCCGTGCTTGCCCCACACCTCGAGATGGTCGCCGTACTCGCCCGGCTGTCCGAACGGATCGATGAAGGGCCGCGACTCGACCGAGGTCCCGCGGTACTTGATGGCGTCGTGGAGCGTGCCGACCAGGGCACGGTGCAGGCGCCGGATCTCCTGGCTCGACAGGGAATCGCTCATCCGGTCGAAGCGCAGGCCGGCGTGGAAGAGGATCTCGTCGGCGTAGATGTCGCCGATCCCCACGACGAACGACGAGTCGGTGAGCAGCGTCTTGAGCTTGGTGTGGTGGCTCAGCAGGCTGCGTCCGAACGCGGTCCAGGACACGGGTTCCTCCACCGGGTCGAGGCCGTAGCCGTCGAGTTCGGGCAGTTCGTCGGCGAGGGCGTCGGTGTCGACGATGAAGGCCTGGGCGGTCCCCTCCTCGTCGAGCAGCCGCAGCTGACCGTGCTGTGTGAAGGTGATCACGATCTCGGTGGCGGGATCGACGGCGTCCTTGTTGGCGTGACGCCGCAGCGATCCGGTCGAGCCGAGGTCGACCACCAGGGTCGAATCGCCGTCGAGCACGATGGCGATGTAGAGGCCTCGACGCTCGACCGAGGTGATCTTCATCCCGTCGAGTTGTGAGGTGAACGCCTTGCGGTTCTTGTACCGGCCGAGCGTCTTCATGCTCATGGCCTCGGCGTCCTTCACCTTCTTTCCGACGAGATCTCGGTCGAGGTCACGACGAACGGTCTCGACTTCGGGCAGCTCAAACATCGGATGCTCCATCCTCGGGCGAGCGGGCTTCCCATGCGGCACGGGCGGCCCTTTGCTCTGCCTCTTTCTTGGACGAACCGTGGCCGGTTCCTCGTACTTCCCCACCGATCTCGACGGTCGCGTCGAACCGCTTCAGATGGTCGGGTCCGCTCTCGCTGATCTCGTAGATCGGCGGTTGCAGGCCGTCGGCCGCGGCAACCTCCTGGAGACGGGTCTTGTAGTCACGGGCGCCGGGGCGCGAGGCCGCATCGGAGATGCGGTCGTCGAGCTGGGCGAGCACCAGGGCGCGGGCCGGTTCGATTCCGCCGTCGAGATAGACGGCGCCGATGAGCGCCTCGACGGCATCGGCGAGGATCGACCCCTTCGTCGCGCCACCGGACGCGGCTTCGCCCTTGCCCAGTCGCAGATGGTCGCCGAGGTCGAGGGCCAGCCCGACCTCGGCCAACGTCGCCGCGCTCACCACGGACGCGCGGGCCTTGGCCAACTGGCCTTCCGGAGCATCGGGGAACCGTTCGTAGAGCGCATGGGCGGTCACCAGTCCGAGCACGGCGTCGCCGAGGAATTCGAGCCGCTCGTTGGACTGCTCGCCGGGATGCTCGGAGCACCACGACCGATGCGCCAACGCGGTGCGCAGGAGTCGGGGGTCGACGAATCGATACCCGATTCGCTCCTCGAGCGACACGACCGTGGTGGGTGAAGCCAGAGCCTCAACCGAGCTTGGCGATGACGTAGTCGACCGCGTCCCGCACCGTGCGCAGGTCCTCGAGGTCCTCGTCGTCGATTCGGAACCCGGAGGCCCGTTCGGCCAGTTCTTCCTCGAGTGCCTCGACCAGTTCGATCAGGGCGAGCGAGTCGGCGTCGAGGTCGTCGGCAAACGCATCGCCCTCGTTGATGCTCGACGGCTCGATCTCGAGGATGTCGGCGAGCTGGTCCTTGACGATGCCGAGCACTTCGTCTCGGCCGATCGGACCCTGCTCTACGTGGGTTTCTGCGGGCACTGCACCCCTCCATTGACACGGGAATCCATTGACACGGGAACCGGAGGGCACACTAGCGGCCCCGTTCGCTTGTGCGCTTGTGAAGACCGGATTCAGTCTCTACACAGCAATATTTCGTCGTTTCACTCGTGTTCGGGGCGGGCCGCCGCCGCCAGGTGGGACACCATCTCGACCTGGACCATCTCGGCCGCGACGCGGATGGCGTTGACCATCGCATCGGCGGAACTCGAGCCGTGGGAGATCACACACACGCCCTTCACACCGAGCAGGAGCGCCCCGCCGACGGAGTCGGGATGGAGTTCCGACACCATCTGGTCCAGCGGTCCGGCCAGGGCGACCCCGGCCGCTCGGGTCTCGTCGTCGGTGTCGATCGCCTGGAGGAGTCGCCCGATCAGGGCCTTCATCGCCCCTTCCAGGGTCTTGAGCGTGACGTTGCCGGTGAACCCGTCGGTGACGATCACGTCGACATCAGTGGTCATCACGTCGCGACCCTCGACGTTGCCGATCCACTCCGCACCCGCCGAGGCGGCCCACGCGGGGTCGGACAGCAGCGAAAAACACTCCTTGACGAAGGGGCTGCCCTTGCCCGCCTCCTCGCCGATGGAGAGCAGACCGACTCTCGGGGTCTCGATGGCGAAGCGGTCGCGGGCGTAGACCGCGCCCATCTGGGCGAACTCGACCAGCCACTCGGGCTTGCACTCGGCGTTGGCCCCGGCGTCGAGCAGGGTGGTGGGCGTACTCCCGGGCACCGGTATCGGCGTGGCGATCGCCGGGCGGTTGATCCCCTTGATACGGCCCATGCGCAGCAGCGCCGACGCCATGGTCGCGCCGGTGTTGCCCGCGGAGACCATCGCCGAGGCGTTGCCGTCGCGGACGGCTTCGGCGGCCCGCACGAGTGAGGAATCCTTCATCTTGCGGACACTCGAGCCGGGCTCGGCGTCCATGGCGATCACCTCGGAGGCTTCGATGACCTCGAGACCACCCGTGTCGCCGAGATCGGCGGATCGACCGACGAGGACGACGGGTATCCCCAGCTCCTCGGCGGCGCGCCGGGCTCCGGCGACGATCTCACCCGGCGCATGGTCGCCGCCCATGGCGTCGACCGCGATGGGCAGCATCGACTCAGTCGACCTCGATGGCCTGGCGGCCGGCGTACCAGCCACAGTTGCCGCAGGCCCGGTGCGGGCGCTTGGTCGAGCCACAACGGGGGCAGGCGCTCCGGGCCGTGGTGCCAACGCGCCACGCCGACGCCTTGCGGCTCCGGCTCTTGGACTTCGACATCTTCTTCTTCGGGACAGCCATTGCGTTCCTGCTCACTCACGATCGAACACCGAAGGTTATCGGGTCTACTCGGCGACGCGCCCCCTGAGGACCACTCGACCACTGCTCTCCGGGTCGGCCTCGTCCTGGATCGTGATGGTGAACAACGGATAGTCCTCCGCGGTCACCCCCGCCCAGAGCTCGATCTCACCGTCGCCACCCCGGAGATGGAACGTTCCCGCGCTCACCCCGGCCTCGGGACCGGTCCGGAGCCAGGCCTCGTAGTACTGGTCGTTCGCCGCGGGAGGCAGACCGCTGACCGACAGCACCAACCGCGTGCCCAACGGGGTGTCGTCGATCGAGACGAGGCCCGTGGCGGTGGGCGCCAACTCGGTCGGCTCGAGTGCCAACTCGATCCCGGCGGGTGCCGAGGTCTCCCGGATCGACAGCACCGCGCCGACCGCCAGCACGACCAGAACCACCGCCGCGGCGGCCGCGACGAGACGGGGTCGCGATCGGGTGATGGGCACGACCACACCCGCGGGCGCCGACTCGGCGGAGATGGCGGCGACGACCGCGTCCTCGAGTGCCGCGTCGACCGGCTCCCACAACGCGGGTTCGGCCAGGAGCGCGGCGAGATCGGCGTCGATGCCGGGATCGGTGTCGAAGGGCTCGTCGGGCACGGTCACTCCTCCCCTACCACTACGTCGGGACCGGGCCGCCGGTTCGCGGCGGACGGCGGATCCGCGAGATGACCCAACGCGACGGCGAGCCGCTTGTGGGCCCTCGCCGACCGGGACTTCACCGTTCCGACCGGAATTCCCATCCGGTCGGCGATCTGCGGGTGCGACAGTCCGACGAGATGCGAGAGCCGCACCACCTCGCGCTCCTCGGCCGGGAGGTCGTCGAGCGCCCGCCGGACCTCGTGGATCTCCCAGGTCCGTTCGAACGACAGCGTCGTGACCGCGACGTCGACCTCCGGCTCGTGGTCGCCGGCGGTGGGCCGCATCTCCCTGCGCAATGCATCGACCGCGGTACGGCGGGCGATCGTGTACAGCCAGGGCGCGAGGTCGCGTCCCTCCTCGAAGGTGGCGGCGGCCCGCCAGGCCTTCACGAACGTCTGCTGGACGATCTCGGCGACGAGCTCCGGCTCGCGGGTCATCGAACGAGCCACGGTCTGGATCGCGCCGCCGTACCGCTGGTACACCTCGCGCACGGCGGACTCGTCCCCGGCTCGGAATCGTGCGACGAGATCAGCCACCGAAGTCGCTCAATCGTCGAAACGCAGGGCGTCGAGCGCCGCCCACCGCGGATCGGCGGGCAGCTCCTCTCCGGCGCCGGACTCGTCGTGCTCGGGCCGATCGGCGGCGACCGCGGCCGGGAACCGCTCGGGGTCCGGTCCGGCGCAATCGTCGCGGCACAGCGGCGCGAGCGGAAGGGCCAGGAGGGCGGCCTCCCGCACGACCGGGCCGAGATCGATGCGCTCGTCCTCGATGGGCCAGGTCTCCCCGTCGGTCGGGTTCCGCTCGAAGATCTCGAGGACGTCGGCATCGAAGGGGGCCGAGATCGGCTCGAGACACCGTCGACAGGGACCCACCCACGATCCACTCACTCGACCGGTGGCCGAGACCCCTTCCGTGACCGCCTCGATCACGAGATCGATCTCCAGCCGGCCGTCGACGACGGAGAACTCCCCGGCCTCGAGGTCGTCCAGCTCGGTCGTCGCCAGGAACTCGCGACGCGCCCCGGTGCGTCGCCGGATCTCCAGCGTGTCGACCAGCAACTGGCTGGGCGGCGTGATCCGCCCTGCGGCGGTCACTAGACGTCCTGGTCGAAGACCGACTCGTCGGGCAGCAGCGGCTCGGGCTCGTCGGCCTCGGCCCGATCCTCCACCGCGCCCTGCAACCTCGCCCGACCGGACGCCACGGTGCGCATGGTGCGCTCGAGCACGACCTCCATCCCGCCGAGCTTCTGGTCACACCAGTCCTCGGTCTCGAGCCGCAGGTTCTTGGCCCGCTCCTCGGCTTCCGCGACGACCTTGCGGGCCCGATCCTCGGCCGCCTTCACGAGTTCGGTGCGCTGCACCATCTGCTCGGCTCTGGTGCGGGCCCTCGCGATGATCTCGTCGCCCTCGGCCTGCACCCGGGCGAGGAAGTCGTCGCGTTCCTTCAACAGCCAGCGGGCGGAGCGCAACTCGTCGGGCAGACTCTGCACCGCGGCCGTGAGCACGGCGAGCACTTCTTCCTTGTTGATCATCGACGAGGCGGACAACGGCATCGGCCTGGCTTCCTCGATCAGTCCGATCGCCTGGCGGAGCAGCGACTCGGCCTGGGGCGCGCGATACGAGGGGACGCCGTCGGCCGCCTCGCCCGGTGGCGGCGCGTCGGGGGCCGGCGCCTCACTCATCCGTACTGCTCCTTGAGCCGCGCGGCGACGGGGGCGGGAACCATGGCCGAGATGTCGCCGCCGTAGCGGGCGAAGTCGCGAATGAACTTCGACGCCAGGAACGAACTCTTCGACGCGGAGGGGATGAAGAGGGTGTAGATGCCCGAAGCGGCGTTGTTCATCTGGGCCATCTGGAACTCGAACTCGAAGTCGGACACCGCCCGCAACCCCTTGACGATGAAATCGGCACCGATGTCCGACGCGAGATCGACGACGAGACCGCTGAACATCTTGACGGTGACGCTCTCCAGGTGGCTCGTGGACACCTTGAGCATCTCCTCGCGGTCATCGAGCCCGAAGACCCCGTCCTTCGACGTGTTGACCATCGCCGCGACCACCACCTCGTCGAACAGCGACGCGGCGGTCTCGATGATCTCGATGTGCCCGTTGTGGACGGGGTCGAACGAACCGGGGTACAGAACGCGGGTCACGTGGTTGTTCTCCACTCTCAGAGGCGTGAGGCCGAACCCGCAGATGCGAGCGCCACCACGGTACTCCCGTAGTGCCGCTCCCGGTGGGTCTCCCATCCGGCGGGAAGATCGACGGGACGACCGGACTCGATCACGACGACCGCCTCGGAGTCGACCGAACCCTCCACGGTCGAGAGGAGATCCGCCCATCCCTCGAAGGCATAGGGGGGGTCGAGCAGCACCAGATCGAAGCCCGGTCGGGCCGCCAGGGCGCGGGGTCCGTCACCGACGACCACCGTGGCCCGGTCTTCGAATCCGAGGGTCGAGAGGTTCTCTCGAAGGGCGTCGAGAGCCCGCCGGTCGGTCTCGACGAAGACGCAGTGGGCGGCGCCGCGGGAGAGCGCCTCGATGCCGAGGGCGCCCGATCCGGCGAACACGTCGATCACGCTGGCGTCCTCGATCGCGCCGAGTGAGTACAGCGAGTTGAACATCGCCTCCCGCACCCGATCGGCGGTCGGACGCGTCGCATCCCCGTCGGGCACGACCAATCGACGACCTCGGGCGGACCCGGCGACAACACGCATACGGCCAGTCTGGCGGGTCCGGGGTACCGTCCACCCATGACCGTTCCCGAATCGATCACCTGCGTTGACTGCGGCGGCGCCTGTGGTCGCATCACCTTCGAGCCCGACGAAGGGTTCGAACCGGGCGACATCGTGGCCTACCGGTGCAGAGACTGCCTCGATCGCTGGGACATCGAGCTCACCGCCGACGACATCGACCAGGAACCGCCGAGCTGACCCCGTCAGCTCTTCATGAGGAACTCGGCTTCGTCGTCGCCCAGCAGCAGGGCGATCTCGTCGGCGAGTTCGGGGTGTGCCTCGAGTTCGGGGTCGGCGTCGATGATCTCCATCGCCACCTCCCGGGCCACGCCGACCCATTCGCGGTCGGTCACCAGCGACGCCAACCGCAGGTCGTTGCGACCCTTCTGGCGTTCGCCCATGATCGTGCCCTCGCCGCGCAGGTCGAGGTCGACCTCCGCCAGTGCGAACCCGTCGGTGCTGGCCTCCAGCGCCTCGATCCGAGCCTCTCCGTCTCCCGTACTCGGATCGCCCACCAGGAAGCAGCGGCTCTCGGCCTGCCCGCGCCCCACCCGGCCGCGCAGCTGGTGGAGCTGGGCGATGCCGAACCGGTCGGCGTCGAGCACGACCATCACCGTGGCGTTCGGCACGTCGACTCCGACCTCGATCACCGTGGTGGCGATCAACACGTCGATGTCGCCCGACCGGAACCGCTCCATCACGTCGGCCTTCTCGGCCGACGGCATCTGCCCGTGGAGCAGGGCGAGCCGCAGGTCGTGCAGCTCGCCCCCGCTGAGTTCCTCGTGGGTCTCGGTGGCGCTGCGCACGTCGAGCGCGTCCGACTCGCCGATCAGTGGGCAGACCACATACGCCTGCCGCCCCCCGGCGACCTCGTCGCGCACGGCCGACCACACCCCGGCGGTCTCGTCCTCGGTCCGGGCCCACGTGGTGTCGATCGGCGTCCGGCCCGGCGGGAGTTCGTCGAGCACGCTCACGTCGAGATCGCCGTAGACCGTCATCGCCGCGGTGCGCGGGATCGGCGTCGCCGTCATCACGAGGACGTCCGGCGCGGCGCGGACGTCACCCTTGTCGCGGAGCGCGGCTCGCTGCTCGACACCGAAGCGGTGTTGCTCGTCGATGACCACCACACCGAGCGAGGCGTACTCGACCTTGTCCTGGATCAGGGCGTGGGTGCCGATGACGATGTCGACCTTGCCGGTGACGAGGTCGGCCAGGATCTTCCGCCGGTCTCCGGCCCCGACCCGATTGGTGAGCAACTCCACCCGCAGCGGTCGATCGCCCATCAGCGTGGACGGGTCGGGCACCATCAGGTCGCCGAGCATCGATGTGACCCCGAGATGGTGCTGCTCCGCCAGGACCTCGGTCGGGGCCATGAGGGCCCCCTGGTGCCCGCCCTGCACCGCCGCCAACAAGGCGGTGACGGCGACCACGGTCTTGCCGGAGCCGACGTCGCCCTGGAGGAGCCGATGCATCGGTCGCTCCAGGGCGAGGTCGGCGCCGATCTCCCCGATGGCCCGCTGCTGGGCACCGGTGAGCGGGAACGGGAGGCGTTCGTGGAATCGATCGACGAGTTCGCCGGCGAGGGAGTGCGACAGACCGGCGGTCTCCCGCTCGATCCGACGCTTCCGCCGCACCAGCTCGAGCTGGACCCGTAGCAGTTCGTCGAACACGAGGCGTCGCCGTGCCTCGTCCTTCTCTGCCATCGTCTCGGGATTGTGGATGCCCTTGATCGCGGCGTTGCGGGTCACGAAGTCGAACCGGTCGAGCACGGCGTCGGGCAGCGGGTCGGCGAAGCCACGTACCGACGAGCGGGCCAGCGCCTCCTCGATGAACGTCTGGAGGTCACGGGTGAGCAGGCCCGACTTCTCCGACTGCGGGTAGACGGGGATGATCCGGCCGGTCTGATTGCCGACGAGGTCGACGACCGGACCGGTCATCTGCCGGTTCCCGCGGAAGAAGTCGCACTTGCCGTGGACCATCAGCGTCATGCCCGGTTGCAGCTGCTTCTCTCGCCAGCGCTGGTTGAAGAAGGTGAGCGTGAGCTGGTGGCCGCCGTCGCCGATGACGACCTCGGTGAGCGTCCGGCGACCCCGGAGCTGACGGGTGCCGCTGCTGCGGACCTCACCGAACACCGTCGCCTCGTCGCCCTTCCGGAGATCGGCGATCTTCGCCTCCCGGGTACGGTCGAGATGGCGGCGGGGATAGTGCTGCACGAGGTCGAGCACGGTGCGGATCTCGGCCGCCGCGAGCGACTTCTCCTTCTTCTCGCCCACGCCGCGGAGCCGATTCACGGGCATCTCGGCCAGGTCCCGCAGCGTCAGCGGCGGGTCGCCCGCGGGCACGATCGGCTACTCCAGCCCGAAGTAATACGGATACAGGGGCTGGCCGCCGTGATGGACCTCGACCTCGACCTCGGGGTGGTGCTCCTCGATCCAGGCCTCGATCGCCGCCGTCACCTCGTCGTCGGCCTCCTCGCCGGCGATCACCGTGAGGAGTTCGTGTTCGTCGTCGAGGATGTGGGTCAGCAGGGCGGTGGCCGCCGCGAGCATCGTGGGCTGCACGGCCTGGATTCCGTCGCGGCAGATCCCGAGCCAGTCGCCGGTGGCGATGGGTCCGACGTCGGACGTCGACTCACGCACGGCCTGGGTGATCTCCCCGGCGACGACGGCGGCGGCCGCGGCCGTCATGTTGGCCGCGTTGGTCTCGGCACTGTCCTG
>JAUIML010000112.1 GCA_030432715.1 Acidimicrobiia bacterium | reverse complement strand
GCCACGTGACCGGGTCCTGCTGGTAGCTCGCGGTGACGTCGACGAAGGGGTGACGGGGACCGGGCGACGGTTCGTTGGCGAGGCGCCACAGGAAGGCGGCGGCCTGGCCGCGGGTGACGTTGTCATCGGGCGAGAAGCATCCGGGGCTGGTGCCGGTCGTCATCCCGTAGTCGGCCATCCAGGCCACGGCGTCGGCGTAGTAGGCGTTCGACGCAACGTCGCTGAAGCCACCGTAGGCCTGTGCGCCACTCGGTACGATCGCCAGTCCGGCCGCTGCCATGAGTACCGCGAGAACGGCCTGGGACGCCTTCGTCCTGATTCGGTTCATGCCTAGTCCTTCGTCGTCGACGCCCAACGCATTACGCAATGTAACGGATCTGTAATGTCTTGTCGGGGACGGGAAGGTGGAAATCAAGGGAATTTTCGCCTTGTCCACCTCCCGTGGTCATGCCATCGCAACGCGCGGTCGTAATGTCGCGCGGAGCGGATGGCTGACCACGGTGGGCGGGCGGCTAGCAGCCGTTGTTGTTGATGTTGATGTCGGACATGAGGGTGTTGGGGACGAGGGTGCCGTTGGTGTAGCGGTTGCAGCTGGCGGTGCCGGCGGCGCCTCGTCCGTGGATGAACATGCCGTCGGGGGTGCCGTTGAGGGTGTTGTTGGTGATGTTGCAGGCGCCGGCGGCTTGGCAGCGGATGATGTGGGTGCCGAAGTCGCCGTCGAGATAGTTGCTGTCGAGGTTGGCGGTGAGTGCGGAGTGGCTGGACATGAACAGCACGGCGTTCTCGCAGCAGCCTTGGCGGTTGTATTCCCACCAGTTGTTGTTGACGGTGAGGGTGCCGGTGGTGTGTTCGAACTCGCCGACGTGCATGCCGTCGGTGTGTGCGGTTTGGGCGGGGACCTGGTTGTGGAACACCGAGTTGGTGATGCGGCTGTTGCCGAGTCCGCCGTCGATGAAGAGTTGGTCGTCGCAGTTGGTGATCTCGATGCGGTCGACGGTGAAGTTGGAGGCTTCGTCGAAGTAGATGCCTTTGGTGCCGTTGCCTTGGCAGTCGATGGTGACGTTGCGCACGGTGGTGCCGGAGTTGTGGTTGTCCTTGATCGGGTAGGTGGTGTTGCAGTTGATGGCGGTGTTGGTGATGGTGACGTTGTTGGCGTTGATGGTGATGCAGCCGTTGATGGTGGTGTTCTCGATCGTGGTGCCGGCGGTGTTGATGGTCATGTCGCCGTTGTGGGTGCTGGTGGGGTTGAGGGCGCCGACACTGGAGCCGAGGTCGGCGGGGGTGACGTAGGCGCCCGACGACGGCGGCGGCGGCGGTGCGGTGGTGGTGGTGGTGGGCGGTGCCGTCGTGGTGGGCGGTGCCGTGGTAGTGGTCGGCGCGGCCGTGGTGGTCGGCGGTGCCGTGGCGCACGCAACCTCGTTCGTGACGATCGGCACCAACGAGCCGAGGCGGTTCCAGAGCATGCTGGTGGCCTCGCCGCGGGTGATCATCCGTTCGGGCTCGTCGATGGCGGGTGCCGAGGACCACGTGATCGGGATGGGCCCACCGTCGTCGGTGAGCCCAGCGAACGGGTTGTCGGCTCCGTGGCTCAGGATCGCGACGCGCGTGAGCAGCGCGGCGAACTCGCCCCGGCTGATGTCGACGTCGGGTTCGTAGGTCGAGGGGGTGACACCGGTCGTGAACCGTTCGTTGTAGAGCCACGAGATGGCGGCTTGCTGGTAGTCGGCGGTCACGTCGGTGAACGGGTGCTGCGGCCCGGGGTCGGGTTGGTCCGCCAGGTTCCAGAGAAACGCGCCGACCTGTCCGCGTGACACCGCGGCGCCGGGGTCGAAACACACGCGATCGTCGGCCCGGGCCGCTCTCGCGCCCACGACCGTGGTGGGGACCAGGACGAGCGCCAGGAGCAGCGCCACCACTCGTGCCGTGAGTCGGTGCATGGGGAGCCGCCTTTCCGCAGGTGCGGGCAACGTAACCGTTCCGCAATCTGGTCTTGGCTTCCGCCGGTTGACGTCTCGCGAAACATCGGGTGACGTCTTGACCACGACCCAAAGTTGATGGCGTTGCACTCAGGTTTTTTCTGTCGATGGGAATTTCCCCCGGTATGGTGCGGTTCAACCACCCGTATCCCCCCAGAACCCTCACGAAGGATCTCACCAACCATGCCAAAGGCCGTCGGTATCGATCTCGGCACCACCAACTCCGTCGTCTCCGTCCTCGAGGGTGGAGACCCCGTCGTGATCCCCAACGCCGAGGGATCGCGCACCACCCCGTCCGTCGTGGCCTTCGCCAAGGACGGCGAGGTGCTCGTCGGTGAAGTCGCCAAGCGCCAGGCGATCACCAACCCCGACCGCACGATCCGTTCGGTCAAGCGCCACATGGGCACGAACTGGACGATCGACATCGACGGCAAGGCCTACAACCCCCAGGAGATCTCGGCCCGCGTGCTCATGAAGCTGAAGCGCGACGCCGAGGAGTACCTGGGCGACACGGTCACCCAAGCCGTCATCACCGTGCCCGCGTACTTCGACGACGCCCAGCGCACGGCGACCCAGGAGGCCGGCCAGGTCGCCGGCCTCGAGGTGCTGCGCATCATCAACGAGCCGACCGCGGCCGCATTGGCCTACGGCCTCGACAAGGAGGAGACCGAGCAGACGATCCTCGTGTTCGACCTCGGCGGTGGCACCTTCGACGTGTCGGTCCTCGAGCTCGGCGACGGCGTGTTCGAGGTGAAGTCGACCGCCGGCGACACCAAGCTCGGCGGCGACGACTGGGACGATGCGGTCATCGACTGGCTCGCCGACTCGTTCAAGAACGACCACGGCGTCGATCTCCGGTCCGATCCCATGGCGGCCCAGCGTCTGAAGGAAGCGGCCGAGAAGGCCAAGATCGAACTGAGCCAGACGCAGTCGTCCCACATCAACCTGCCCTTCATCACCGCGACCGATTCCGGTCCGCTGCACCTCGACTACGAGCTGACGCGGAGCAAGTTCCAGGACATGACCTCCGACTTGCTCGACCGCTGCCGCAAGCCCTTCGAACAGGCCATCAAGGACGCCGGGCTGAGCAAGGGCGAGATCGACCATGTCGTGCTGGTCGGTGGCTCCACCCGCATGCCCGCGGTCGCCGATCTCGTGAAGGAGCTCACCGGCTCCGAGCCGAACAAGACCGTGAACCCCGACGAGGTCGTGGCGATCGGTGCGTCGGTCCAGGCCGGCGTGCTCAAGGGCGAGGTCAAGGACGTGCTCCTCCTCGACGTCACCCCGCTGTCGCTCGGCATCGAGACCAAGGGCGGCGTGATGACCACCCTGATCGAGCGCAACACCACCATCCCGACCCGCAAGAGCGAGACCTTCACGACGGCCGAGGACAACCAGCCGTCGGTGGAGATCCACGTGCTCCAGGGTGAACGCGAGATGGCGCAGTACAACAAGACGCTCGGCAAGTTCCAGCTCGTCGACCTGCCGCCGGCACCACGGGGCGTGCCCCAGATCGAGGTCGTGTTCGACATCGACGCCAACGGCATCGTCCACGTGAGCGCCAAGGACACGGCGACCAACAAGGAGCAGTCGATGACCATCACCGGTCAGAGCTCGCTCTCCGACGACGTCATCGAGCAGATGGTGAAGGACGCCGAGGCCCATGCGGAGGAAGACCGCAAGCGCAAGGAAGAGGCCGAGGTCCGCAACACCGCCGACACCCTCGTCTACCAGACCGAGAAGCTGCTCAAGGACCAGGCCGACAATGTCAGCGACGACGAGAAGTCGACGATCGAAGCCAAGCTCGCCGACGTGAAGACGGCCCTCGACGGCACCGACCTCGAGGCGATCAAGGACGCCACCGAGGCGCTGATGTCGGCCAGCCAGGAGTTCGGCCAGCGCCTGTACGAGGCGGCGGCCGCCGAGGAGCGCAGCGCCGAGGCCGCGGCGAGCACTCCGGATGACGACGAGGTCGTCGACGCGGAGATCATCGAGGACGACGAGGCGTCGTGAGCGACAACCCCGACGTCGATTCGAGCGAGCCGGTCGAGGAAGGCGAGCCCCCCGCGCCGTCCTCGGCCGGCGAGCCGGCCGACCCGTTGACGGTCGAGGAGTTGGTGATCACCCTCGAGACGGTCACCGCCGAGCGCGACCAGCACCTGGCCGATCTCCAACGGGTCACCGCCGACTTCGCCAACTTCCGCAAGCAGACCGAGAAGCGCAACGCCGAGTTCGCGGCCCAGGCGGGAGCCCGGGTGGCCGAGGCCCTGCTGCCGGTGCTCGACGCCTGCGACGCGGCGGCCCAGCAAGGAGTCGAGGGGGTCGAGCCCATCGCCGCCCAACTCCAGGCCATCCTGCAGCAGTCGGGTCTCGAGATCATCGCCGACGAAGCCGAACCTTTCGATCCCAACCGCCATGAAGCGGCCATGACCGAGCCCGGCGACGACGACCAGGACGTCGCCGTGGTCGCCCAGGTCCTGCGCACCGGCTACGCCTGGAACGGGCGGGTCCTGCGGGCGGCGATGGTCAAGGTGAAGGGCTGACGCCGTTTGCTTCGCTCACTCCGGGAGTTCCGGCTCCGCCGAAACGTCCCCTGATTCACACCCGAGAGGAGGTAACTGATGGCTGCGGAACCGCAGAAGGAATGGTTCGAGAAGGACTACTACAAGACGCTCGGCGTCAACGAGAAGGCCACGGCCAAGGACATCACCAAGGCCTATCGCAAACTCGCTCGCGAGCTGCATCCCGACAAGAACCCGGGCGACGCCGCCGCCGAGACCCGTTTCAAGGAGGTCTCCGCGGCCTACGACGTGATCGGCGACGAGGAGAAGCGCAAGAGCTACGACGAGGTCCGTCGTCTCGGTCCGATGGCCGGAGGGTTCGGCGGGCCGGGTGGCCCTGGAGGCCCCGGCGGCGGGTTCAACGTCGGGTTCGACGACATCGGTGACCTGCTCGGTGGGCTCTTCGGTCGGGGCGGTCGTGGTGGACGCGGAGGCCCGCAACAACAGTCGCGAGCCCAGGCCGGTGCCGACCTCGAGGCCGACCTCACGCTCGATTTCGACGATGCGGTCCGCGGGCTCGAGACCACGATCACGCTCACCAGCGAAGCGACGTGCCACACCTGTTCGGGTACCGGCTCGAAGCCCGGCTCCACCCCGGAGACGTGCAAGGTCTGCAACGGAAAGGGGGTCCAGGACGAGAACCAGGGCCTCTTCTCGTTCAGTCGCCCGTGTGCCTCGTGCGGTGGCCGTGGGGCCATCATCACCGACCCGTGCACCACCTGTCGCGGCATCGGTGTCGAGGTCCGGCCGCGTGACGTGAAAGTCCGGATCCCGGCCGGTGTCAAGGAGGGCCAGAAGATCCGACTCAAGGGCCGCGGCGGACCGGGCCGGCTCGGCGGACCGCCCGGGGATCTCTTCGTGCGGATCCACGTCGCCGATCATCCGCTGTTCGGACGGTCGGGCAACGACCTCACCATCGAGGTGCCGATCACCTTCGCCGAAGCGGCGCTCGGCGGCACCGTCAAGGTGCCGACGCTCGACGGCAGCCCCGTGACCATCCGCATTCCGCCGGGCACCGCCAGCGGGAAGACGTTCCGCCTCCGCGGCAAGGCGGGCGCCGGTGACCTGCTGGCCAGCGTCGTCGTGACCGTGCCCGACTCGCTCACCGATGCGCAACGCGAGGCGATCGAGGCGCTGGCTGCCGCGTCCCCCGACTCGCCCCGCGCTCACCTGGGAGTCTGATGATGGATCAGGAACGTTTCCACCGTGCCGTCTACGTGATCTCGGTCGCCGCGGAGCTCGCCGGGGTGCATCCCCAGACCCTGCGCATCTACGAGCGCAAGGGTCTGGTCGATCCGGCCCGCACGGGCGGCGGGAGCCGGCGCTACAGCGACGCCGACATCGCCCTTCTCCAGCGGATCCAGGAACTCACCAACGACGGCCTCAACCTCGCCGGGGTGAAGCGGGTGCTCGATCTCGAGGCCCGTGTCGCCCAACTCGAAGCCGAACTCGAGCGGCGCGACGCCATGGCCAACCAGGCGGTCGACCAGGTCCACAAGCAGTACCGACGCGATCTGGTTCCCGTGCCGCCCCGCAGCATCACCCTCTACCGGCGAGCGCGGGGCGGCTGATCGGTCATCCGAGCGAGCGGTCCCGTAGACGGCCGAGCGCGTCGCGGACGGCCTGGACTGCGGCTTCCTCGTCGAGGCGGAGCTGGTGCACGGCGACGGCAAAGGAGTCGCTCGCCTGTTCGAGGGCCTCGTCCGTCTGTGCGGCGGCGACGGCCGGGCGTGGGGTACGAACGAAGCTCCCGGCGCGACCGCGGGTCTCGATGAGTGTCTCTCGCTCGAGGAGCTGGAACGCCCGTTCCACCGTGCCCTTGGCCAGCCCGAGGTCGGCGGCGAGCTGCCGAATGGTCGGGAGCTGCATCCCGTCCTCGAGCGCTCCCGACGCGACCATCCGCTCGATCTGGCTGCGGATCTGTTCGTAGACCGGCACCGGATCGTTGGCATCCACGTGGAGGATCACGTCGCGATTCTCAGTGCGATGGTGAGCAGCGCCAGGACCCCGGCCCCGGCCAGGACGAGCGACACGACCCGCGCCCCGGACGGTTGGAGTCCGCCGCGTCGGGCGGTTTCCGTCATGCCGAACGAGCGGTTCCGCCGCCACCACACGAATGCGACCACGAGACACGCGATCGTGGCCCAGTTCAGGATGTCGAGTCGGGGGGTGAGCAGGCGGAACTGCCAGGACACGACGATCAGTTCCAGGGTGACGATCGGTCGTCCGAGCCCGACCGACGCGGCCAGACGCCGGATGTGGTCGTCGGCGGCCGCGAGTTCGGCGGACAGCGCGGGGCGAGGTCGCAGCGCGATCCGTGTGACGGACCATCGACGGATCTGGCGCAGCGCCACCACGAGCGCCGCGAGAGCCACGACGCCCAATGCCGCGGTGTCGAGGATTGCGGCCAGGGCGATCGCAGCGGTCGCCGCGCCGGCGACTGCCCGTTCGCGCCCGAGTGACACTTCGTCGTCGTAGGCGTCCGGCGTCCGGACGTCGAGCGAGACGGTGCGCGTCGCTCGAGGACGGCGGAAGCGGAACACCTCGGCGACGATCGACCCGGCGACGGAACCGGCGAGCGCCACGGAGGCGACCAGCGTGAGGTCGAGGCTCCAGCCGTCGTCCTGCCCGAGGTCGGCGGCGATGAGGGCGACGAGCAGCGCGACGGTCCAGCCGACGATCGCCCCGGCCAGCCGGTAGCGACGGGAACGGGCGAAGAAGCGTTCGTAGAGGACTCGATCAGGGCCGTCGGAGGCCAACACCCCCAGGTTGGCGACGGACACGGACGAGCTCCTGACCGCCATGGCGATGATCGCGATGACCGCAAGCAGGGAGAGGGAAGCGAATGCCACTGAAGATCCTCGGATGTGAACGAAAAGGACTTGCGTTGTCCCAATGTCCTAGGACAATATGTCAAATATGATCGATGGCGCAAGCGACATCTCTCCCGGGGCGGTGCAGGCGACGATCCCCGCCGAAGTGCTCGACGCGCTCGTGCCCCCGCCGGCGCCGGGTTGGCGTCGCGTCGTCCTCTGGTCGCTCTTCGCGGTCGCGGTGGTGGGCACCGGGTGGGCCTGGAACACAGGCGTCGCCAATCCGCAGGTCGCCAGCCATGCCGCGAGTTGGGGCGGAGACGGACCCGTGCACATCGGCTTCAGGGTCGAATCCGAGTCGTCGGTCGACATCGAGATCACCGAAGGATTCGACGTTCCCCCGGGTCTCCGACTGCTCGGGTACTCGGCTACGCCGTTCAGCGACGAGTTGGGGATCGCCGACATCGACGACGACGTCTTCCCGGCGCGCGTGCGGCCCGACGGCTTCGTCGACATCACGGCGTTCTTCGAGGTCGTCGATTGTGGCCTGCTCGCGAACTGGACCGACCCCCCTCGGTTGACGGTGGCGATCGCCGACGGCCCGTTCTCCTGGCTCGAGCGGCGCCGCGTCCTCGGTGCGGACTTCTTCACCCCGACCGACGGTGGCTCGCAGGGGGGCTGGGCGACCGTGATCTCCGAGGCACCCTGCGAGTCGGCGGAGTGAATTCCGCATTCGGGGACTGAACGAGTCCTTCGTCGGGTTTGATGAGAGTGACGACCAACGAAGGGCCACGCCGATGTCCGTGCATTCCTGGATCCATCTCGGACCGATCCGCGATCGACAGTGGGAGGCGGCGGCATGCGGACATCAGTGACCGACCGCGCATCGACCACCCTCGCGGAGCGCTTCCATGCGGTTCGTGACCAGACCGAGGCGTTGGCGTCGGTTCTGAGCCCCGAAGACCAGGTCGTGCAGTCGATGCCCGACGTCAGCCCCACGAAGTGGCACCGGGCCCACACCACCTGGTTCTTCGAGACGTTCCTGCTCCTCCCTCACGGCCACCAGCCGGTCGAGGAGTCCTACGGCTATCTGTTCAACTCGTACTACGAGGCCGTCGGCGAGCGTCACCCGCGGCCCGAACGGGGTCTCGTCAGTCGCCCGGGCGTGGCCGAGGTCGCCGAGTACCGCCGCCGGGTCGACGACTCGCTGCACGCCCTGCTCGAGTCCGATCGCGGGGCGGACCCGGCCATCGTCGACCTGGTCGAACTGGGCCTTCATCACGAGCAACAGCACCAGGAGCTGCTGCTGATGGACGTCAAACACGTCCTGTCGCACAACCGGTTCTCCCCGGCCTACGACCCTCGCCCGGGCCGACCACCGGCCGTGGCTCGCGAGCTCGGATGGGTCGACCATCCCGGCGGGGTCATCGACGTCGGTCACGGCGGCGAGGGGTTCCACTTCGACAACGAGGGACCCCGTCACCCCGCGCTCGTCCAGCCTCACCGCCTCGCCGACCGTCTCGTGACCAATGCCGAGTGGCTCGAGTTCATGGCCGACGGCGGCTACCGGAACCCCGCCCTCTGGCTCTCGGCGGGATGGCACACGGTCACCACCGAAGGGTGGGAGGCTCCTCTCTACTGGACCGAGTCGGACGACGGCTGGTCGGCCCACACCCTCACCGGGGTCCACCCGGTCGACCCCGGCGAGCCCGTCGTCCACGTCAGCTACTTCGAAGCCGATGCCTTCGCCCGCTGGGCCGGGGCTCGTCTCCCCACCGAGTTCGAGTGGGAAGCCCACGCCGCCTCCGCCCCTGTCGAGGGCAACCTGCTTCCCTCCGGTGAACTCCACCCACGGTGCGGCGACGGCGCTTCGCGCCAGATGTTCGGCGACGTCTGGGAGTGGACGGCGAGCGCGTACGCGCCGTATCCCCGCTTCCGGGCGGCACCCGGCGCGGTCGGCGAATACAACGGCAAGTTCATGATCGACCAGCAGGTGTTGCGCGGTGGCAGCTGTGTCACTCCCGGCGGCCACGTGCGAGCGACCTATCGCAACTTCTTCCCGGCCGGCTCGAGGTGGCTGTTCGGTGGGGTCCGTCTGGCCGACGACGGGGGCGCCCGATGAGCGCCGCCTCGACCACCCCGGCCGTCGTGATCGACGTCCATCTCGGACCCGACGACCAGGCCGAAGCGCTCCGCCGCGATGTGCGCGACGGGCTCTCCCGCCCACAGAAGTCGCTGCCACCCAAGTGGCTCTACGACGAACGCGGCAGCGAACTGTTCGACCAGATCACCCGGCTCGCCGAGTACTACCCGACCGAGGCCGAACGCGAGATCCTGCTGCGCCACGCGCCCGCGATCATCGAACGAGCGCGGCCCCACACCATCGTCGAGCTGGGTGCCGGTACCTCCGACAAGACCCGCGCACTGCTCGACGCGGGCCGGGCCGCGTCCACGCTCCAGCGGTTCATTCCCTTCGACGTCAGCGAGGAGTTCCTCCGCACGACGGCGGCGACGCTCACCGACGCGTATCCCGGGCTCCTCGTCCATGGTGTCGTGGGCGACTTCGACCGCCACATCGAGCGGATCCCCCGCGGCACCGAACGACGAATGGTCGTGCTGCTCGGCGGGACCATCGGCAACTACCCGACCGCGGCCCGCAGGACCCTCCTGCGAGAGATCGTCGCCGGCCTGTCACCGGGTGACCGGTTCCTGCTCGGTACCGACCTGGTGAAGGATCCGGCGCGGATGGTGCTGGCCTATGACGACCCGCAGGGGGTGACCGAGGCGTTCAACAAGAACGTGCTCGCCGTGGTCAACCGCGAGCTCGGCGCCGAGTTCGATCCCGACCGTTTCGACCACGAGGCCACCTGGGACCCCCACGAGGAGTGGATGGACCTCGGGCTGCGCAGTCGCGCCGATCAGACGGTGCGGATCGGCGATCTCGGGCTCGAGGTCGACTTCGCCGCGGGCGAGTACCTGCGCACGGAGGTCTCGGCCAAGTTCCGCCTCGCGTCGCTGGCCGCGGAGTTGGCATCGGTCGGACTCGAGGTCGAGTACTGGTTCACCGACACGGCCGGGGACTTCGCCGTGAGTCTGAGCGCACTACGGGAATAGTGCGCATTGCGGGAATAGTGCGCACGGCGGGAATAGATCAATCCCCGCCAAAGTTGAGCGTATTGCACTCAGGTTTTCTGCGCTACGCTCTACTCTGGAGGTTTCCCCCGCATGGCACTCGATCCCAATCGCTGGACGCTCAAGACCACCGAGGCCTTCTCGGCGGCCTCCGAGGCGGCCCGCGCCGCGTCGCACCCCGAAGTGGTGCCCGCCCATCTTCTCACCGCCCTCCTGGGCCAGGAGGAGGGGATCGTGCTCCCGATGCTGCACAAGGTCGGCATCGATGTGCCGTCGGCGCGCAACGCTGCCGCCGATTCCCTCGCCAAGCTGCCCAATGCCTACGGCTCCGACCCGCAGATCTCCAAGGAGCTGCGCGAGGTGCTCGAACAGGCCGACCAGGTCCGCGGTGATCTCCAGGACGAGTACCTCTCCACCGAGCACCTGCTCCTCGCCCTGAGCAACTCACTGGGCACCGACCGTGAGACCCTGCTCGGGGCCTTGCGCGAGGTCCGGGGCAGCCACCGGGTCACCAGCCAGACCCCGGAGAACGAGTACCAGGCGCTCGAGCGGTTCGGTCGCGACCTCACCGAGGCAGCCCGCAACGGCGAGCTCGATCCCGTGATCGGCCGCGACGACGAGATCCGGCGCGTCATCCGGGTGCTCTCCCGTCGGACCAAGAACAACCCGGTCCTGATCGGCGAACCCGGTGTCGGCAAGACGGCCATCGTCGAAGGACTCGCCGCTCGCATCGTCGAGGGCGACATCCCCGACTCGCTCAAGAACAAGCGGCTCATCAGCCTCGACATCTCCTCGATGGTCGCTGGCGCCAAATACCGCGGCGAGTTCGAGGAACGGCTCCAGTCCGTGCTCAAGGAGATCGAAGACGCCGACGGCGAGATCATCACCTTCGTCGACGAGATGCACACGGTCGTGGGCGCCGGTGGTGCCGAGGGCGCGATGGACGCCGGCAACATGCTGAAGCCGATGCTCGCGCGCGGCAAGCTCCGCATGGTCGGCGCCACCACCCTCGACGAGTACCGCAAGTACGTCGAGAAGGACCCCGCACTGGAGCGGCGATTCCAACAGGTGCTGGTCGAGCCCCCGTCGGTCGAGGCGGC
>JAUIML010000307.1 GCA_030432715.1 Acidimicrobiia bacterium | reverse complement strand
CCGCGACGCCCAGGACCGACGTCCCGTTCTCCACCCGGGCCCCGGCGCCCTCGGCCACGGCCGAGCGTGCCCCCGGGGGCACGCTCGCGCTGGTCGAAGCGGTCACCGCGAGATCGATCAGGGCCGCACGGTCGTCGGCCGCCATGACCACGCCGGCAGGACCGATGTCGACATTGGCCTCCGAGGCCGGGACGCCGCCGACCGAGCGAACGATCTGGTGCAGGGCCGGGTCGACGAGGGCGACCCGGCCGGCGGTGCGGTCGACGACGACCACACCATGGTCCTGCTCGGCGACCACGAACTCCGCTCCTGGCTCACCGACCTCCACTCGTGCCGTGACACTGCCGCTCGCGGCATCGACGTGCACGATCTCGCCGCTCGTCGGGGCCGGGATCCAGAGGCCCGTGGCCGGTGTCGACACCTGGGTCAGGACCTCGGCGTCGATCTGGAATGCGGCCGCGCCGAGCCCCGCCGTGGCAACGAGTGCCACCACGCCGGCCAGTCGGTTCGATCGCCTCCGCACGACGCCGAGGGTACCGCACCCACGACCGGCGACATGGGGCGCGCGGCCCCATCCGTCGACCACCCACCGTGGCGGGCAGCGAGGTCAGAGCAGGTCGTGCAGCAGGGTCAGGATGTCGTCGGCCACGAACCGCGGCGCCGGCTCGACCGGCAGGTCATCGGGCCCGATCACGCCGCTCAGCACCAGCGCGAAGTCGTAGCCCAACGATCTGGCGAAGAGCCCGTCGGTCTCGGGCCGGTCGCCGATCATCACCCCGTCGTCGCCGAGTCGTTCCCGCACGAACGCAGCGATCGGGGTATGGGGCTTCCCGGCGATCTCCGGCGCCTGCTCCGCGCACGCGGCGACCGCCGCCACCAGGGCTCCGTTGCCGGGCAGCAGGCCGTCGGCATCCGGGAAGGTCGCGTCGTCGTTGGTGGCGATGAACCGGGCACCGGACCGAATCGCCCGCATCGCCGCGGTCATCGCTGCGTAGTCGAAGTCGGGAGTGATCCCGAGCGCGACCACCTCGGCCTCGGCCGCATCGACGATCTCGGCACCCCGCTCGATCATCGCCCCGCGCAGGCCGTCGCTGCCGACCACCAGGACCCGTGAGCCTGGCTCGACCATCGCGGCCGCCGCCATGGAGGAGGTGATCACGTGTGCTTCGGCGTCGGGGATGCCGTGGGCCGCGAGCTTCTGGGCGACCTGCGCCGGCGTCCGGGCTGCCGAGTTGGTGACGAAGGCGAACTCGGCGCCTCGGCGCCGAAGCATGTCCACGGCTTCGGGTGCGCCCGGAACCGTCTCGACGCCGCGCCAGATGACGCCGTCGAGATCGATCGCCCAGGCGGTCAGCTGACTTCCCAGGTCGGCAGACTGTGCAGCAGGCCGCGGAGGTCGCCCCCACCCTTCTCGCTCTGCGCTGCCGCGAGCTGGGCATCGACACCGGCGCCGTAGTCGGGCCGCTGGATCGCCCGGAAGACCCCGATCGGGGTCGGGCTCTCGCGATCGCTCGCCAGTCGGCTGAGCGCGAACGCCACCGACGGATCGGGGGCCGCTTCGTCGTGGACGACGATCGCGTCGAGACCGGTGTCGGCCACGTCGACGATGCGAGCCACGCCATCGTCGAGTACCACACCGTGCTCCTGCTCGGGCCCGAACGTGACCGGCTGGCCGTGCCGCAGGTCGATGAGCATCTCGGCCCGGGCGTCCTTCTTGGTGATCGTGGCGAAGGCACCGTCGTTGAACACGTTGCAGTTCTGGTACACCTCGACGATCGAGGCGCCCTGATGGTCGTGCGCCCGCCGGAACATCTCCTGCATGTGGGCCCGGTCCATGTCGTGGGTGCGGGCCACGAACGTGGCCTCGGCCCCCAGGGCCACGGAGACCGGGTTGAACGGCGTGTCGAGCGACCCCATCGGCGTCGACTTGGTCACCTTCCCGACCTCGCTCGTGGGCGAGTACTGGCCCTTGGTCAGGCCGTAGATCTGGTTGTTGAACAACAGGATGGTGAGGTTGACGTTGCGACGGAGCGCGTGGATCAGGTGATTCCCCCCGATGCTGAGCATGTCGCCGTCGCCACCGACCACCCAGACGTCGAGGTCAGGGCGGGCCATCGCCAGCCCCGTCGCGATCGCCGGAGAGCGTCCGTGGATACTGTGCATCCCGTAGGTGTTCATGTAGTACGGGA
>JAUIML010000111.1 GCA_030432715.1 Acidimicrobiia bacterium | reverse complement strand
GATCGGTCTGTTGCCGTCTTTAGGTAGGTATGGCGCGCCGCGAAGCCGACGATGTGGAGTTCGCTGAGTTCGTCGCCGCTCACGAGCGGCGGTTGCGGCAGGCGTTCACGTCGATCTGGGGGCCCGAGCGTGGGCGGGACGTGGCGGTCGACGCGCTGGCGTATGGCTGGGAGCATTGGGACCGAGTGCGCTCTATGGACAACCCAGTCGGGTATCTGTTCGTCGTCGGTCGAGACCAACTCCCAGACGACGGGGACCAGGGTCCCGGAGATGCCCACGTCGGTGATGAAGAGCAGGTCGGCCCCGTCCATCGCCAACCCGGTTCTCCGGCCGTCCTCGTATTCGAACACCGGCAGGATGTCGCTGGTCAGGGTTCGGACGAGCGAGCCGTTCTGATCCCTCGGCCACGCGTCGTCGGGTGAGCCGTCGTAGGTGACCGGGGTGGCCGCGAGGTGGTTGCCCGAAGCGGGCCCGGCCACCCCTTCGAAGTCGACCACGGGCCGGTCCGGCTCGGACCCGAGCGTCACACCGAGATAGCTCACGGCGACGTCGCGCACGACGGTTTCGTCGGCGGAGCTGCCCGCCCGGATGGTGACGGCCACGGCGTGCGTCGTCGGCGGCGGCGTGGGTTCGGCTGTGGTCGTGGTGGAGGACGGCGGCGGCTCCGTGGACGACGCCGGGGAGGTGGCGGTCGTCGACGGGGACGGGTCCGGCGTCGCGGTGTCGTCGCTGCACGCCGCGGCCAGCACGGCGACCGCGACCAGCAGAGGGGCGAGGCGTCCCATGAGCCATTGTCGCGCGGTCGCGCTCGAGATGACGTTGCCGTCGGGCCAGGGTTACACTTGGCGGCGTGATGACCGCACCAGCCATCATTTCGATTTCGTAGCGCACGCCCGTTCCGGCGTGCGCGAGACCGTCCACTTCGGTGGGCGGTTTTTCGTTTCTCCAACCATCACGAACCACGAGCAAGCGAGCACACATGCCACATCGAGTAGGGATCGTCGGCGGCGACGGCATCGGGCCGGACGTCATCGCGGAGGGTCTGAAGGTCATCGCCGCGGCCGGAGTCGAGCTCGACACCGTCGACTACGACCTGGGCGGCGACCGGTATCTCAAGGACGGGGTCGTCCTGACCGACGAGATCGTCGACGAGTGGCGCGACCTCGACGCCATCTACTTGGGCGCAGTGGGCACGCCCGATGTGCCTCCCGGTGTGATCGAGCGCGGTCTGTTGCTCAAGATGCGCTTCGACCTCGACCTCTACATCAACCAGCGCCCCTTCGTCGGCGACGGTCACGAGTTCGTCGTGATCCGCGAGAACACCGAGGGCACCTACGCGGGGGAGGGCGGCTTCCTGCGCAAGGGAACCCCGGAGGAGATCGCCACGCAGGGTTCGGTCAACACCCGCCACGGAGTCGAACGCTGTATCCGCTACGCCTTCGAGCTGGCCATGACCCGCCGCAAGCACGTGACCATGTGCCACAAGACCAACGTGCTCACGTTCTCCGGTGACCTGTGGGAGCGCACGTTCAACGAGGTCGCCGAGGAGTACCCCGAGGTCGAGACCGCCTACAACCATGTCGACGCGGCCTGCATCTACTTCGTGCAGGACCCCCAGCGCTACGACGTGATCGTCACCGACAACCTCTTCGGCGACATCCTGACCGACCTCGGCGGTGCCGTGAGCGGCGGTATCGGGTTCGCCAGCTCGGCCAACCTGCACCCCGGTCGCGTGTCGATGTTCGAGCCGGTCCACGGGTCGGCGCCCGACATCGCGGGAACCGGCGTGGCCAACCCCACTGCTGCCGTATTGTCGGGAGCACTCATGCTCGATCATCTCGGCGAGTCCGAGGCGGCCGACCGCATCCGTGCGGCCTGCGCCGACCCGGAGTCGCTCACCGGCTCGACCACCGAGATCGGCGACCTCATCGTCGCCCGCCTCGGTGGTGACGAACGAAGCTGAACGAAAGGCCCGCTATGCCCCTCGAACCCACGCCCCACATCTGGATGAACGGCGACATGGTGCCGTGGGAGGACGCGAAGATCCACGTCCTCACCCACACCCTCCACTACGGCACGGGCGTGTTCGAAGGCATCCGTGCCTACGAGACGGCCGACGGCCCGGCGATCTTCCGGCTGACCGAACACATCGAGCGGCTCTACAACTCGGCCAAGATCCTCGGGATGCCGATGCCCTACTCGGTGCCCGAGATCGTGCAGGCGTGCAAGGACGTGGTGGCCGACAGCGGGCTCGATGCCTGCTACCTGCGTCCCATCGCCTACTACGGCTACGGCGAGATGGGCCTTGCCACCGGTGCGTGCACCGTCGACATCTCGATCGCGGCATGGCCGTGGGGTGCGTATCTCGGCGACGACGCGGTCAGCAAGGGCGTGCGGATGAAGATCTCGTCGTGGACCCGTCACGACCACAACATCATGCCGCCGGCCTCGAAGACGACGGGCAACTACGCCAACAGCACCCTCGCCAAGATGGAAGCACTCAACGCGGGCTACGACGAGGCGATCATGCTCAACAACGCCGGGCTGGTCAGCGAGTGCTCGGGCGAGAACATCTTCGTGGGCACCGGCGACGTGATCCTCACGCCGCCCACCTCGTCGGGCGCGCTGCCGGGCATCACCCAACACACGGTGATGGCGCTGGCCGGCGATCTCGGCATCGACATCCAGATCGGCGACATGGCCCGCAGCGATCTCTACACCGCGAAGGAGATCTTCGTGGTCGGGACGGCGGCCGAGGTGAGCGCAGTCAACTCGGTCGACGACCGCGACGTGCCGTGCCCGGGTCCGGCCACGGTCGCGATTGCGGAGGCCTACGCCGACGTGGTCCGCGGCAAGAACGAGAAGTACCGCTCGTGGAACGAGCTGGCGAAATGAGCGAGTCCGAGGTCACGATCGATCGCTCCGCCCGGCGTGATCCGTCGTGGCCCGAGCGCGTGGAGATCTACGACACGACGCTGCGCGACGGCTCCCAGTTCGAGGGGATCTCCCTCACCGTCGACGACAAGCTCCGCATCGCCGAGCAGCTCGACCGACTCGGTGTGGGCTACATCGAAGGCGGTTGGCCGGGCGCCAATCCCAAGGACGACGAGTTCTTCGAGCGGGCCAAGACCGAGCTGAAGCTGACCACGAGCGAGTTCGTGGCCTTCGGTTCGACCCGGCGACCCAAGGGCAAGGTCGACTCCGACCAGACCCTGGCCAACCTCGTCGCCGCCGGCACCGACGTGGTCTGCATCGTCGGCAAGTGTTGGGACTACCACGTCACCGAGGCGCTCAAGACCACGCTCGACGAGGGCATCGCGATGGTCCGCGACTCGGTCGAGTACCTGGTCGGCCAGGGCAAGCGCGTCTTCTTCGACGCCGAGCACTTCTTCGACGGCTACCGACGAAACCCCGAGTTCTCCCTTTCGGTGCTGGAGGCGGCAGCCATGGCCGGGGCCGAGGCGGTGGTCCTGTGCGACACCAACGGCGGCTCGCTGCCCCCCGACATCGAATCGGCCGTGCGGGCCGTGGTCGCCCATGTCGACTGTGCCGTGGGCATCCACCTCCACAACGACACCGGCTGTGGGGTCGCCAACGCCCTCGCGGCGGTCCGGGCCGGCGCCACCCAGGTGCAGGGCACCATCAACGGCTACGGCGAACGGGTCGGCAACTGCGATCTCGTGCCCATCATGGCCAACCTCGAGCTGAAGATGGGCATCACCTGCCTCCCCGAGGGAAGGCTGGAGCGCCTGACCTCGGTGGCCCATCACATCGCCGAGCTGGTCAACTTCAGCCCCGACCCGCAGCAGCCCTACGTGGGGGCCACCGCCTTCGCCCACAAGGCCGGTCTGCACACGTCGGCCCTCAGCCGCCGGTCGGATGCCTACGAGCACGTCGCCCCCGAGTCGGTCGGCAACGGCACCCGAGTGCTGGTGTCGGAGATGGCCGGCCGATCCACCCTCGAGATGAAGGCCGCCGACCTCGGCATCGACCTCGACGCCAACGGTGCCGGCGGCAAGGTGCTCGGCGACATCATCGACACGCTCAAGCGGCTCGAACACGAGGGCTACCACTTCGAGGCCGCCGACGCGTCGCTCGAGCTCCTGATGCGCGGCGCGGCCGGGTGGGAACAGCCCTACTTCCGGCTCGAGTCGTTCTCGGTCGACATGGCCCACCGTTCGGGCACGGGGGCGCGGCTCTGGAACGACGTCGCCGTCGACGTCGACACGCAGGCCACCGTCAAGCTGTGGATCGGTGACGAGCGCAAGATCGCCGTCGGCGAGGGCAACGGCCCCGTCAACGCCCTCGACGCTGCCGTGCGGGCGGCGCTCGACGGCCGGTATCCGGCCCTCGACCGCGTCAGCCTCACCGACTTCAAGGTGCGGGTGCTCAACACCGAGCAGGGCACCGGTGCCGTCACCCGAGTGCTGCTCGACTCGACCAACGGCGACATCTCGTGGTCGACCATCGGCGTGTCGGAGAACATCATCGAGGCCTCGTGGCAGGCCCTGGTCGACTCGCTCGTCTACGGCCTCCTCCACACCGACTGAGCGACCACTGCTAGGTTCCGGTCCTGACCAGGAGGTCCGTCCGTGTACCAAGTCGTGCTCAGCAGAGGAGAGTTCTCGACCGAGGACGAGGCGATCGCCCTCGCCGAAGCGGCGGGGCTGATCCCCCACGCCTTCGACCTCGAACCGAGCGGGGTCGATCATTGGCACGACTTCGGCGCCGCCGTTTACGTGGTCGACGGCGCGGTGACGATCACCGATGTCGATTCGGGATCGTCCTACGTGCTCACCCCCGGTTGCTCGATCCGGGCGACACCCGGCGCGGTCCACCGCGAGGAAGGCGCGCCCTATCGCGCCGTGGTGGCATTCGAGGAGGACCCCGCCGGACTCACAATGCCGATCGACCGGGATCCGGCCACCAGGCCGGCGTAGCGGGAGTCCACCGGCCGACGCCACGCGCTCCGCTGCGGGCTGGCTACGATCTCGACCATGTCGGCACCCACGCACGTTCCCGGTCGCGTCAACCAGAAGAAGCTCTACAACTCGCCGCCGCGTCGGGCCGGTTCGTGGAAGGCCGATCGCCCCGGAGAGGTGATCGGCACCGCCCAACCGGCCGGCCCCGCGCTCGGCAACCAGGGTCCTGACCAGGGCTACGTGCTCAAGCTCGCGGCCCGCCTGAAGGACGAGCTGGTGCTGGCGCCCGGCGAGCACGCGGCCGATGCCCTGCACGGCGCGACCGCCGTTGCCCTGCGCCGAGCCTCGCTCTACGGGCGGGCGCCGATGATCGAAGACCTGAGGCTCGCGCTCACGTTGTTCGGCTACCTCGGCCCGGCGCCCGACGAGTTGGTGGCGCTGCGCCGCGAGCTGTTCGACGAAGTGCATCACTCGACGATCCACTACTTCGCCGCCCGCGAGATCGCCGACATGGTGCCTGAGGCGACCCTGCGGATGTCGTTGGGCGGCGTGGCCGCGGCCTGCGCAACCGACTGGAAGGCGCCGCTCGGCCTGTAGCCGATGGCATCGCGGCCCGCTCACGGCGGGACGATCTGGAAGCCCCCGGCCTCGTCGAGGATGACGCGCCACCCCTGGTCGTGGATGAGGTGGTGGCCGTGGTCGCAGACCAGCACGAGGTGGTCGATGTCGGTGGGTCCCCTGGCCGGAGGCGCCCACGGGGTGATGTGGTGGGCTCGGCAGCGCGTGGGGTCGGCTCCACAGTGGCGACACCCGCCGTCGCGGTCGATGAGCGCGTTCCACTGATCGTCTGTTGCGAGCCGAACCGAGCGGCCCTGCCAGAGGATCGCACCGTCGGTGCCGTAGACGGCCCCGACGAACGCGCTCTCACACGCGATGCGCTCGAGCACGGGTTGGGGGATCGGCGTTCCGTCGACGAAGGCCGCAACGCCGGAGGGGTCGTCGACGGCGCAACGGCCGAGGTCGATACGCAGGTGTGAGACATAGCGGGGATGCGGTCGCCGGGGCCGAGCCCCCTCGGTGCCCGTCGGCGTGATCAGGTTGGACAGCGCGTCGGCGCCGCGCTGGGCATAGGTGCGGCGGGTGGCCGGGTCGGCATCGCGACCGCCGTCTTCGCGGTAGAGCCGGTCCATCTCGGCTTCGAACGCCTTGAGCAGCGGATCACCGGCGACCGGGTCGAACTCGCCGTGGACGCCGATGCGGCCGTTGTTCTTCCGCCACACGCGCCCCTGCCGTTCGCACCGCGCCTTTTCCTGGCGGGTCGCCGCCTCGTGATCGTCTTCGTTCTGGCCGGCCCACTCACCGGCCTTCTTCGCGAAACGATCTGCCGGGAGCTGCGTGGCCAGTCGCGTGAGCGCCGAGTCGGCCGCTGCGGGTGAGACCCTGGCCGCCGCGGCCGCGGCCGCTTCGGCGTGCTCGGGCGAGATCTCGCCCTTCTCCAACGCGCCGCGCAGCCCGGGCATGGAGACCAGTTGGGCCGCCGTCTTGGTCGCCCGCACGGATGCCCGCTGCGACTCACGAGTCTTCGTCCGGTTGGCGTCGGCCGGTCTGACCCCCTCGTCGTCCAATGCCGACAGAGCGGCCAGCACCGCGTACTTCTTGGCCGCGACGAGGGACGTGAGCCGTCCGCAGCGCTCGAGCGCGGCTTCGAGCTGCCGACGGGTCTTCCCCGTCGGTTCGAACCCGCACAGCTCCTCGAAGTCCTCCGCTTCCATGAGGAGGATTCTAGCGAACATATGTTCGCCCACCACCATCAAAACGCAGAAAAAGGAATGAAAACGCTCGAAATGTCGATCGACGTTCAGTCCAGCAGGATCAGCACGGCGAGAAGCCCAAACGCGAGCCCGGCGTAGCCCACGATCAGGCCGATCATCGCGTTGCCGCGCCCGACCTCGCGTCCGTCGGACTCCCGGATCTGTTGCAGGGCGAGATGGCCGAAGATCACGCCGAGGATCGAGCCGATGAAGAAGACCCACGCGATCGACAGCACCAGCGACGCCATGGCGAACTGGTTGTTGCGGGGCGGACCGACCGGGGCCTCGACCACCGGTGCGACGTTGACCGGTGGACGCTCGGGTGACGCGGCCCACGCGGTGCCGTCCCACCAGCGTTCGACGGCCGGGTTCTCGGGGTCGGGGTAGTAGCCCGCCGGTGGGGTTTCGGTCTCGCGCACGCCCGCAAGTTAGCGCCCTCTGCTGGCCGACGAACGGCGCCGGATAGCCTCGGCTCCGTGACCGCCCCTCGAGTTCGTTTCGCGCCGGCCCCGACCGGCTACCTCCACGTGGGCAGCGCTCGCAGCGCACTCTTCAACTGGCTGTACGCGCGTCACACCGGCGGCACGTTCGTGCTGCGGGTCGAAGACACCGACGAGGCGAAGACCACCCAGGAGTTCGTCGACGCCATCACCGAACCGCTCACCTGGCTCGGACTCGACTGGGACGAGGGTCCGCTGTTCCAGTCGGCCCACCGCGATCGTCACGTCGCCGCGGTGCAGCAGCTCGTCGCCGAGGGCAAGGCCTACTACTGCGATCTCAGTCGCGACGAGATCGATCAGAAGGCCGCCGACGCGGGCCTGCCGTCCGGCTACCACGGCTGGTCGCGCGACCGCGACGTGGAGGACGGCCCTGGAGTCGTGGTCCGGTTCCGGGCGCCCGACGAGGGCCACACCGTGGTCGACGACCTGATCCGCGGGCGCGTCGAGTTCGCCCACGACACGATCGAGGACTTCGTCATCCGTCGGGGCGACGGCTCGCCGGTGTTCCTCATCGCCAACGCGGTCGACGACCACGACATGGGGATCACCCATGTCATCCGGGGCGAAGACCTCCTCAACACCACGCCCAAGGTCCTGCTGCTGTGGCACGCGCTGGGCTTCGGCGAGCCGCCGACCTACGCGCATCTGCCGTTGCTGGTCAACGAGCAACGCAAGAAGCTGTCGAAGCGTCGTGACGACGTGGCCCTCGCCGACTATGTCGCCCGTGGCTATCTGCCCGAGGCGATGCGCAACGCGCTGGCCCTGCTCGGATGGGGCCCGAAAGACGAGGTCGAGATCCGTCCGATCGAGGAGATCATCGAGATGTTCGATCTCGCCGACGTCAACAAGGCGCCTGCGTTCTTCGACCCGAAGAAGCTCGACCACATCAACGCGGAGTACATCAAGGCGATGACCCCGATGGCCTTCGTCGAGGCGGCCGAGCCGTGGTTGACCGCCGACGACGCGCCCTACCCCGTGGCCAACTACGACCGGGTCGTCGCCCTCGCGCTGGCCGAGGACGTGCAGCAGCGGGTGGCCAATCTGGCCGAGGCGCCGGCCTGGCTCGACTGGCTCTTCCTCGACTCGATCGACGACTACGACGAGAAGTCGTGGACGAAGGCGATGGTGAAGGGCACCGTGCCCGACCGGGTGCTCGACGACATCGCCGCCGCGTTGGCCGACGACGACTTCACGGACCGCGATCGGCTGGAGACGACGGTGATGGCGGTCGGTACCGCGCTGAGCGAGGAGCTCGACACCCGGGTCATGTCGCAGGCCCCGCTGCGGGTGGCGCTCACCGGCCGAGGAGCGGGCATCCCGCTGTGGGAGGCCATGACCCACCTCGGCCGCGACGTCTGTCTTTCCCGCATCGCCGCCGCTCGAGCCCGGCTCGACGTCTGAGCGATGCGGCTGCGGCGGCCCCCTTGGCTGACCGTTCGTCGTGTCCGTCGTCTGTTCGTGGTCGCCGCGTTCGTCGTCGTCGGCTACGTGTTCCTCACGTTCCTCCAGGTGCTCCAGGCTTCGGGGGAGGACAGCCGCGACAGCGCCGACGCCATCGTGGTGCTCGGCGCCGCCCAGTACGACGGTGAACCCTCGCCGGTGCTCGCGAGCCGGCTCGACCACGCCTATGAACTGTGGGCGGCGGGCGTGGCCGACGTCGTCGTCACCACGGGATCGAACCGACCCGGCGACCGCTTCACCGAGGGCTACGCGGGCTTCGAGTACCTGCGCTTCGCGGGGATTCCCGAGGCCGACATCCTGGTCGTGACCGACGGCGACTCGTCGTGGCAGCAGCTCGCGGCGACGGCGCGGGTGCTGCGCAACGAGGAGCTCGACTCGGTCATCCTCGTGAGCGACCCGTACCACGCCCTGCGGCTCCGCCAGATCGCCGACCAGGTCGGCCTGTCGGCCTCGGTGTCGTCGACCGAGGGCGGCTCGTCGATCCGCCAACTCCTGCGCGAAACCGCCGCCGTGTCGCTCGGCCGCATCCTCGGCTACCGCCGCGTCGACAACTGGCTCGGCTCCGTCGGCTGAGATGGGACTTGGAATCGGTGGGTACCCGCCGATGCTTTCGATACGATGCTCGTGTCCTTCGGGACGCATCCTTCGGGGATGGTGTAATCGGTAACACAACTGGTTCTGGTCCAGTTATTAGGGGTTCAAGTCCTCTTCCCCGAGCGCAACGAAGCGGCATCCACACGGATGCCGCTTCTGCGTTTTGCCCTCACCCCGAAGGCGTTGGGCCGAAACGTCGAGGGGGCTACACTCACCCAGTCGCAAAGCCGCCTCGGCGGATGTGAACGGGCCCCGTTCGTCTAGCGGCCTAGGACGCCACCCTCTCAAGGTGGTAGCACGGGTTCAAATCCCGTACGGGGTACCAGCGACTTCCCTCCCTCGGGGTCCGCGATCCTGGCCGGGTGCCGATGTCGCCGGCGTTCGTTTCGCTGTAGACACCTCGGTGGTGGGAACCTTGTGCCGATCCGACACAGCGACGTGTCGGCGGAAGGGGAGACACGGCCATGGGTGAAGCAGTCATCGTCTCGACGGCACGGACGCCGATCGGCACCGCGTTCAAGGGATCGCTGGTGGATGTCGACGGGCTGACCCTGGGGACCGCTGTGGTCCGCGAGATCGTCGGTCGGTCGGGAATGGACCCGGCGCGCTTCGACGACGTGATCCTCGGCGAGTCCCTCTACGGCGGCGGCGACATCGCCCGCTATGCCGCGATCGAGGCCGGCCTCGAGGGCGTGCCCGGTCTGGCCCACAACCGGCACTGCGCGTCGGGGCTCGCCGCGATCAGCACCGCGGCGGCGTCGATCCGCGCCGGCATGGACCGCGCGATCATTGCCGGTGGGGTGCAATCGAGCTCGACGATGCCGCAGTCGACCCGGCGGGTTCCGGGCACCGACGACGTGGAACCGTGGATGTCGCCCAGCCACGCGGAGCGCCCTGCCGCGCCGGCGATGGACATGACCATCACCGTCGGCTGGAACGCTGCGACCGAGGCGGGGGTCACCCGAGAGGAGATGGACGCCTGGGCGCTGCGGTCACACGAGCGGGCCGTTGCCGCGATCGACGCCGGCGCGTTCGTCGACGAGATCTTCCCGGTCGAGATCGTGGAGAGGGACGGCAGCACCAGGACGTTCGCCGTGGACGAGCACCCGCGCCGCACGTCGAGCATGGAGAAGCTCGCTGCGCTCCCGCCGTTGCATCCCGAGATCGAGGGGTTCAGCATCACCGCCGGGAACTCGGCCGGTGTGAACGACGCAGCCGGCGCCGTGGTGGTCGTCGACGACTCGCTGGTCTCGTCCGAGGGTCTCGAGGCCCTTGCCGTCGTGCGCGGATGGGCATCCGTCGGGGTCGCGCCCGAGCGGACCGGCCTGGCGCCCACCCTCGCGATTCCGAAGGCACTCGACCGGGTCGGGCTGACCGTCGACGACATCGACCTCTGGGAGATCAACGAGGCGTTCGCCTCGATGTGTGTCGCCACCACCCGCATCCTCGCGATCGACGAGGCGATCGTGAACGTCCTGGGCAGCGGGTGCAGCCTGGGTCACCCGATCGCCATGACCGGGTCTCGCATGGTGATCAGCCTCATCCACGAACTGCGCCGCCGGGGCGGCGGTACCGGCGTGGCGGCCATGTGCGCCGGCGGCGGCATGGGCTCCGCGGTGGTCCTCGAGGTCCCGGCGCCCTAGCGTCGGCCGGCCACGGCAGACGGCCCCGTGATGGGTCGCTCGGTACCGGTGGCTCTCACCAGTCGACGACCGGGTCGGGTGGGAAGAGGGCGTCTCGTTCGGCCGCCAGTCGCTCGCAGTCCCAGGTCTCGTCGACCCGCTGCCAGATCACCGGATTGCGGCTCGGGTCGGGGACCTGTTCCCACTGGGCGGGGGTCAGGAAGATCTCGTTGCTCGCCCCGATCACGAGCTGTTCGGACGAATCGGTGATCGTTCCGACCATCCGGTCGGGCGATTCCTGGGTCACGTCGTAGTGGAAGATCTCGCGCCGGGCGATGTAGAGGTCGCCTTCGATGTCGGCATTGAGGCGGATGCGGGCCGTGACCCCGGGGTTGCCGTCGCCGTCACTGTCGATGATGCGCGGGTCGTTCGGGTCGGTGGGGAGGGCCTCGTTGGCCGGATCCTCCAGGTCGATCCCGATCGGGGTCGGGGTCTCCGGACGCACGACCCGGAGCCGGCCGTCTTCGAGTGTCACCTCCACCGGGGTGTCGACCGGGATGATGGCCGAGGTCGCCTCGTCGGAGATCGACGTGTCGATGCCCTGGTCGTTGGCCATCTCCGCGTGGCAGAACCGCTGCCGGTTCCACAGCACGCCGTCACGCAGCTCGAGGTCGGCGAACCCCGTGGAGATGATGAGGCTCTTGAACACGTCGTCCTCGTAGGCGACGGCGTCGAAGTGGGCCCAACGGCCGACCAGGTCCTCTGCTCCGGGGGGCAGGGCGTCGGCTGCGATGGTCGTGGTGGTGGGGGACTCCACGGTTGTGGACGTCGTGGTCGACGCCGTCGCGGGCTCGGCTTCGGGTTCGGCATCGTCGCCGCAGGCGCCGAGGATCAGCGCGCCGACGGCGACGACGATGGCGGTTCGGCGTCGGTGTCGTCCCATGGCCCGCAGAGGCCACCACGGTCGGCGCTCGGGTGCCAAGGCGCGGATCCGAGACCCGCTCGGATGTCTCCACAGATGAGTCGGTCGGCTCTGTTGTACGCGCCGGCCATTTCCTACCGTTTCGTGAGGAGGGAGGGAGGCTTCGCTTGCGGCGAGTCGTGGTTGTGGGGCTCTTGGTGGTGCTGTTGGTCGGCGCCACCATCGGTGCCCCTGCAGGGGGCGACGACGCGCCCTCATCGGGCGACTACGAGGTGGTGATCAATCGCGGTCTGGCGTCGGCGGAGGTCGGCCAGCCGGTCTCCGTCGTGGCGACCGGCCCGGCGGTGCCCGATGGTGCGGCATGGGTCATGGCGTGCGGTTACGCGGCC